>CAVQZU010000065.1:0-20380 GCA_963718485.1 uncultured Acidobacteriota bacterium
AACCGGATGCTCTAACCGCTGAGCTAACCGCCCGGCCTAATCGATTCTACAAGTTAGCGGCCAACTTGCAAGCGGAAAACCCGGAAAAACGGCAAACGATCTGTGTTCTCTCCGAGAAAAATTCATAGGTAGCTGCTAGCTCATCTAGTTCTATTTTCGGGCCACGTCGCACTCGGCCATGTTCTTCTTCCGCCGCCTCGCGTTGACTTCGCTTTCCGTGGCTCCGATGACAGTTGTCCGGATACCCCTGCTTGAATTTGATCGGACGGACCATTTCGCATTACTCCATCCTGGCCGAACTAGGGGCAGGCGGAATGGGCCGGGTTTATCGCGCACGGGACCTGAAACTTGGTCGCAAGTGGCTCTCAAATTCTTCTTCCCGCACAAGACCGCCATCCGGAATGCCGCAAACGTTTGCTCAAGGAAGCGCAGGGGCTTCCCGCCTCAACTATCCAAACATTGCCACGATTTATGAAGTGAGTGAATCGGAAGGTGTGTTTTTCCTGGCCATGGAGCTGGTGAAGGCGAAACTCTGAAGCAGATTCTTCATAGCGGCACGATGATCGGGCGCGAGTGTCGGACATTGCCCGCCAAGTCTCCGAGGGCCTCCAGGAAGCTCATGCCGCGGGCATATTCACCGGGACGTCAAGCCCGCGAATATCATGCTCGACGCAAAGGCCCGGGTCAAAATTTTGGATTTCGGCCTGGCTACCCGCCGCGCGGAACGCGATCTCACGTCGAGCGAAACCGCAAAGCTCTGGCCAGCCGCTCGGCCACTCAGGACAGCACCGGCGGCACTATCCCCTACATGTCCCCTGAACAACTTCGCGGAGATCCGGTCGACGCTCGCAGCGACATTTTTTCTTCGGCGCGGCGCTCGACAAATGCCTTTCGGGGCGCCGGCCTTTTGAGGGTGAAACATCGGTCGACATTCTTCACGCCATACTTCGGAAACCTCACGCACCGTTGCGGACCCTCCTGCCGGACATCTCCGCGGAGTGGGATAAACTCATCGACCGCTGCCTGGCCAAATCGGTGGACATCGCTGCGCGTCCATTAAGGAAGTCGACGGGCTTCGACGCGTCGAAGCTGCTCCGGTGCCGGCGGAAAAAACCGTGGCCGTACTCTATTCGCGAACCTTAGCGATGACAAAGAGAACGCCTATTTTCGGGACGGCATGACCGAAGACGTGATCACCCAACTTTCCAAAATTAAGGAGCTTCGGCTCTTTCCCCGTTCCGCGCTTTTTCGTTTTGGGATAAGCCTCTTCCGGCTGCGCAGATCGGGCAGCAATTGGCCGCCGCCTACGTGCTGGATGGCAGCATTCGCCGCGCCGGGAATCGCCTGCGGGTTACGCTCGCTGCAGACACGCGCACCGGGCATTCGGTGTGGGCGGAGCGCTACGACCGGCAGATCGAAGACGTTTTTGAGATTCAGGACGAAATCGCACAGAACATCGCCCGCGCTCTGCGCGTGATGCTCACCGAGCAGGAGAAGCGCGAAATCGAAAAGGTGCCCACCAGCCAGGTGCAGGCGTATGACTACACCTGCGCGGGCGGCAGGTTTTTTACCAGTTCCGGCGCAAGGGTCTGGGATTCGCACGCCAGATGTTTGCGCGCGCTACCGTTATCGACCCGGGCTACGCGCGTGCTTTCGCTGGAGTCGCGGATTGCTCTTCGTTCCTATTCATGTACTGGGGAGCAAACCCCGATGATTTGATGGAAGCCGTGGCGGCAAGCCGCCGCGCGGTGGAACTTGACCCCGATTCGGCGGAAGCGCACGCCTCTCGCGGACTTCCGGAATCTCTGAGCAAGAATTATCAGGCTGCCGAGAAGGAATTCGAGACCGCGATGCGCCTCGATCCGGTGCTGTTTGAAGCCTGTTACTTTTACGGACGAATGTGTTTTGCGCAAGGGCGAATGGAAAAGGCCGCCGAGCTTTTTGAGAAGGCCAGCCGCTTGAATCCTGACGATTACCAATCGCTCATACATCTGGCGGGTTGTCTGAAGACGATCGGGCGCCGCCACGAAGCGCAGAGGGTCAGCGCGGAAGCTCTGCGCCTCGTCGAACGCCACGTGGAGATGTATCCCGAGGACGCTCGCGCCTTGTATCTGGGGACGGGGCCTTTGATTGTGGCCGGTAACACCAAGCGGGCCCTCGAGTGGGCCGCGCGCGCGATGGCCATAGATCCGGAGGAAAGCGCCATTCTCTACAACGTTGCGTGCGCGTACAGCCTTCTCGGCGAAAAAGAACGGGCGCTGGATTGTCTCGAAAAGTCGATCGACAACGGATTCACACACAAAGAATGGGTTGAGAACGACCCGGATTTTACCGTGCTGCGCGGTCATCCGCGGTTCCAGTCGATGCTCGAACGGCTTTTGCCCAAAGCGGCCGACCGGCCGACATAAAACCCTCAATTCTGCTGGTTGTTGGGTGTGCCGTTTCGCCTTTTGGAGTGACGGATGGCGCGGCACGGATTATCTGTTTTCAGTGGGTACATGGTGCCTCACGTGGCGGACACTGACGGGCGCAAACTAGCACATCCCGCACACCACTTCGTACCCACTGCTTCCATTGTCGAGCGCATCGAGCCAAGGCGCCGCGCGGCATTTCCTCGCGCGGCATTTCATAACTCTGAGTAGTTCGGAGTATCGGATACCTGCCTCGTCCTCCATTCTTTGCTTTCGGGGGTCGTCGCGAAAAAATTTTCTCCCTGTTTTCGTTTTGCTTCCTACTCTCGCGGTCTTGAACGTGTCAATCAAGGCCAGGCAATGAGCATTGTGGGCTGACCGGGTCGAGCGTAATGACGGGTACTTCATGATACGAACGGTCGCGGAGTTATTGGGGGCCCTTCAAAGAAGCGGAGATTCGACAAATCGAAAAGGCAGGAATTCAGCATGCGCCCACGTGGATGTAGTTGTAGCGGCGTGCAAGCCAGGATCGGAGTATAAACCGGATGCTCTAACCGCTGAGCGAACCGCACCTCAAAGTGAGACCGCTAACCGGACGCGAACACCGATGTCGCGCGTGACTCGATATCGAACCGGAGCACGATGACGTGACGGAATTCGCCAAGCGCACTTGACTAGCCGCCGGCGAGCTTCGACCCCCAAAACAGCACCGCCGCCCCCACGATAATCCGATAAATCGCAAACGGAGTGAACCCCCGCCGCCGCACCCACGCCATAAACCACGCCACCGCGCCATACGCCACGATGAACGAAACCACGAATCCGACGGCCAGTAGAACCCAGCCGTGCGAGTCGATCCGCGAAACACCAATGGGATTTTCATCCGTACCGCGAAGTGACTTGAGCAAATCATAGCCGGTCGCGGCGACCATCGTCGGAATCGAAAGGAAAAGGAAAACTCGAGCGCCGACGCTCGAGACATTCCGGCGATTTGGCCGGCGGCAATCGTCGACATCGACCGCGAGGTTCCCGGGAAAACTGCCAAAAGAATCTGGCACGCTCCGATCCAGACGGCCTGCAACAGGTTCATGTCTTCCGTGTGCCAAATTTTTATCGGGCTGCCGGGAGCGGCAGGACCAGCGCCTTCCCAACGCCCTTTTGACGCGTCCACCACCCACATCACAATTCCGCCGATCAGCAGCGACATGCCCATCAGGTCGAGGCTTTCCAGGTGCTTACCAATGATCTTGGTAAGCAAGACGCAGGAACGGCAGTAACGACAAACGCAACGGCCGTCAGCCCCAGCGGATGGGTTAATGCCGTACGGTCGCCGTGTTCGCCTTGCGGAAACGTGGAGAGAAACTTGGCGATGCGCTCGCGGAAGTAGATCGGCAGGCAGAGAATCGCGCCCAACTGAATCACGATGGTGTACATCTTCCAGTAGCCGCTGGTGAGGCTCACGTGAAGCAGTGCTTCCGCGATCCGCAGGTGGGCTGTCGAACTAACCGGCAGAAATTCCGTAAGCCCCTCGACAATTCCCAGCACCAAGGACAGTAGATAATCGTTCAAAGCGGCTCCCGGAGCATAGAAGACAGAATCTCAGCCAGATGCCCGGGCGTCCAGCACGGGACCTTCGAGCTCTTTTCGCATGGTGTAAGCGTCGCGCCCGTCAGGATAGTAGTCCCTGCGGACGCCACGTTTACGATATCCGTGCTTTTGCCAGAAGGCAATCGCGGCCTCGTTGTCGGTTGCCGTTTCCAGCCACACTTGCCGCACTTGCTCGCGCGCAAGCCGACGCTCGATCTCCGCAACCAGTGCTGAGGCGGCGCCCAATCGACGATAGTTCGGAAGCACGTCCAGCGTGATCACATATCCAATTTCGTTTTGATGCGCAGCGATGCAAAACCCGGCGATCTCGCCGCTTTTTGTGTTCGAAATCACGCACTCCGCGCCCGGGAAGCGCAGATACGTTTTCATCTCGGATCTGGAGTAGGCAATTTCCGGTTCGTAGCACAGCTGATCCACCTGATACAGGCTTTCTAAGTCTTCAGCCTTGTAGGTTCGCAGTTTGAATTTCACGGCGGGGGCCAGAGCAACCCCGGAACTACACTTCCAAAATGACCGGCAAGATCAGCGGCCGTTTGGACGTTTGTTTATTAAGGTATCGCTTCAAATCGACGCGAATTTTTTCCTTCATCACCGTCCAATCAGCCTTCTCATCGGGATTGGATTGTTCGATCGTGCGAAGAATCACTTCGCGGGCCTTGGCAAGAATCTCTTGCCCGTCATCATTGGGGAGAAATCCACGAGTAACAATTTCCGGGGAGACGTCGATGCGCCCGGTGTGTTTGTCGATGGCGACAATCGGCACCACCACACCGTCTTCGCTCAGGTGGCGGCGGTCGCGGATGACGACCTCTTCGATTTCTTCGAGCGATCCCGAATCCACGAACACCCGGCCGACGGGAACGGGATCGCGCTGATAGGCCCTGCCATCAGACGTGAATTCGAGCGGATGGCCGCTTTCGAGCAGAAAAATCTGCCCACTGACGGCACCCACGTGCTCCGCGAGCGCGGCGTGGCGAAACAGATGGCGATACTCGCCGTGCAGCGGCACAAAATATTTCGGCCGCACCAACTGCAGCAGAATCTTCATCTCTTCCTGGCTGGCATGTCCGGAGACGTGAATGGGAGCCGCGCGCCCGCTCTCGTAATAAACGAGCACTCGTCGCCGGAACAAATGGTCGATCATGCGAAAGATCGATTTTTCGTTTCCTGGAATGATGCGAGCTGACAAGATAACCGTGTCATTTTCCGTCGAGGCTCAGGAGGCGATGATTGTCGACGGCGATTCGAGAAAGCGCGGACATGGGCTCGGCTTGCGTCCCGCTGGCTAGCACCACCAACTTTCGGCGGTCAAAGCTCTTGATGTCCTGCGGTCGCACCACGCTGCCGTCCGGTATCCGTAATTTCGAAAGATTATGCGCGATCTCCACGTTGTCGACCATGCTGCGGCCGACAAATCCGATTTTTCGCCCCACCGATCGCGCCACGTCAATTACTTGCTGGATGCGGTGCACCGAGCTTGAAAAACACGAAACCACTACGCGTTCGGGCGCGGCGCGAAACAGCTCTTCCAGCCGCACCACCACAGCCTTCTCGGAAGGCGTAAATCCGGGACGTTCGACGTTGGTGCTGTCGCTGAAGAGCGCGAGCACGCCCTCCTGCCCGTATCGCGCGAAGGCATGCAGATCAAACGGTTTTCCATCCACCGGAGTCGGATCGATTTTGAAATGCCCGTGTGAATAATCACGCCCACCGGCGTTCGCACCGCCAGCGCCACGCAATCAATGGTGCTGTGAGTTACGTGCAGGTACTCGATCTGGAACGGCCCAAGCGTCGTCGTCTCGCCAGGCTCAACCTCATGCAGCTTGGCGGAATCAAGAAGCGCGTGTTCTTCCAGCTTCTTTCTAACCAGCGCCAGGGTGAACTGCGTTCCGTAAATGGGAACGTTCAGATCGCCTAAAATGTAGGGAATCGCGCCGATATGATCTTCGTGCGCGTGGGTCAGCACAATGGCACGAACCATGCGCTTGTTCTGCTTCAGATACGTGATGTCCGGGATGACGATGTCCACCCCGAGCAGCTCTTGCTCGGGGAACATCAATCCCGCGTCGATGACGATAATGTCGTCGCCTGAGCGCAGGGCGAGCATATTCATGCCAAATTCGCCAAGCCCGCCCAGGGGGATGGCCCATAATGATGGAGTGGTCAAGTTTCCTTCCCTGCTTTCACGTTTTAGCTTCCCAGAAGAAGTGTAGTGATTCTCACAGAGAGAAGTACCGCAGGACCCTCGTAAGATGTTGTGCGGGCGCTACCTGGGCATGGTATCACATCCCTGTCGCGCAGCGCGTTGCCCGGTGAAAGAACTTAACGAAAACCGAGAACCTACAGGAAGCGCCTCAGGTGGCTAAGGAAAACAGTGTATTGCCCAGTTAGCTATCCTAGGGTCTTCTATGGGGTTAGTACGCATCGTTATTTTCCCATTCAGCTATTTCGCACGAAGGTTGGCGCAAGACGTCAAGCAGCGGGACGAGCCTGAGATGCCGCAGACTGGAGAAGCCAGCCGATGGCCGGATTCGCGAAGAAAGAGAAGTCAGAATGCCTGCAAGAAGGTGACCAAAGCGATGAGATCAAGAATCTGGGCCACTCGCGAGCCATTGAAGCCCATTTCTTGTTAACGCCTCTGAGTTCCGGTCGCGAGAATGTGGAAGACGAAAATTCTCGCAAGATGAACGAAGCCCACCGACCCTTGCGGCTCCTGATCGCGGACGATCACGAGGCCGTCAGGCGGGGCTTGCGATCCGCCATCTGGGGCGCAGGATGGGAGGTTTGCGCCGAAGCAGCCAACGGAAGAGAAGCGATCGAGAAGGCGAAGGAGTTTCGCCCCGATGTCGTGATTCTGGATGTCAGCATGCCGGTCATGGGCGGGCTGGAAGCGGCGCCCGAGATACTCCGCGTGTCGCCAGGAGCAAAAGTGGTGGCTTTCACCATGCATGAGTCGGAGCAGATCAAAAGAGAAATGAGCAGGATTGGCGTCCATATGGTGGCGGTGAAATCGGAGCCGTTGTCGAGTTTGCTTGAAAAGATCAAATCGGTTGTGTCGAAGTGAGAATATCGTGGGTGCTGCGCTCGGGCTTTCTGATTAGCAACCCAGGGAGGTTTTCTTGATGACTGCATTACGTATTTTAGTAGCCGACGACCACGATCTGATGCGTCGCGGGCTGAAATCCATGCTTGAAACCCGTCCCGGCTGGGAAATCTGTGCGGAAGCTCACACGGGCGCCGAGGCGGTAAACAAGGCGAAGGATCTCAAGCCCAACGTGGCCATCCTCGACATCAGCATGCCGGAAATGGACGGCCTTGAGGCGGCGCGGCAGATTCGTAAGCATTCGCCGAAAACCGAAATTCTGATGCTGTCGATGCATTATTCCGACCAGCTGATCCGTGAAATTCTCGAGGCGGGCGTCCGGGGATACATCGTAAAGAGCGATTCGGACCGCGACCTCGTCCTCGCGGTCGAGGCGCTTGCAAACCACAAGCCCTTTTTCACTCCTCACGCCACCGAACTTATGCTCACGAACCTGAGCGCTTCACCCGCCTCACTCACCAACGGCACTGACACCTTGAAGGACCGCCTCACCACCCGCGAAAGGGAAATCATCCGCCTGATTTCCGAGGGAAGCAGCAGCAAGGAAGTGGCGACCACTCTTGGCATTAGCGTCAAGACTGCGGACACGCATCGCGCGAACATCATGCGCAAGCTACAGGTGCACACGGTCAGCGAGCTTGTGCGCTACGCGCTCCGCAATCAAATCATTCAGCCCTGACCGAACCCGAAGAGCTTGGGTGGGTTAGAGCGGCGCCTTTTGAGGGCGCCATCTTAGTTCGATCCACTCCGGGCTGTCGCTGCATAAGAGTTCGTTTGGTGGAGGCTACTTCTTAGAAGATCAGGAGTTCAGCTGTTTCCGAGCCGCCGCATTACTTGGTAACACTCGCAGCAAGCAGCTTCGAGTCTCTGTCGCCTCAAAATTTTCACCGCGCCTCGGGTATATTCGATGGCCCCTTTTCTCTGCAGGCTGCCCGCCGCCAATGTAACGCTCGGCCGATCGGTCCCGAGCATCGTCGCCAGAAAATCATGCGTGATCGGCAGGGTGCCGGAATCGACTCTGTCTTGCACCATTAGAAGCCACCGAGCGAGCCGTTGTCCCACTTCATGCAGTCGGTTACACGCCGCGGTCTGCGAAAATTGCAATCCTTGTATCACGGCGTAACGGCTCAGGAGGTTCCGCAGTTCCGGGGTCGTCATAAGGATTTTCTGCAAAGGACGAACTGCGATTCGGAATCCCTCGCCCGCGATCTGAATGACTTCACGCAACGGGCTCTTCTTCAGCCCTACCGAGGAAGGGACTCCCGCCACCCCCTCGTTCCCAGCAACCCCCACTTCGACGGTTTTCCCGTCCGCGGTTTCCACCACCAGAGAAACCAACCCCCGATTCAGAAAATATGCGTATTCAATGCTGCGATTCGGTTCATGGAGGGTTAAATGATGCGGCAGATTCAGAAACTCGAGATGTGGCAGTGCCGCCTCATACTCGTGATCGGGCATCGAGAGCAGGATTTCGTTCCGGACGGGCCTCCCGGCGGGGTCGATTCGGTTACCGGTCTTGGTGAACTGGCGACGCGCCGTCTCGCGCCTCAAACGTGGAGTGGCATGGGCCAAGCGCAGGACTGTAGCCGTCCTGCAAGACCGCTGTCTGTAGGCCGCCAAACATTAGCACGCCTTTTTTACACTCTCCAGAAACTCTCTCTCAAGCGGCGGTGGCCTGGGTGATTTGGAAGCCCAGGTAGGCGGCTTTGCGCTTGAGGGAGTTGATCTCCCGCTGGCGATGTCGCGCCTGGTAGAACTCCGCGCCCTGATCGACGAACTGCATTCCATAACGGAGCATTCGATAGACGAGCCGCGCAAGCTTTGCCGCCATGGCCTTGATTGCGACTGGAGCTCCTAGCCTTGTCCTCAATCGCCGGAACTGTGCGCCAAGATAGCTATCGCTTTGGCGTAAGCAGCTGGCGGCCATCTTGAGTGCTACGGTTAACCGGTTATTCGTCGGCAACCGCCCTTTCCCGATAACCTTGTCCCCGCTAATTCTGTTGTCCGGACACAGGCGCAACCAGGAAACAAAATGGTCCTCGGTCCGCCACTTGCTCATGTCCCATCCCGCTTCGCTGATCACCGTCGCCGCGGTCCTGACATCGATCCCGTCGATCCGCGTCAGGTCCGTCCCCGTCATGCGAAATAGTTCCGCCCGCAGGTCGAACTGCGGCTTGTTCTCCTTCTTCTTCCGGAGCCGTTCCTTGCGCTTCTCTTCCGGCAGACTGGCTCCTGCGCTCCGATCTTCCCTCTGTTTGAGATACTGCTGCAGCTGTTCATCGCATTCGGCCATCTGTTTGAGGCAAAACTCATAGCCATCCTGTTCCTGCTTCAGCTGGAACAGCAGATCTTCTTGCCAGTGTCCCTCCAGACTACGCGCGATCTCTTCTGCGCTCGCCTTCACCCGGTTATCCCGAAATCCGGCCAGCTTCCGCGGATTTCGCTCTCCTGCCAGAATCGCCTTGATGATCGCCTGCCCGGTTACTCCACTCACATCGCTCAACACGTTTGCCAACTGGAGATTCATCTGCGTCAGTGCCTTCTGTATCCGCTGGATGTGCCGGCCCGCCGAACGGACCACGTCATTCCGCTGCCGCCAGTATGTCCTCATCGTTCGAATCTCCTGCGACGGCCGAAATGAGTTCCGCAGCAGCCCGTAGGTGTGCAGCTTCATCAGCCATTGACTCTCCTGCACGTCGCTCTTGCGCCCCGGCAGATTCTTCGTCTCCCGCGCATTCACCAAATACACTTCGAAGCCGGCCTCTTCCAGAAGATCGTAGACAGCGATCCAGTACACTCCCGTAGATTGCATGGCTACGGTGCGAATTCTGCACTGCTTCAGCCAAACCGCCATGTCCTTCAGCTCCGCCGTGGTGCACCCGAAGCGCCGCACGGGTTGACTGTCCCGGACTGGGGGCACCGCCACGTAGTGTGCTTCGTTGCCAATGTCAATCCCCGCAGCGTCGGGATGGATTACCTGCAAGCTGACCTCTTCGGCCTGCATTTTTCGCGTCCATTCCCGTCGCTGCTTTCGGTTCATCTGTTGCCAGCCACCCGGCGCCGGGCGGCCTGATGCTTTCTCCTGTTGCTCCTGTTTGTGGGGCTTCATCGCTATCCTGTCGAACGTTGGATTCAACGTAGCTCGGCCCGGGTGACGAAACTCACACAATCTCTCCAGCGGGGTCAGGTCCTTGTCCTTCTCCAGGACAAAAGCCGCCACCATCTACGCAATCGCCAATACCGGGGCCATGCTAAAGTTCGGGCAAGAATGCTCCAGTGGGTAAACGGCCTTAACTGCCGAGCTAGGTTGTGGCTCAGATTTTAACTTGACCGAAGCGCTCCACAAGCACCGAGCTCTCTGGCCGAGTTTCTGGTTCGCGAAACCACCCCGAAGGGGTGGCCCTTTGCTAAAGTCACAGTCTGAAGCGAAAATGGTTCAAAACCAGTTATCGGCACGGGCATCGCCTGCTAGGATATTATGTTGCCTGCTACGTCCACTCCAAAAGTATGCAAAGTCTAGTCAGCGTTTACACCGTGTTCGACACTCTGGCACTGCCTCTGTTATATCTCTGCTAACGTCTGTCTTTTCTAATGTTTGCACACTATGCACTCTGACCCCGGAACTACGAATTTTGTCCGCTACCTACGTTGCCCCGTCCCATGCTTTCCTAAGCATCCTAGCCATTCACTTGGGTTACGGGCCGTGATCTTCCGGTCGGAATGCTCTGGAAGCCTTGAGCTACGGGCCGGTTTCAGGAACATAGCCTTGGTTGTGTTTCTTGAATGTCTC
This sequence comes from uncultured Acidobacteriota bacterium, assembly GCA_963718485.1. Taxonomy (GTDB): domain Bacteria; phylum Acidobacteriota; class Terriglobia; order Acidiferrales; family UBA7541; genus Palsa-295. The sequence continues at coordinate 10,913 of CAVQZU010000065.1, forward strand.
CCAGCATTCATCGCAGACGCCTATTTGTGCCTGTTCTCCGTCTAGGATGGTATACGGGTGAGTGACGGGATCGCCGCATTCATGCGGCTCATGCTCACAAAGTTCGGAAGAACACCTGCACTCAGTCGCCATCGGAGTCTGTTTCCTTTCGCGAATCGAAGTTTACGTTGGTAAAATTCGATAGCACGGGGTTAGCCCGCTTGTTGTGCCTTTTCCGTTTCCGGTCGATCTCTTCTAACACCGCTGCGATCTCATCCGACCGTAGCCCTTGGGTGAGCTTTTCAATATCGACAGTCTTTGACTCCCTTTCCGCGTACCGCTTCAGCCACTTCCGGACCGCTAGCGTCGATCCCGGCTTGCTGTCTGCGAACCTCCGCGCGTCACTCTCACGCACCATGATGTGGCCGTCCACGATCTGCACCGGAATCAGGAGGTGCATTTTTTGAAGTCTGCCGCGTATAGCGTCGTCTGCGATGTGGCATCTGACTAGCACGGTAGGTACACCGGCCATTGCAGCGACTTTCTTCAGGGTCAGTAGCGGTTCGCCGGTGATCGAATCGGTAGTTTCGTTTAGCTAGCGGGGAGATTTTTACTAATTGAGTTGGTCTAGCGATGGCGCGGGCTGTGGTCTCCCCATGTCCTGCGACTTCGCTACCATAACCAGCCGGGGGAACCGGACCATTGTCCTCCTCGTCCCCCGGCTCGATATTGGCCGGTGATCTCGATCCCGGTCCAAGAGAGGCTTACACAAGGTGATTGCGCGGGGCGTGGGATCCACTGGGTATAGTTTGGCGACTCGCCCTAGTGTGTCATGCGTACGCGATGAATCGACTGAATGCGCTGAATGCTCGTAACTCCAGGTCGCATAGGACGATTAACTCGCCGTGTTCAAGCCGCGCTAGCTGGGATGTCCCGCTGGAGTGGGATGTCCCAGCTTTCAAGTTTGTAAGCAGGACCATGCAGTCAAATCCAGCAGTGTAGGAACGTAGAATGCCGCGAGACCCACGGAAAGCAGCAAAATATTCAGAGGATCAAATCAAGGCGTTGGTCAAGAATTCAAAGCTTATGCAGGAAATCCATGAAACCGATCTACCGGAATACCGCCTAATCATGGCTCAAGCCGCTGAAGATGGGCTTGGCGGTTCTGGTTACTTCATTCCAGAACGCGACCTACCCAAGAAGAAAGTGGCCGGTGTTCTCACTCAGGACCAAATCCTAGCGATGCAAGCTGTAAGCGACGCTGAGTGCCGGAAACTCTTTGTCGATAAATCCGCAGACAGCAAGAACAATGCCGCAAGGTTGGCCGCAGAAAATCCTAGCCGCTATAGGCTAGCGAAGATCAGCGCGTCGGCCAGAGGGTATTTGCCCGAAACCGATCTGAAGCCTCTGCCACAACCCAAACCAGTCGAGCCGGAAGACAAGTCCGTACCGCTGTCAAACTACCTCTGCGAAAAACTCAATCTGCCCCCTGGTAGTAGGGCCGAAAGCTGGGACGCACAGCAAGCGCTTGTTGCTCGCCTCGCAGCCGCAGAGAAAGCGGAGTTGGCCGCCGCTAACAAGCCCGTCGAAACGCTCGAAAGCAGGATCGAAGCGAGCGTAAATTCCCAGTTGGCCGCGCAAGCAGCCAAAGACAAGCAGGCCGCGTGAGCATCACCAAAAACCAGACACCCGCGCAATTGAAACTGCGACGGGATAAGCAGCTAGCCGTGCGAATTGCGGCCATCAAAAAGAAGCAACAAAGGGAAAAATAGTGGAAAAGCTTTTAACAACGAAAGAAGCGGCCCAACTCCTGGGTCTGTCCAAATGGTTCGTCCAGTCGAGAGTCAAAGACGGGAGCCTACCCGTCATCCGTATCAGTCGCAACCGCGTACGCTATCGGCCCGCCGATATCGAACGCTTTGTGGCGAAGCTGGTAAGAAAGTAACGGTGTTTAGACCGATGTGGGCCGCGTGAAAACGTGGCCTACAGGGGCGATGCTTGCGTAGACGGGGCTTAAAGGGGGGGGCAGTTTGATCTCGCGCCGAGCTTTGCGGCACGCTCGCAGTTCAACCAAGAGTTTGTGGCATTTGTCTCCCTGGACCTTCACTTCCTGCCAAAGCTTCACCTGATCGTCAAAAAGACGGCTACAGGTTGCGTGATCAATTTCGGCCTGGAGCGCCTCACCCTTCAGGCGACACGCGGTCCAGTCCGCAATGAGCTGATCTTCCTGTTGCTCGGTCAACGGCGTGTCTAGGATTCTTCTGGGCACTGAGCGAACTGTCGGCGTCTAGCACGTGGTTGTCAAGGGTACCTCCGACCACTGGTCAATAACCGAGCGCTGTGCAATTAAGAACCGCAGCGGGCAGAAGAATTCCGCTCTATTCCCATCAGTTGTGGTTGTGTTCATACCGCAGAGCGGGGGTAAAACTGAACAGTGTGCAGTCGAAGTTTCTGCCACCCGCGCGTAAAAAAATTTCAGTCTCTTACACCCATTACTGTCCCTACTGGCCTAACACCTGTCTACGTGGACAGTTCACAATCTTTTTAAGGTGTCATACGCTGCCACTGTTTTTAGACTTCATAGTGAAAGGACAAGAGAGCAATGGCAATCAAAGACATCAAGCCATGGCTAGAAGATGTCCGCGACAAATGCATGGCAAATATCGTCGCGCGTGAAATATACAGGGAGGAAGGGGAAGAACACGGGGGAGAACTACGCTGGGGGTCAGAACTACGCTGGGGGTCCCTTAATGACGTTCTGGAGTACATACCACGATCCTGCCTCAAGTACTACCAAGATCCAAATGACGCGGAGTATTTTCTCTCCCGTGTTGTAAAGAGGTTGCTTCACCGTTACGGCCTGTACACGGTGTGGCGCCCTGGTCATGCGGATACAGTCGCAATGATGCCCCTAGAAAAAGCCAACGACCGGATTCGAGAGGGATACTTACTCTGGGAGCCGTGGTCCGCGCGGGATGGGGAAGATCCTGTCCTTGTACCATGCGAGTCTACCGACTAGGCGCAAAACAGCACGCGGGAGCCGAAGCGAATCGGCTCCCACTCGTTGCGTGACCTCGATGTTTTTCCAGCGCAAAAACTTCCAGCACACCGACGCCGCGTCTGTCCAATTTTCTGGACCATGCCATCACAAGCCTATGGACATTGGTTACCTACACTATTACCTACACCAAACCATCTTTAAGACTAGACAACTAATTAGTTATATATATGGTAAATAAGTCCTATTGACAGCCTTTTGTGCGCAGTGCATCATGCGTTCGTTTCGCGTGATTCCTTGCGAGTCACGATTGCTCTTTAACAACTAAAACCCGGCAGTGAGGGTGCTAAGGAATTGGGCTGGCTGACTGTATCCAGAACGGGCGGAACAGTTACCGGACGCGGTTGTTAAGGCTGGCTTGATAAGAACTGCTCGATAGATGCCGGGACTGGTTAGCAGTACTTCTCGATCTTCCCCGGAGACAACACGATGAAAGCAGCGATCTATTCGAGAGTGAGCACGCTAGACCAAAGTGTTTCGATGCAACTGGACGAGCTACGGAAGTACGTCGCTACTCGTGGCTGGGAACTGGTATGTGAGTTTGTTGACGTGGGTGTCAGCGGATCGAAGGAAAAGCGCCCGGAGTTAGACAAACTCATGGCCGCTGCCCACAAGGGTAGGTTTGACGTTGTGATCGTGTGGAAGCTAGATCGTTTCGCACGCTCGCTCAAGCATCTGGTAGTGGCACTATCAGAGTTTGAGGCTATGAACGTCGCGTTTGTGTCTTTGACTGACAACCTCGACCTGTCTACACCACAGGGCCGCTTGATGTTCCACGTTATCGGCGCGATGTCTGAGTTTGAACGCTCGCTGATTATTGGCCGCACGAAATCAGGAATGGCCGCTGCGAAAGCACGTGGTGCGAAGATTGGCCGTCCCAGCTACCGCTGATCCCGCGCAGATTGCCGCGCTATCGCGTTCCGGCGCGTGTCAACGACGTTGAGACAGGTGCTCACGAAATTTAGTGAGTTTTTCGTGTCTTGCCCAGTTTCCACAAGAAAATTTCGCGCTAGGAACGCCTAGGAACGACGATCGTCCACTCGGTCGACCGACAGCATCCCCGCTTTTGTCACTCCTCAGACACATTTCGCTTTTCCAAAGTAGGCAGCGGTTTCGGAGTGGGAACCGGCTTGTTGATCCAGACCTCGCTGGGAAGCTGAGGTGGTTTGGGAGCGCTTCGTACGAAACGCTCCGGGTGACGTTGGTAAGCCACATCGAGCACCTCTTGACGTTGCCGCAGGATGTTTTCAGCTTGACCATAGTGAACCATCGCGGGCGTCAGCAAGCCCACGCCAGAGTGACGGTGCTCCTGGTTGTACCACCGGAAAAATCTCTGACAGAAAGCACGACTGTCCTGGATGCACCCAAAGCGGTCCGGGAACTCCGGCCGATACTTCAGAGTTCGGAAGTGGCTCTCGGAAAAGGGATTGTCGTCAGAGACGTGCGGCCGGCTATGCGTTTTCGTGACACCCAGATCGGCCAGCAAAAGAGCTACCGGTTTGGACCTCATCGACGTGCCACGATCCGCATGGAGCGTGAGTTGGCCGGGCTGGATGCATTGTTTTTTGCAACTTCCCCGATCAGGCGCTGGGCCAACACCGCGCTTTCGCGATAAGCGACCATCCAGCCGGTCACGTAGCGGCTGAAGACGTCGAGGATCACGTAGAGATAAAAATAGGTCGATTTCGCTGGTCCCAGTAGCTTGCTGATGTCCCAGCTCCACAGCTGATTGGCAGCAGTGGCCATCAGCTCGGGCTTCTGGTAAGGCGGATGAAGCAACTGATCGCGACGTTCGCGGGACTCGCCACGCTGTTCCAGTAAGCGATACATGGTTCGAATCGAACAATGATATTCCCCTTCATCGAGCAACGTCGCATAGACCGCGGCTGGCGAGCGATCCTGGAAACGTTCGGCGTGAAGATGCGCCAGGACCGTTTCGCGTTCTGCCGGCTGCAGGGCGCGTAGCGACGGAGGTCGCGACGTGCGCACCACCGGGAAAGAAGCGGCACGTCTTTGCCGGTAATAGGAAGCGCGAGGCACCAGCAGAGTGTGGCAAGCAGCGCTTGTGCCCACGTCCACCGCCAGTTCGGTGACCGCAGCCATCAGGATTTCTCCTCGGGGTCCTGATCCGGAATCGGATTCCCCAACAGCGCAGCCACTTTTTTTTGGACGTCGATGATGATGTGCGCCTTACGCAGATCTTCGGTGAGGCGGGCGTTCTGACGGCGCAGCTTCTGGATCTTCGTCCTGCGGATGGAGCTGGGACTTCGGTCCGCGTTTCCGCGGGGTCAGCGCTTCGCGGATGCAGTCGGCCCGTTCGCGCCGCCAATAGGCCAGCAGAGACGAGTACAAACCTTCGCGCCGGAGAAGCGCGCCCACGCCTCCGGGTATGGCGGCAGCCACCTCGGCCTCGGCCAGGATGCGCTGTTTGTACTCGCGGTATAGGTGCGCCGCTTTGGTTTAGCGACCACTTCGGGATCCGACCGCGAGGCCAGCAGTACATCGGCGCCCGCTTTGGCTGCCGCTGCACTGCGCTGCGGCTCGCGACGCTCGCCTTCGCTCCGTTCCGCGGCAGCCAAAGCCCCAGGGGCAACACCAACATCACCAAGAGAATTCCCGTTCATCTCTGCCTTTTTCTTCTCGCCTACTCATTAATTAAGGGTACTAGACTTGTCTCAGCGATGTTGGCACGGAGGGTCCGGACGTTCAGGACGAAGCATAGCGAAAGAGTTGGGCGTGAGTGAGGCTACCGTTAGAAAATTGCTGAAACAGGCCGCGTAGAGTTTCCGGCGCCGCGCGTCGGAAACTGCGTGAAAAGGGTATCTGAAAACAGTTGCTGTAACGGGCGTGTTTTCAGTAGTAGTAAAACGGTCCATTTTTACGCACTTGATCGGGTCTTTGGACCGTCCTCGTTTCCGTTGTGCTTCTTTCCCACGGACGTCAAGCACAGAATCGCCGCCCCCGCGAAAAACATGGTGGGGTTCCATCGGATAATCGGGTAAGGATGAACCCCCTTAGGTCCGATTATCCCTGAAATCATTAGGACTATTCCCAGCGCTTGCAACCACGGTCTCGCTTTTTTCATTTCAGTAACACATTAGAGCACGGACAGTTTGCAGTACAAACCAACAAAGAGAGGAAACATCATGTCGGACACCCAGCTAAAAGAAAAGTCAGTCGTGCTCGCTGCAATGAACCGTCTTCATTGGGAAGTTTGCGCAATGCTCGATTGTGGCGATCTAGCGCCCAACTATGGCGAGGGTACGCCGCGAGAACACCCGGGACTAGCTTGGAATCCGCTTTGGTTCAGTCAAGCGCTCCCCTTCGCTCAATCGTCGTTGAATTCTCCCTGAAGCGGCATTTCCCTAGAGAAGCGGCAGACAATTACCCGGACACGTCCACGCTCACCGAGGAAGCCCACTTCTGGAAGTGTGAACACCAAAACGTGCTTGATGCGTGGATCGGTTCGCTGATGCTAAACAGAGGGCTTGGTTTGTTGGTCACTCGAAACTGAGTCCAAACGGTGAACGATGACGGCCTGCTGCGGGAAACTGCGGCAGGGCCGCGCTTTATTCTGAACTTGGGCAAAGCCTGAAAGGTTAAGCGTCTTTTGGCATCGTTCTCAGCATGAAAGCATCGAAAAGCGGAACGGTAAATGTTGTATCTCCATATTGCGGACTGTAAATCATCCCTTTCTTGATAAGGCTCGACCGTATAGGCGCGACCGATTGGGCCCTCGCACCCAATTCTTCTGCGATGTCTCCTGAACGCTGGCTTCCAGAGCCAAGTTTGGCCAACGCATAGAGATAATCCCTTTCGCGTGGAGTCAACCGGTCAAACCGAACCCGAAAAAAACTCTGATCAAGATTCTTTATTGCGAGCCTGCTTGCTGTTTGGATGTTTTCTAATGTAATGGGAGAGCTTGTAGCAATGTTCCAAGCCTCATGTCCCCATTGTTGGAGAAAATAAGGATAACCCTGCGTTTCTTTGATTACTTCAGATATGGCGCTGTCGTCGAACTCCACGTTATTGTCCCGAACAGGACTTTGCAGGGCGAGGCGGGCATCGGAATCGGCCAGTTGTCCAACATTTGGATAGTCGAAAAGCCGTTCAGCATATGATTTGGATTTCCCTGACAGGCCGATGACTTGGGGAAGGCCAGCCCCAAACAAGATTAATGGAAGGCTGCGTTGATTGATCCTATGCACCCCCATGATCAGAGCACTAAGCTCTACCGAGCTTAGGTATTGAAGTTCGTCAACGCAAATGGCGACTGCTGTTTTGCGGTCAACGGCCGCCTCTCCGACCGCAACAAAAAGTTCGGTCAAATCCGCTTCCAAATCGCCACTATCGGCGGTCCCAAGTTCGGTATCGAGGCCAAGTTCCAACTCTCCGACCTTTGCCTTGATGCCCTTAATGAAGCTCCCCAGCACTCGAAGGCCCCGCTTTGCCTTCTCGCTGATATTTTCCATCGCATCCAAGGAATAAAGAATCTGGCGCAGGTGTGGGATTAACAGCAGGGGAGGGGCTTGTCTTCGTTTGCTTCGATGAGAACGGCCTTAAATCCGTCTTTGTTGGCCTTTTCCCAGATTCTGTTTAAGAGCACGGTCTTACCAACCCCGCGAAGACCGACTAGAATCAGACTCTTCGAGGGTCGCCGATTAAGGACACGGTTAAGCGCAATGTCTGCGCTCTCTAGAATTTGATCACGCCCGGCAAGCTCCGGTGGTTGCGATCCGGCCCCAGGCGCGAACGGATTTATCTTTCGATCCATTGTTATACCGAGTTTACTCTAGTTTATCCACCCAGCGCATAAACTCGCTAAACTCACTAGAAAGCTGCCGCTAGCCGCTGGATTCTCAAACCGCCCCGCCCGGATACCTCGCGTCAATCCGCTTCAGTTCGCCTTGTCTTCGCCACAGTGATAGTATTTCGGATCAGCTTAAAGGGTGATGTAGCCAATGCCTTGCATCTTTTGCAAGAGCGAGCACGATCTCACAGATGAGCACGTTTTCCCCGCTTTTATGGGCGGCGAACTAGAAGTCCGCAAGGGAAGCTGTAAGACCTGTAACAATAGTTTTGGCGTTGCCGAAGCCGCCATAAAAGACGCCACCACACCATTGCTCAACCTTCTCAAGATTGAAAATCGGGACGGCAAGGTACCCAATGCACCATTAAACGTGGAAATTCGAGGCATCGACATCACGAACCTGCCTGGATTCATGGATGGTGCTGGAAACATACAGCTGCGTGATCATGTGAAAGATGTCGTGGATGACGATGGCAAGAAACGCAAGCAAGGTTTTTTTCTAACCAAAGAAGCTTGCGACAAGTTTGCTGAACGACAACGAGCCAAGGGCGGCCAGCTGATTGAGCGAGGAGTCCCCAAGGAAATTGTGATCGAGGCAGAGTACACGCAGGAAATCATATTCGCGTTCACCCTGAATGCTCGCAGGGTTGCCGCCAAAATCGCGCTGGCAGCCATAGCCTTTCAGTACGGAGTTCCTTTCGCGCTTTCATCGCAATTCGATGCACTCCGGACGGTTCGTGACGAAAACGATATGAAAAAACTCCCAGTGCGGATTTTTGCCAATCCAAACATCGCCAGCGCGTGGCTTCGCACTCCGTACCAGCACAGTGTGCTTTGCTATCTCAGCGCGGGAATGAAGAAGGGCTGGGCACTTGTGACGCTCTTTGGCGGGCTGTCTTACAGCATAGAAGTTACTCCCGCGTACAACGAGGCACAGAGCAGACAGTTCAGCATTTTCTATGATGCCGACTCCCGAAGCCCGGTGAATCCTATACTTCTTGCAAATGAAATGGACCTTATCGGACATGTGCTCTCACCAGCCACTAAGTTTGAAGACCGCGATGCGGTGGACGCGCAATGGTATCCAGTAATCGCAGGGTTCTGCTCTGACAAAGGCACCACGATTGAGCGGATCCGCGATAAAAAAAGGTCGATCAGAGCTGATTTGGTTAGCCTTAACGGTTTAAAACAGCTTCCATGCTTTCCTTGGTGGCGACAACGGTAGTCAAAAGCTTAACCCGATACGACGCTGAAGGCAGCCACTGTTTGTCGCTCGACGCCGAGGAGAACGGTGCAGCTAATTCTGAAGCCGTCGCCCCTAACCGTCACCGCAACCCGCCAGTCTCCGTCAAACAGTTGATAGGTGCCAATGGTTTGTGGTAGCGCGTGTCCCAGCATTCTCATGGTCGCTACACTGACAGACTCAGGAGGTTCAACAGGGGGTAGGTTCGGTGCCGTGCAACCGTTTGCATTCCTCAGCGCTATCACAAGATGAAGCGTTTCACCCGGAGTCAGGTACACACGATAGGAATTTCTGCCAATCCACATTCCCCGGTGGATTTCCAGCGGTCTTGGAGGGTCTTCAATTAAAGGTTGGTAACTCAGATGCGCCACTAGCAGG
>CAVQZU010000066.1:0-7144 GCA_963718485.1 uncultured Acidobacteriota bacterium
CCGAAGATTCACGAGACGGTTAGCAGCGCTTGGTGCGGGATCCCGTACTGGCTGGACATAGGCAACAACGCAGACAGCGGCCAGTTCGTGCTGGGACAGCCCCTGAACCGCCTCAACAAGCATAAGGCGGACCGGCTGCGGGCAGTTTCGGAGCTCTTCCGGAAATCATCGATCCCGCGCTCGATGATGATTCGCACCCGAGTTGCAGTTCGGCTGAAGCGCTGGAGCGACAATTATATTAGCGACGGCGTGTATGTGTATGATACAGGCTGCGGGTTCACGGGCATTGCGTACACATGCAAACGCAGAAACTGTATGTGTATGTCGGAAGATTCTGGAGTATCAAACGCCGGTCGACAACTATCAACGCCATAGCCGAATCCAATTTGGAAGAGAGCCTTTGGTGAATTGGGGGCTCTGCCCCCAAGCCCCCGGAATTTACCGCTTCTCGGCCAGAATGGTGGATTTGGTTCGACTACAATAGAGGCACTTGAGCGGAGGATAGGGCTCCGCAGGAATGCGACCCAGCGCCGACTCAAGCGCCGGAATGGCGGGGGCGGCTTCGGCCGCCCCGGATCTCAAATCAGACCTGTCGATCCATAACTTAACTTATCGAGGTTGAGAACTGGTCTCGACAAACGGGGGCACTTTGGACGTAAAGCATGGAGACGCACAAACTGCACGAAGAATTGTTGAATCGTGAGGTGAGGCTGCTCGTCGTTGGGTGCGGCGGGACAGGCACCAGTATCATGGGCGGGCTGCCCTACATCCACCAGGCGATGCTCGTTCAAGGGCACCCGTATGGATTGCATGTCACCGTGATGGACGCTGACACGGTTTCGCCCTTCAATTGTGTCCGCCAGCCCTTCAGCCGGGGAGAGATCGGCTTATATAAGGGGGTTGTCATGGTGAACCGGATCAACCTTTTCTGGGGACTGAATTGGAAAGCCATTCCGCGCGCGCTGATTGCACAAATGCTTGCGACATCTTATGCCGGCTCCGGCGAAGCGACTTTGCGCCCGGACATCGTGGTGGGTTGTGTGGACACGCGGGCGGCACGCGCCATCATCGCCAAGAGCACTGAAGGCGTCAGCGCTGCGGGCTACTGGCTCGATCTCGGCAATAGCCATTCGAGTGGACAATTCGTGCTGGGTGAGCCTCAGAACGCGAGGAACAAGCGATCGCGAACGCGCCTGAGAACAGTGGCTGAGCTCTACCCGGAAATCGTCGATCCAGCCCTTGATGATGACAACGAGCCAAGCTGCAGTGCGATTGAGGCACTTGAGAGGCAGGAATGCTTCGTTAACACTTTGCTGGCGCAGCACGCCCTGGCATTGCTCGCTCGCTTGTTCAGGTACGGCCAGATCTCCCATCATGGCGGCTTCGTGGACGTCGCGACTTCGAGGTCAGTGCCGCTCGCGGTTGATCCGTTGCGCTGGCGCCGGGTCAGAAAAACGGACCAGTGTGAGCTTCTCAAGGCCGGTCGGCGGCGGTGAGGAGCGGCTCGGCGCAAGCTGAGGCGGCGTATCTGTTCGTGCCGGCGTGGTTGCGAATGGTCTCGCTCCGCACGCCGCTGTTCGAAGAGTACGACGTGATTCGACCGAGCGGAGCCATCGGTAAACGCTGCGCGACCAGGGGGGATCTGCTGCTCAGGAACGCTGGGTTCCGGACCACCGCCTGGCCGAAGTCCGGGCGACCGGAGGAGTCAGGCAGTTCTGCAAATATTGCCTCGTAAGTGTCCGCAACCTCGAGATGACCTCTGCCTCGCTATCCAGAATTTGACGGACTCGACCGACACGGCCGTGGACGTTATTGATTCGAAACAGCCTTGGCCAGAATTCCCTGGTACTGCCGATTGTCCGCGAGAGCGCGAAACGGATTGAGGGTGCCGCCGAAATGCCCGGCGCGGAGCCATGGAATGCAGGTTGAGCGCTCCGCAACTGCTCGTTCCAACCACGTAAGCGCCTGATCGGAGTGACCTGCCGACGCATAAGCTGCAGCGACCTCGCATGCCACGTATTTTCTGTTCGATAAGGCCAAAAGGCTGGCGATCGATTTCTCCGCGGCTTCGCGCTGACCGAGTCTGGCGTGTCCGGCAGCCAAGAACTCTAAAGCCGGGCGTTTTCCGGATCGGCTGTTGCAGCCTCCTCGAACGCCAACACGGCGTCCGGAAGCCGATTCTGGGCAGCAAGTACCAATCCAAGATTGACGTGAGCGAATGTGGAGGTGGGGTCGAGCTCAAGCGCTTTTCGCGCCACCGAAAGAGCTCCAGACTGGTCCCCAGATTCGAGATAGAGGCTGGCCGCGTCCACCAGGATCGGCACGGATAGAGGGTCCAGGCGCAAGGCTTGGTCCAGTTCGCGGCGCGCATCCTGCAACTGACCGGATGCCATCAGAAGAAATGCGTACCACCAGTGTGCGGTTGCGTACCCTGGATTCACAGCGATGGCTCTTTCATATTCGCGGCGCGCCGCTGGTAGGTCCCAGTCGTAGAACAAGTGAATGGCCCCAAGCGAAGTGTGCGCTTCCGCGAGCGATTCACTTAGTTCTAGCGCTTTGAGGGCATAGTGCCTGGCTCTTGGCATCGTTTCACGCGGATCCCTGGACGCCCACCTGCCAAGTTGCAGGTACGCATCTGCCAGGCCTGCATAGGCCCGGGCGTAAGCGGGGTCCAGCCGAACGGCAGCTTCGAAATCGAGGACCGAAGCGTCCAATTCCGGTTCGCTCCGCTTGCTCCAGTGATAGCGCCCCAGCAGGTACAAATTGTACGCCTCCAGGCTGGACGTGTCCCTGACCGGGGGCGGCAGTCCGCCAAGACTAACCTGCAGCGCACCGGCGATTGAACTGGACAACTCCTTTTGAACGGCAAAAACATCCTTCAGATCGCGATCGTAAGATTCGGCCCACAAATGGTACCCGTCGGAAACGCCGATCAACTGAGCAGTAATTCGCAAATGATCGCCGTCCTTGCGAATGCTGCCTTCCAGCACGGTCGCGACATTCAACAGTTTTCCGACCTGCCGCACGTCCAGGGGTTTCCCCTTGAATGCAAAAACCGATGTTCGGGCAACGACGCGCAAACCAGCGCTTTTCGCCAACTCGGATATTAATTCTTCGGTCATTCCATCGCAGAAGTACTCCTGGTCTTTTGTCGGACTCAGGTCCAGGAAAGGCAACACCGCAATCGATTTTTCCGGCCGCGGTATGGAACTCTTCCGCGCGGACTGGAAGACAGTCAAACCGCTGAGAGCGGCGACCGCCAGCAGGCCAATCCAAGCTGCGGCGGTGTGCCAGTTCTTTCGGGCAACGGGCTTGCGGGTCTCCATCTCCCCGGAATAGTACTTTTCCAGGCGCCCGCGTAGCCCGGACTGCGGCGAGTTAACCGCTGGGCCGGAGCTGGTGGTCGCAGGCTCAACCGCAGCTTGACGAAATACGGGCACATAGCCGCCCTTCGGCAGTTCGATTACCAGCACGTCGTCTTTCCCTTCGCCGACGTAATATTCACCCAGCCGCGCTCGCAGCCTGCCCGCCTCGGTTCGCACGATCGAATCCTGTTTGGGATCATGATTTGGCCCCCGCCCGAAGACCTCGAGTGCGATCACCGATTCCTTGATCTCGTCGTCCCTGCCCTCCAAATGCTGTTCGACAACGAACCGTAGGAACCCGGCCAAACGCTCATTGCGGGAGAAAGCAGCGCTGGCAAGTACGCGTTCCAGTTGCCGTCGCGCGGCCTCTACTTCGAATTCCGCGGCAGCCATTGTCCGAGCATACCTCCTGTTTTCAGTGGTGTGCAAATGTATGAAACATCCTCCTACACCTTTGGCCTTGTATTGACGCGCTGGGCGAGCGCAAGGTGAATGCAGCTCAAATACACTCCAAGCAAACCTTGGATCCCAAAGACCGAGGAGATGAGTAATGATGACAAGAAACGACGTTACACTTGAATCCGCTCAATCGGATGTCAAAAAAGGACGCCCTCGACGGCGTGTTTTTGGCCATGCAAACACCTGGGAAGCTGGTCTGAACTCGCCTGACTGACATCAACGGCAAGTGCTGGTCATTTGGACACTCTCGAAAAGGCCCATACTTGCCTACCTGAGACGTTCCGAATTCTGGCTGCGCCTCGTAGCCAAATCCCGGCCTCGACCCCGGGGCAGGCGTTTCCGTCCAGTCCAGCGGCTGCGGTCAATTCGCCAGTGGAGGTAACGGTCAATGGGCAACCCGCCGAGGTGCTGGGGGCGGTCGGCTATCCCGGTGCGGTGGATGGGTACCCAGTAAGTTTTCGAATGCCGCCGGATACGGCCAAAGGAGAGGCCGCCATTCAAGTGAGTGCAGCTTGGGTCCCGAGCACGGCCGTGGCCATCGCGATCCAGTAGCCGTGATGCGATCGTCCGGGGGTGAGTGTGGGAAATAGTCTTTGTTTCTAGCAGGTCGCAAGGAAAAAGGTATTACAGAGGTTAAACGAATTTTCGAGGAGCAAATCATGACAACGCGAATCAATACACCCAGTCACAACTCAAACACGACGTCCGCCAGTAGAATGCAGCCTTCTCGCCGTACAATGCTCCACAGTCTCGGCACCGTAGCCTTGCCGTTGATTTATTGCGTGGGAGCGAAGTCGGCCCCCGCGCAGCCAGTTGCGCCGCTTTGGGATTCCGCATCCATCCTTATAGGCAACGGCGGGATCTTACTTGGACCTGATGTCGCCCAGTGCCCTCTGTTTGATACGGACGGGAGGGCCCTTGAGAATGATACCGTAACCGCCGACCTCACCATGCTCGCCAGCAATTTCACCGCGAAATTCACTTGGCGTGCAAATGGGGGCAAGCTGGAAGGCAACTTCCGGTTTCCGGATGCCAAGACACCGGCTGCCTTTGCCCCTCTTCCGGGCGGAGCGCTGAATCAGTTCTACCTTCTCCTATCCGGTGATCATACGCTGGCTACGGACGTTTCGGGCGTCTCGGCCGATGGATTCTTTGCCCGTGTAACCAGAGTCGTCACTAAGTGCCAGTACGCGGTGTCCGCCGTGCAAGTCGGCCAGAACCTAATTCTGCATCCTTTAGCGCCATTTTGCACGAAGTGCGTTTACATATTCGTCAGTGACCGAGACGAGAAGTAAGTGGAGGACGAGCAAAAGGGCAGCGGAGGACGAGCAATAAGGTACCTGTGTCCGTGCCTTGAACCGGGATCCGGCCTCAGACCGAACATCGCGCGGGGAGAAACCGCCCCGCGCCGGCGCGGAAACCCGGAGGAGATCCCGCGGCGGCGCAAAGAAAATCTTTGAGCTGTTTCGGCGGCACACTGCGCTAAACCCTTCGAAAACGGGGCGCAACCGATTTCGACGTTAGCGGAATGGAAGACAAGTCGAATGCGATTATCGCCTGAGAACCAATGAGAGGATATTTATGCATCGAAGTGTGATCGGCATTTCCATTTTGCTCGCTGTTGGCGTCAATCCATCCAAAGCACAGGTAAGCGCCAAGGCTCTCAATATCGAGATGCAGAACCTGGTTGAGTATCAAGTGGACACATTTGATTTTTCGAAAGCTGGAACCAACCCCAATGTCACAATTGGCGCCTTCTCTAATGCAGGCTGCATAGGTCTCAATGGGGTGGTAACGCTGGGCGAAATCGTGACAGTCAATGGCCGGCCACACAAACACCTGGAATCTGAACTCGCCTGACTCACATCAACGGCAAGTGCTTGGTCATTCGGACACTCTCATAAATGGTATACTCGGCCACCAGCGTCCTGGGGGGAAGCCGTGAACCTGAATCAGAAGAAAATTAAGGCTCGGAGTTTAGTGCTGCCCCTCCTCTTGTTGAGTGTAGCCGGCGACGACCCACTGGCGATGGCGCAATCACCGGGCACATTCACCCTACCGGCAGCATGAGCACGCCTCGAGTTCTGCACACGGCGACCTTGCTCCCGACGGCAGGGTCCTTATTGCCGGGGGCTTTGCCACGTCCGCAGCCTCATTTCTCTAGCAAGCGCCGAGCTTTATGACATGTCCACGCGTACTTTTGCTGCTACCGGCAGCATGGCCACAGCCCGATTTGGGCATACGGCGACTTTGCTCCCTGACGGCAGGGTCCTTATTGCCGGGGGTAATGTCGGAACTGGCGCGGAGCTTTACGATCCCTCCACAGGAACATTCACCGGGACAGGGAACATGATTACGTCTGGGGGCTCCATTGCGGCGGGAGGTGGCTCCGCAGCCGCCTTGCTTGCGGATGGCAGGGTATTGATCGCTCACGACCTCACCGGGCCCTTGCCTGCCACTTCCGAGGTCTATGATCCTGTCGCCGGCACGTTTTCGCCTACAGGGGACCAACTGGTGGTTTGGTTTGGAGATCAAAAGGCTTCCTTGCTTCCCGACGGGAGGGTCCTGGTGGTTGCTTGCTGCACCGCGGAACAACTCTATGACCCTGCAAGCGGCGCGTTCAGTTTGACAGGCGCTACGAGGGACATCCAGGCGGACGGGTTCGCGGCGACCTTGCTGATGAACGGCGAGGTCCTGCTTTCCGGTGGCTATGCCGAGGACGGCGCTCTCGGTCATCCCGGCACTTCCGGCGCAGAACTTTACGACCCCGCGATCGGGGCATTCGCCGGCGCTGGGAACATGACCACGGGCCGATTTGGCCATACGGCCACCCTCCTCGGTAACGGAGCAGTCTTGATCGCCGGCAGCCAGCAGCAGGTTTTCAACAATGCTGCTATCGCCAGCGCGGAACTTTATGATCCCGCCGCTGGCACGTTTTCACGCACAGGAGACATGACTACGGGCCGCTTCCTTCAGACGGCTACTCTGCTCCCCGATGGCACAGTCTTGATCGCAGGGGGCCGAGGCCCCTCTGAGGACGTCCTGGCCAGCGCGGAACTCTATACCCCGCCCGTGCTGGTGCGCGCGCCTGCGTCGTGGCCGGGACCCGCAGCGACGTCGGAGACGACGGCAGTCCGCGTCGCCGGCATCCTTTGCAGTGCTGCTGGGACGCCGCCGACGGGGTGGCCCTTCCGCAGCCCCTCCCCGGCCTTTGAATCCGGCCACCTTCCTGTTCCCTTTTCCCTTGTCCCTGTCACTCATTCATCCTTCCACCCGGCCACCGGCCACGTCATCCATCAGTCGTGCTGCAGCCAAAAAAA
>CAVQZU010000067.1:0-7347 GCA_963718485.1 uncultured Acidobacteriota bacterium
ATCGAATTCCACGTCCCGATCGATCCGTATCGTCGATTCGTGCGTGCTGTAGCTAACGCCGACGCCGCGCCCCTTCTCCCTGCGGAAAGCTGAATTCCACGGGCGCAGCCGTCGAAGCCTCCCCCGTTTGCCGGTTGAACGTGATGTCGCGCGTCTTTACCTGCAACGACTGGCCGAGGGGCGAAGCCGACGTCTTACCGGATGCGCCATCTGCTGCCTGAATGTCGATCTGCACTTCCCCTTCGCAGCGAATCCCGCCGCTGTTTGGTTCGTAGCTGCATTCCCGCGTGTGAATATTGTCGTTCCGGTTCCCCTGGCGCCCGTAAATCGTGATCCACACATCTTCCAGCAGCGCGCGATTCTGTTCCTTGAACTGCGTGGCGTGCGAGGCACGCAGCGTAAAAACCGTGCGCCCCTGCTCCACGTCCGAATATGTAAAATTCGCCGACTGCTGCTGCACTTCGGAAGGCACGGTCGCCGGCGCCGCCCGCCGCGCGCGCACCCCTCGCACCGCGCGCTGCAGATACACACCCGCAACGATCAGCACGATCACCCCTGCCGTCATTGCCGATATGCGCGCATACCGCGCTGCTTCCTGATTGCGCAATGCCACCCCCCCCGCGGGCGGGCCTCCGCACCTAGGCCGTCCCGGTAAGCCTGCGTTACCTTAGGTTAGAAGCCGAGTATAGGGGAGTGGGTTCGACAACGTGCTAAAATAAGCATGTGGAATACAACTATAAGGGATTCGCAGTAACCACGGCGGCCCGTCAAATAAACCAGGCGCCGCATGAAGTGTGGCGGCCACTTTATCGGATCAACGGCAAGGATCAAAGCCTCGCGTGGACTCCCAGAGACCGGGCCGTGGTGTTTACAACCGAGCAGAACGCTATTGAGGAAGCAAGGAAACGCGCTGAGTGGATAATCGATCATTCGGCCCCCGACGCGCCCGATAGGCCCTGTATTCAGAAACCGGATACCAACCAAGGCTCTCCGACCGGTCCTTGCCGATTTTAGTTGCGTGTTTTTCTAGCAACGTCAAATGGCAGGCCGATTACCCACCTTCCGAAGCGAAAGGCGCATATGTCAGAACAAGAAAAAAAGCAGGTTCTTAGCCAGAAGCGAAAGGCACATCGCGCATCGTCGTGCGACACTTGCGGCGATCCGTTAGCCTCACACCACGGTTTAGGGAAGTGTAAGAACAAGAACTGCCGTTGTACCCGATTCGTTTCCAATTCACTGCGCAAGAGCTCTCACCTCCCGGCAATCTTGTGACCCAGAAAGATCGTGTGGCGAGGCCCCTTTTTCAGGCGGCCGCGCACTTGCTCGACCTCGACGGCAAACCTGCCGTGGCGCAAGCGCTGCTCGAATTTTCGATCCTCTCGGGCCGACCAGACGGCCAGCACCCCGTCCATCGTAAGGGCCGCGCGGGCGGCGGCAATTCCGCGGTCGTCATAGAGCCCGGCATTGTTCGAGCCGGCAAAAGCGATCGGGCCGTTGTCCACGTCCAGCAGCACTGCATCGAACTGTCCAGGGCGTGAACTGAGTGTGACGGCGACATCATCGATCTCGACCCGCACGCGCATATCCTCTAGCGGGTGTCCGGTCAGCGGTCCGAGCGGGCCACGATTCCATTGCACTACGGCGGGCACCAGCTCGGCCACAACAACCGTCGCGTCCGGTGGGAGGAGATCGAGCGCCGCACGTAGCGTGAAACCCATCCCAAGCCCGCCAATGAGCACCCTAGGCTGCTGGAGCGTCCGTGCCCGTCGGCAGGCGAAGGTCGCAAGCGCCTCCTCTGAGCCGTGCATGCGGCTCGACATAAGACTCTTCCCATTGGCAAGGATGATATATTCATCCCTCCGACGGATCAGTTTGAGGACCGCGCCGTCTCGAGAAAGTGCCTGGCCGAGCAGCTCCAAAGGCTTCACGGATGTGATGTTACAGGAGAGGAAAACGTAAGTAAAAACGGACCGTTCACGACCGATTCGTGCAGAAGCGCCTACTAGAAGAGCACAGAAAGATCGCTCCGTTTGCAAGATATGGAAGCCGCAGCGTCGATGTAGAACGATTTCGCCGGTCTTGGGGATCAATGCTAGCGCCGGGCGGCCTCAGGGTGTGCCCAGCTTGCCGGCGGTTTCCTGCCCTGACGCTGCCACGCTGTCGCGGGTCGTGTTCTTGACGAAGTACATTGCCTCGTCGGCAAGGTGCATAAGTTCGGCTTTCGTGCGGGAGTCGGTCGGATAGGCAGCAACCCCTACACTGGCGGTAATGTTGACATTTAATCCCGGCTCTTTCAGCCACAGGCTTTCGCGGATCAGTTTGTGGAGACGCCGGGCTACGCCGATCGCGTTTTCCTTCGAGGTTTGCGGCAGCAACACCACAAATTCGTCGCCGCCGTAACGGAAAGCCAGATCGATCATGCGGCACTTTTCCTTGATGGCCTCTCCGATTTCGGCCAGCAGCTTCGAACCCATCAAGTGCCCGTAGGTGTCGTTGATCTGCTTGAAGCGGTCGAGGTCGATAAAAATCAGCGAAAACTCGAAGGCGTACCGGTGCGACCGGTAAATTTCGGTGTCCAGCATGAAATTCAGGTGCCGCGCGTTGTACAGGCTGGTGCAGTCGTCGGTGATCGTAAGCTCGTGAATCCGCTGCACGTGCCGCGCGTTCTCGATGGCAATTGCCGCGTAATCGGCGAGCGCCTCAAGCAAAGCGAGGTCGCGCTGGCTGAAAACGCCTTCCGGCCCAACACAATTGATCAGTTCGATCACGCCAAGGCACTGCTCCCGAAAACGCACCGGCACTGCGACGATCGAGTGAGTCTCGGTTCTGGTTTTTTCGTCGATCTTCGAGAAGAAACGGGAATCCTTGGCGGTATCCGGAACCACGACGGCCTCGCCAGACTGCGCAACCCAGCCGGCGAGCCCTTGCCCCACCTTGATACGCACGTCTTTGAGTGCATCTGAACCTTTGCCGGTGGCGATCTGGAAATACAGTTCGTTTTTGTTTGTGTCCATCAGTAGAAGAGACCACGTGTCGGGACGGAGCACCTCGGTTATCTTTTCCATTATGGTGCGAAGCACTTGGTCGAGCTGCAGCGATGATGTTAGCGCTTTGCCAAGCTCGTGAAAGACCATAACTTCGGTGGGTTCGGGCAGGGCCGGGGGAGCACCCGGATTGCGGCGCCGTTCCACACCGGAAAAAGGCTTAGTGTCAGTCGATCTTCGCATCGAGTCAGGGGCAGAATGGGAATCCGCGTACGTGGGTTCGTCAGCCAACATGCCATTATAGTGAACCGCTTTCGCTCACTCAACGATCAATGCAACCACCGTGCCAAAAGGCCAACGGCGAAAGGCTTGTAACGCCGACTCCCGGCGCCTTTCGGAGCTCCGTGCTAAGCGATCGAAGAGAACCAGCCTGCTGGTGCGGTCAATCGAAGATCCCCGGTTGGATACACGAGCCCCGGGGAACAGCCGGGCTGCCCGTCCGGTCTGTCGGTACTAGAGTTTTCGCCTCCCCCATCGTCTTCCCGGTCTCCGTTGGCTTTTCGCAAACCGCCGGCATCCCTGCTGATCGCTCCGCCGTCGAACTGCGCCCGGATCTCGCGTCGTTCGGGCAGATGAAAGGCTTCTCGACAAAAGAGTTATGCCACTGAAGTCACCGCCTTTTTCTATTCGTTGTGAGGAAGGCCCGCCAGCCACCATCGTTCTACAATCGTGCTACCGGTTCTACCCGTCATTGACAGTGTGGAAAGCGACGCCTAATATTTTTCCTGAGTCGCGGGCAGCGGATGGCTTCCACACCTTTCGGCGAACACCTAAAACGCGAGCGGGAGTTGCGAGGCGTTTCTCTTGACGAAATCGCCGCCGCCACGCGTATTAAGACCAGCTTCCTCGAAGCCCTTGAAAATGGCCGATGGCAAGAGCTGCCGGGCGGCGCTTTTAACCGCGGATTTATCCGCGCGACCTCCCGTTTTCTGGGACTCGACGAGGAAGGAATGATCGCCGAGTATGCGATCGAGACCGGCGCCATTCCGCAGAACAAAGCGGCCGTGCCAAGCGGAGCAATGCCGCGAGATTACCGCCCCGCGATCATTGCCGCTTGCGCCACCCTACTTCTGATCGTTGTAGGCGCATGGTTTGGCCATCGCGAATACGCGCGGCATAAGCAAAAGCGAGCGGCCACCGCTTTAGCCGTCGTCGCGAATTCACCTGCCCCCACGACCGCCGAAGCCGCTAACCCGCCGAGCGCCACTTCTTCCGGCAGCATCGCCGCAGCGCCTTCCGACAACCCTAACAATCCTCAGCCCGCAGCGAAGGATTCATCAACAGCAGCACCGGTGCCGATCGCGACCCGGCCGACGTCCCCAGAAAAACTGCATCTCAAGGTTGAAGCCAGCAAGCGAACCGACGTCAAAGTCGTGGGCGACGGAAAAACCTTGTTCAAGGGTCACCTTCGCTCCGACGACCCCAAGCTCTTCGAAGCTCGCGATGGATTCGAAGTCTCGGCCGCAGATGTCAATCGTGTGCAGCTCGAACTCAACGGCAAAAACATCCCTTTTACCGAGACCAACGGTCACCGCGGCAGCATTTCGCTCGGAAGGAAGGACTTGGCATCCTCGACTGACTCGCGCCGCTAGCTTGGGATTTCGCCCGCTCCCCGGAGGGTTTTCAGACGCCTTCAAGAATCCGGACATCCCGTTCGGCGGCCCCCTCCAAGACTGTTACCGCGGCTTGATAAGCTGGGCTCTCGTAGGCAGCGACCGCTTTCTCCACGCTGTCAAATTCGATCACCACGGACCGCTGATTGAGCCCCGCCTCATAGCTCTTCGCCGCGGTTCCTCGCGCCAGAAAGCGTCCCCCAGCCGCCTGAATCGGCGGGCCCGCGAGCTTGGCATATTCAGCGAGCGCAGCGTGTTTGAGACCGAGCGGTAAAAAGTGACCCAGTATCCTTTGGCCATTGGTTTCCTCCTCAAATAAGAGCCCGAAGATGTTAGCCGGCAGTGGGCTGGCGAGTCCATCGAAAATTCCGCTCGCGCCATAAAGCGCCGTCACCGAGAACCAGAACCTGCCGGCCGGACATGCCGTGGAGCATTGGACACTAGACCCGACGCGCGAAACCGCTGACCGCGTCCGCATGGGAAAATTGGAGTTCCATCGCGCCGTGGTGTGGTGGGGACTCGGAAGCGAAGGCGCCGCCCAGAAGGGATTAGCCATGTCCACTCTTGCATTAACACAGCGAAGTCTGCCCAGGCCGCAACGTAAAGATGAAAAGCTGGCGGTCTGCTCGGGAAGCATGTCGCTTGCGCCAGAAGACCGAGCCGAGCTGCTCGCAATCCTCGCCTTGGATTCGGACGAGTTTGTTCAGGAGCGCGCGCAGAGCGCGCTCCTGAGCCAGCCCTTGCAAGGCTTCCTCAAAGCGCTTGAGCGCGCCGATTCCGACCCCGCACTTTTTAGCTACTGCTCCGAACACCTGGCTGCAAAGCCGGGAATTGCCGACGCGCTCGCCGCCAACGTCGGCTGTCCCACTGCTCTCGTGGCGAGAATATCTGCTCATCTCACCACGGCTGGAATTCAGGCCCTTCTCGACAATCTGGATCGCTTCTTCGAAGACCCGCATCTGGTTCAAGCCATTCTGCGCTCCACCGTGCCGACCGCCGAACAGCGCGAGCTCCTCGACGAACTGCAAAAGGGCGCGATGTCCACCACCGAGGTCGAAGAGATTGTCGGTGACTTCGAACCCGACCCGCACAAGCGCGAGACCCTCCTGCAACGAGTCTCCCACATGGGCGTCGTGGAACGGTTGACTCTGGCGTTGAAGGGAGGCCGCTCGGAGCGGCTGCTGTTGATTCGCGACTCGAACAAGCTCATCCAGCGGGCCGTATTGCAATCGCCTCGGCTCACAGACGTCGAGGGAGAAGCGTTTGCGGGGATGTCGAACCTTTCGGCGGAAGTGTTGCGGGCCCTTTCGATGATGCGCGCCTTCATGAAGAACTACGCGGTCGTAAAGAATCTTGTCAATAATCCGAAAACACCCCTGGACGTATCTCTGCATTTGTTTCCCCGTCTCACCGCAACGGATCTGGTTAAGCTCACGACAAACAAGAACGTGCCTGAAACGTTGCGCTCCTCGGCGGTAAAACTTCACCGCAAGCGCAAGATGGGAGTAAATTAAGGCGATTTCGTGTGGCGCCTCGAGGCTTCCTAGGGGAGCCCTGTAGGGCGCCATCTTCTTCTGCTGCCGGGCCAGTCGCTTGCTGCTGCGCTTCGATCCACTGTGCGCGACCCCCTGCACGCCCGGCATCCCGAGCCGCAGCGAGGAATCGGCATTTTCTTTTCTCTAACTTTTGCTTCAGCAAGCGTCTTCCCGTCCAGCGGTCGTCGATTCTTAGTTCTTCTTCAGTACCAGGAAAGCGCTGACCATCCCTCGCAGCACCAGCACAGATCCCGCAATTCCCAGCAGAAGGTTCGCATCCCCCAGCGGCAACAGCGGAATCCCCAGCACAAAAAGCCCCACCAGCACCAGGGAACCGGCCCGCAGATGCATCTGCACACGGCTAGTCTCGGGCTCGCGCCGCATCCAGGCCCGAACTCCCCAGTAAATGAAAAGCACTCCTAGAAACACGAGCGCGGCGGGCCGCGCCGGCAGTCCCACGCGGCGGGTCAACGCGAGCAGAATCAGCAGCGCCCCCAGAAGCAGCAGTATGAATTCATTCAGTAGCCGGAACAGGTTCGCAGACGTAGCCGCCGGACTTGTTTCGCGGGATGATATGGCCACATTCATCTCCCAAGGACGGTTGCCTCACAGGCTCAAATCTCCCACAGACGTGATGGCACGGCCTTGCTGGAATGTTACAATGACTTTCCTTTTAGGGCCGCATCGATGTGGAGCCGCGGTCATCCAATCGTGTGGGAGAAATCAGTGCACAAGGTCATCATCATCGGGAGCGGGTGTGCAGGGCTTACGGCGGCGATCTATACCGCCAGAGCGGACCTAAAACCACTGGTGCTCGATGGTTACGAGCCCGGCGGTCAACTGGCTCTGACCACGATGGTCGAAAATTTCCCGGGCTTCACCGATGGGATTTTGGGACCGGATTTCATCGAGCGCACGCGAAAACAGGCCCAGCGCTTCGGCACCGAGTTCCGCTCGGGGGCGGTGACGTCGGTCGATCTGAGCCAGCGCCCCTTCCAGGCGACCGCCGGAAAAGAGACCTACGACAGCGAAGCGCTGATTGTCGCTGCGGGAGCGTCGGCACGCATGTTGGGCATCGAGTCGGAGAAGCTTTTGCTGGGCTACGGAGTTTCCACCTGCGCGACCTGCGACGGCTACTTCTTCCGCGACCGCGAA
>CAVQZU010000068.1:0-44590 GCA_963718485.1 uncultured Acidobacteriota bacterium
CAGTAATGTCCCAACGTTTTGCCTCTTGCCTTCCGTAAGTTAATGATGAGAAACGCATAATCGGCAAATTTCCTTGGTCTCGATTTGAACTCCGAACGCGGGTTCCGCGACCCTGCGAAGCATATCTTCGGGGGGGGCCGATGAACCGAGGCAAGCTGGTGTTTGCGCAGCTGATGCAACATCTTCCGTTGACCACCTTCCGTCGTTGCGTCACCCGCTATCGAGGCGCGTTCAAGGTGAAGTCCTTTTCGTGCCTGGATCAATTCCTGTGCATGGCGTTCGCTCAGTTGACCTTTCGGGAAAGCCTTCGAGACATCGAAGTATGTCTGCGCGCACAAAGTTCCAAGCTCTATCATCTCGGGATTCGTTCGGCGGTGGCTCGTAATACGCTGGCCAATGCCAACGCTGTGCGCGACTGGCGCATCTATGCCGATTTTGCCCAGAGCCTGATCGGCATTGCCCGACCGTTGTATGCGCAAGAGTCCTTCGGCGTCGATCTGCAAGAAACCGTCTACGCGCTCGACACCACGACGATCGATCTGTGTCTGTCGGTATTTCCGTGGGCGGTGTTCCGCACGGCCAAGGCCGCTATCAAACTGCATACGCTGCTCGATCTGCGCGGCAACATCCCCACCTTCATTCACATCAGTGATGGCAAGGTGCACGAGGTCAACATCCTCGACCAACTCCTGCCCGAGCCCGGCGCCTTCTACATCATGGATCGTGGTTTCGTCGACTTCGAGCGCCTCTATCGCTTTCACGAAGCCGGCAGCTTCTTCGTGACCCGTGGTAAGTCGAACCTCAAGGTCCAACGCCGCTACTCGCATCCGGTCGATCGCACAACGGGGTTGATCTGTGACCAAACTGTCGTCCTTACTGGCTTCTACTCTCACCAAGGCTTCGAGGCACCGCTGCGCCGCATCCGCTTCAAGGACCCCGAAACCGCCAAGACCCTCATCTTTCTGAGCAACAACTTCGTCTTGCCAGCATTTACGATCACCGAACTGTACCGCTGCCGCTGGCAAGTAGAACTTTTCTTCAAATGGATCAAGCAGCATCTGCGAATCAAAGCTTTCTTCGGAACTTCAGAGAACGCGGTCAGGTCACAAATCTGGATCGCCGTCTCCGCCTACGTTCTGCAGTCCCTGTGGCAATTCGGACTGGTCAAGGTTACGTGCTGGCGATTGTGTAGCTGCTCGCCGGTATTGGGGGAATCTTGCGAGTAGCCCATTGCGAAGACATCTGGCTAAAATTGTTGAACCAGTCTATTGGTAGGAAGAACGGAGAGGGAAGCTACCGGCTAGCGGAAGCCCAACACAACTCTGAACGGTGGGTAGACTCTTCGGAATTGATCTAGAATGCTTGTTCGAATTCTGTCCATGTGTTGCGCCGCCTCGGTCGAAATCATGAAAACGGGACATTCTGGCTGGCTGCAACCGCAGGGTTTGATTTCTCCACGCTTGAGGTAGTCGTCGTAGCTCGCTCGCAATTCAGAGAGCGATCGCTCGATCGAGCGAAGTTTCTCTCTCCTTTCCGCTGACGCGAGATCATGGCGGCTTGGTATCCTCCGAATCTCCGTTCCATCTCTCAGCCGATGGATTCCTGTGTTGAGGGCCTCGATTGTATCGGCGATGGCTTGACGGAACGCGGGAATGGAACTCTCTTGGTGGAAAGGAGTATAGAATGCCGGGCGATCAAGAAGGCGGGCGATAAGAGACAGAATCTCGGCGTCGTTCGCGGGAGGAAATGAGCCTACAAACGTACGGAGATCTTGAGGGATATCGGGAAACGCAACCCCGTCGATAAATCTCTTGAGCAGAGATTCGGAATTTGCGCGCAAGCGTTCCTCAAATTCCTCACCTGACCACGCCTCGTACTCCATGATGCCAGCTTCTTTGGCAGCGAGTTTCGATTGATCACGCAATTGTGATGAGAGGGGACCGCCTGCAACAACCAGGAATTTGTTCGGAACTCCGTGAGAGGCGGTTATGACCCGCGCAATGTCCAGTTTAATTTTGGTCAGGGATAGCTTTCTGCGATTCGCACACTGTATACAAATGCTCTGACCGGAGGGGGAGTGGTCGTCGTCTCGCACGCCCCAAATGTCGCGCCCGGAATCCGATCCCTGTTGTCCATACCATTCAATTGTGCGCCACCGATCTGTTCTTAGCAGATAAGCAAATCCCTCCGTGCCAACATCGCTGAGACAAGTCTAGTACCCTTAATTAATGAGTAGGGCGAGAAAGAAAAAGGCAGAGATGAACGGGAATTCTCTTGGTGATGTTGGTGTTTCCCCTGGGGCTTTGGCTGCCGCGGAACGGAGCGAAGGCGAGCGTAGCGAGCCGCAGCGCAGTGCAGCGGCAGCCAAAGCGGGCGCCGATGTACTGCTGGCCTCGCGGTCGGATCCCGAAGTGGTCGCTAAACCAAAGCGGCGCACCTATACCGCGGAGTACAAACAGCGCATCCTGGCCGAGGCCGAGGTGGCTGCCGCCATACCCGGAGGCGTGGGCGCGCTTCTCCGGCGCGAAGGTTTGTACTCGTCTCTGCTGGCCTATTGGCGGCGCGAACGGGCCGACTGCATCCGCGAAGCGCTGACCCCGCGGAAACGCGGACCGAAGTCCCAGCTCCATCCGCAGGACGAAGAGATCCAAAAGCTGCGCCGTCAGAACGCCCGCCTCACCGAAGATCTGCGTAAGGCGCACATCATCATCGACGTCCAAAAAAAAGTGGCTGCGCTGTTGGGGAATCCGATTCCGGATCAGGACCCCGAGGAGAAATCCTGATGGCTGCGGTCACCGAACTGGCGGTGGACGTGGGCACAAGCGCTGCTTGCCACACTCTGCTGGTGCCTCGCGCTTCCTATTACCGGCAAAGACGTGCCGCTTCTTTCCCGGTGGTGCGCACGTCGCGACCTCCGTCGCTACGCGCCTGCAGCCGGCAGAACGCGAAACGGTCCTGGCGCATCTTCACGCCGAACGTTTCCAGGATCGCTCGCCAGCCGCGGTCTATGCGACGTTGCTCGATGAAGGGGAGTATCTATTGTTCGATTCGAACCATGTATCGCTTACTGGAACAGCGTGGCGAGTCCCGCGAACGTCGCGATCAGTTGCTTCATCCGCCTTACCAGAAGCCCGAGCTGATGGCCACTGCTGCCAATCAGCTGTGGAGCTGGGACATCAGCAAGCTACTGGGACCAGCGAAATGGACCTATTTTATCTCTACGTGATCCTCGACGTGTTCAGCCGCTACGTGACCGGCTGGATGGTCGCTTATCGCGAAAGCGCGGTGTTGGCCCAGCGCCTGATCGGGGAAAGTTGCAAAAAACAATGCATCCAGCCCGGCCAACTCACGCTCCATGCGGATCGTGGCACGTCGATGAGGTCCAAACCGGTAGCTCTTTTGCTGGCCGATCTGGGTGTCACGAAAACGCATAGCCGGCCGCACGTCTCTGACGACAATCCCTTTTCCGAGAGCCACTTCCGAACTCTGAAGTATCGGCCGGAGTTCCCGGACCGCTTTGGGTGCATCCAGGACAGTCGTGCTTTCTGTCAGAGATTTTTCCGGTGGTACAACCAGGAGCACCGTCACTCTGGCGTGGGCTTGCTGACGCCCGCGATGGTTCACTATGGTCAAGCTGAAAACATCCTGCGGCAACGTCAAGAGGTGCTCGATGTGGCTTACCAACGTCACCCGGAGCGTTTCGTACGAAGCGCTCCCAAACCACCTCAGCTTCCCAGCGAGGTCTGGATCAACAAGCCGGTTCCCACTCCGAAACCGCTGCCTACTTTGGAAAAGCGAAATGTGTCTGAGGAGTGACAAAAGCGGGGATGCTGTGGGTCGACCGAGTGGACGATCGTCGTTCCTAGGCGTTCCTAGCGCGAAATTTTCTTGTGGAAACTGGGCAAGACACGAAAAACTCACTAAATTTCGTGAGCACCTGTCTCAACGTCGTTGACACGCGCCGAATACGAGCCGCTCGAATTGGCGACCGTCAAAATCCTCAAAGTGAATGGAATTGACCAGGGAGTTCGGTTTTGACATGAGCTCTCTTCTTAGGCTCGGGCAGGCTCGAACAGTGCGAGGTAAGGAGCATATCGAAATCGTCGGTTGCGCTGAAAACCAGTCATTTCTTCGAGTAGACCGAGATTGACGAATCGCTCGACTACCTTGTTCGCGGTGACGTATGCGCAATTCAGGTGCTGCTCGGCCAAACGCACAGTCACGATGGGTTGTCGGAATAAGAATTCCAAAAAAGCGAAGTCGTACGGCGTAGCTGCGAGCTTGTCCTTCGCAAGTTTCTCGGTTAAGAGGTGGCGATGTTCTTCTCTAATCCGAAGAATGTTTCGAGCGGTATCGGCAGCTTCTTGACCGACTTGGTGGACGCCACGGAGAAAGAATTTTAGCCAGCCCTCCCAGTCACCGTCATTGCGAATCGATGTCAGGCGATCGTAGTATTCCGCTCGGTGTTGTTTGAGGTAGTGGCTGAGGTAGAGTAGCGGCCGTTCGAGCGCACGTTTCTGGCATAGGAGGAACGTGATGAGAAGCCTTCCGACGCGACCGTTTCCGTCCAGAAACGGATGAATGGTCTCAAATTGTGCGTGTGCCAATCCGCATTGAATGAGGAGCGGCAGTGAGTCGTCGTGAAGAAATGTTTCGAGATTATCGAGAGCTGTCAGCATTTCGGGAACGGGAGGAGGAACGAACGTCGCATTGGCGAGCGTGCATCCATTTGGTCCGATCCAATTCTGGCTTGTTCGAAATTCGCCTGGCGTGCGATTCGCCCCCCGAACTCCTGTGAGCAATTTGGCATGAATTTCGCGGATTAGACGCAGGCTCAAGGGAAGCGTCTTCAGGCGATCTAAGCCGTAATTCATGGCTCCTACGTAGTTGACGACTTCCTGGATATCTTTCGGAAAATCCTGACCTTTTGAATCAATTTCGAATTGGAGCACGTCTTCAAGGGTGCTCTGCGTTCCTTCAATCTGCGAGCTTAAGACCGCTTCCTGGCGCACATACATCGAAACGAAGAGGTCTGGATTTGGAAGAACCGTAGCGATTCCGTCCAGTCGTCCCAAAGCCCAGTCCGCATCGGACAGCAGTCGCGTCAGTTCCGGATCCATTTTTACGGGGGGAACTGGAGGTAGCCCTGCGGGAATGAATGCAGAGTAGCCTGTCGCTTGTTTTACGAGTTGGCCGGTCCGCATAATATGGGCACCTGAAACGAAGCCTTGTTTTAGTCAGAAGTGAGTATCGACTTGTTTCGTTTTCTTATTTTAGTCTATGGCGTAAACGCAAAACAAGGATACATCAAGAAGTTCATGTTTTTCTAGGTAAAATAAGGGTCCAAGCTGGGTTCAGGCGGTCCGGCTTAGGGCTCCATGAAAGCCGTCGTGTCTGCATTTCCGGCGACTTCCGGCCCGCTAAATTCTTCCCGGTTAACGCCTCTTCTCATCCTCCTGCACTTGCCGCTCCGAAATTGGAACCCCCCGGCGCATACAGCGTGACGCCTCCAGTCTCCACTAGCACGTCTCGCGCCACCAACTGAAGTGTCACTCGGTCGTGCCGCCCGTTCCGACCTGGCCGCTCCAACTTCTCCGCTTCTGTCCTCCTGTTTCGCGCCCTTGCTCCCTCGCTGTAGGTGAAGGGAGCAAGAGCTCCCCAAAACAGGAGAACAAGAACATGAAAGTCGAACAAGCAAAACAGATCGCAACGAAGGCAATCGAGGAGCTGGCCGCAGCGCTCAACGCCAACCCCAGCGAAGCGTTGAGGACCTATCTCAAGACAGTTGCGAAGTTCCACAAATACACTTCGCGGAACCACTCCTTCAAAATCCGATTTGTTCTGAGCAAGAAGGCAGGATCAGAACGATCTTTCCGACCCTTGCCGTGCAACTGGACATAGCCCTTGGTGCCGAGCGTCACTTGACTCTGACAAAGCGTCGCCGTCTCGGAGACACGGGCGCCCGTATTGAACATGGTGAGTAGCAATGCGTAGTCCCGCCGTCCACACCACCGGGTGCGATTCGAGCGCAGCCAAGATCAGCTGCATTTCTTCCCGCGTCAGATATTCACGCACTCGGGTATGAGTACGCTTCATGGGGATCGCCAGAACACCGGCTGCAATGCCGACACTCGTGGGATCTCGCAACGCCACCATGCGGTAGAAGGAGCGGATCGCCGTCAGTCGAAGGTTGCGAGAGCCGATGGCGTTGCTTCGGTCTTTCTCGAGCCCGTCAAGGAACCTGAGAACGATCCCGGCATCTAGCTCTGGCACACGCAGAGCGGCAGGTTCTATGCCAGTCTGGCGATGAACGAACTGCAATAACAATCGAAAGGTGTCCCGGTAGCTCGAAACAGTCTGTGGGCTCAGGTGCCGTTGCGCCACAAGGTGATCCGTGAAAAAGTTCTGCAGGAGAGGTCCGACTAGGGTGGATGTTGTCACCGGGTCTCTCCTCCTTCCGCGGACTGACGCTCAAAAAGTGATCCCGCTGCCTGAAGCAGTTGCTGGAGTGTCGCTCATACCGATAGGTGTTTTCAGGCCCCGCGTGGCCCAGGTAGACAGCCAGGTGGGGCAACAACTCCTGCACGTTCCTTCTCTCGCGATACCACAGGGTGAGTCTCTTCACCGCGAACGTGTGCCGGAAAGAGTGCAGGGTCGGTCCGCGCTGGCCGGGTCTGCCGCTGATACCGGCGCGTTTGAGCAGACGGCAAAACATCAATCGTTGTGGGTTGTAACCCAAATACTTACCGGCTCGATTCGTGAAGAACGCTTCCGCTTCACGGCCGCACAACGCCTTCGACCTCGCGCTGATGTACTTGCGGAGTTGCTCGGCCGTCGAGGGATGAAGAACAACGTTGCGCGATTTACCGAACTTGCTCTCGTGGACCGTCAAATGTGGATGAACTGCGTTCAGCTTCACATCCGCCACTTGCAGAGCCAGAGCTTCGCCGATACGCATCCCGGTGCTGGCCAAGAGGCCTATGAGAGTGTAAATGGTGAGAGGCCGGAGAGGGTCGAAGAGCCGGAGCTGCCAAGCGGCCTCCATTAAATGAATGGTGTCGCGATCTGAATAGAGGTGCGGCGCGCGGCGTCGGCGAAAATGCCGAAAGATATTTTCTGGCATCTCCGTGGCCGGCTCCAAGGCGCGCACCTGTCGAAGAAAAATACGTAACACATCGAAGCGAAGGGAGTCGCGAAAAGGATGTAAAGGGTCCGCACCGTCAGCAATCCAGTCCAGGACCAAGTCAGCACGAATCGGCCAGGGACATTCACGTTCATGCCAGAAAGTCAGGAAATTCCTGAGAACTTTCTCCCGATGCCGGACTCCCCGCCGATCCTGATCGCTGAAGTGCGGAGCGGACTCGGCGATGGCGCGATGCGAAGCAAGGAAGTCCTCCGCGTGGGCCAGCAAGGCGTCGAATTTCATCGTCCACCTCCGGGCCACGGGAGGGCGACTTGCGCCAGCGCTGACAAATCGAGCTTGGCGTAGATCAACGTTGTCGTGATCGACTTGTGCCCGAGCACGTCGGCAACTTCTTTGAACGATGCTCCATTGGTGATCATGTTGGCCGCCGCGGTGTGGCGCAGTGAGTGGGTTCCGCGACCGGTGATGTCGGCGCAGACGAATAAGTAAAGCATGCAGTTTTTAACGTAGTTTCGACGCTGCAGCTCCTTGAATCGGGCCTTGCGGGTCGGATCGAAAATGCGCGCGAGAGGCGCGCGCCGGGTCCGCAAATAGGTCACCAGAGCGTTGCCCACTTCACGGGGAAGCGGAAGAATGCGGTCCCGGTGGGTCTTCGCGCTGCGAATCTTCAGGGTTCCGCCCTTCCAGTCAATGTCGGTGGGAGCGAGGTTCGCAACCTCTTCAGTGCGCAATCCGAGACGCAGAAACAGCAGTAGTAGCGCGCGGTTACGCAGGTCGCGGGTCTTCGTTCCCTCAGTTGCCACCCAGAGAGCGCGCAACTGCTCCTGAGACAATCCGCGAGGTAGACGAGCCTGCTGACGGTTGGCGATGGACGGAAGCGCGGCGTCCCACCCTCTCGGGAGATGGCCTTTATCAGCCAGATAACGGAGCAGACTGCGGAGAATCGTCAGCCACGCTCGTTGAGTTTCGCGACTGTGTAATCGCGCAAATTCCTGCTTCAGGAACTCCACGAAATCGTGGAAGCGGAGATCTCCCCATGTGATGCAACCTCCAGGAAAACGCAAGCCTAAGACTCTGCGGACCACATGGCGATGAAGGCTGCGAGTCGACAGTGAAAGTCCGCGAACGTTCAGAAGATGGGAATCGTACTGAGACTGAAAATCCGAAAGGGCTACGGTTGAATCCTGCATGGCTCTTCTCCTTGCGGCTGGTTGCCGCCGGGAGAAGTGTGCCCACACTATGTTAAGTGCCACAACGCGATCATTCAGCCTGCCCAGCGTTCTGTGACGAGCCCCAAATGGAAATCAACATAGTCCGTCGAATGACATTTAGTTTTCACAACATCTTGCTGATCGCGATGGCTTGCCCGCAGGCAACGCATGTGGCCGGGTTTCACACCTGGCGCACGCTCGGTCGTCACGTCAAGAAGGGTGCAAAGGGTATCCGAATTTTCGCCCCTGTCTCTCGGAGGCGCGCGCAACAGGCCGACACGCAGACCAACGAAGAAACTCTTTCCGGTAGTTCGACTTCCGTTTTTGGCTTCCGCGCCGTATACGTCTTTGACGAAAGCATGACCGAAGGAAAACCGCTTGCGGAATTGAATTCCGTTCAGGGCGACCCGAGCGATTATCGGGAGCGGCTCGAACATTTCATCCGGCAACAAGGAATTGCACTCGAATATTCGGACGACATCGCACCCGCGCGGGGCACGTCGCAAGGCGGCAAGATCACCATTCTTCCCGGGCAGTCGCCCGCCGAAACCGTCGAGACACTCGCACACGAAATCGCGCACTTATGTAGCGCTGAAATTAATGTGGCGCTCGGCTTCGGGAGGCTTTGAAAGGCCTTGGCTCTGAGCCAGCGAACGCCACATAACTTGACGTCAGAGTTGGCGAAGAAACTCCATCACTCCGGGCTCCTTGCGCCACATTTTGCTCTGTTTTCCTCCGTCTGTGTCGCAGGCAGCTAGTGCCTTTGCCTTCATCTCGAGATCCACTTCGGCGTAAATGTTGGTGGTATCGATGGAGACGTGTCCGAGCCAGGCGCGGATCGTATTGATGTCGACGCCGGCACGCAGGAGATGCGTCGCTGTTGTGTGGCGGATCGTATGTGGGCTTACCCGTTTTATCATTAGAGACGGCACCTTCTGGGCAGCCGTCTTGAAGTGCCTCTCCACCAAGGTGTGGATTCCAAAGCGCGTGATGGGAGCGCCGTAGCGGTTCAAGAACACGTGATCCGCTCCCTGCCGGTCCACGATCAATGGGTTTAGACTGGCCATCGTTCTTGGCCACAGCGGACAGAGTCTTACCTTCGCACCTTTGCCATGGAGCTTCACTATCGCCCCGTGTCTCTCGTCTCCTTCGAGATGGGAGATTTTCACACTGGCGGCTTCGCTTGCTCGCGCACCAGAGTTGTAGAGGAAGAGCAACAGTGCATAGTCCTTTTGTCCTTGTTGGGTTCGCCGATTCGGTGCAGCAAGCAGTGCATCCATCTCCGCTTTTTCCAGATAGGTGAGTGGATTCGTGCCGGTACGCTTGAACGGGACGGTTCTGATTTCTCCGCACCACGGCAGATGTTCGGGACTTCGTTCGCCAATAAAGCGCGCCAGGGCATGTATGGCAGAGAGTCGCTGATTCCGAGTGCCGATGCTGCAGTTCCGTGTCTCCTCAATATTGCCGAGAAAACAGCGCACAGCGTCGGCGGATAGATCTTCTATCTCCAGAAGATCGACGGACTTTCGCATTCCAGCAGCGAGTTGGGGAAGAAGGAGACGCAACGTGTCTCGATAACTTTGTTGAGTGTTGCGAGCCAGATTCCGTTCCGCGACGAGATGTTCCAGTAGGAACCGTCTGATCCACGGGCCGAGCGAGGAGTCATTCATCGCATACCTCCCTGGCTGGCATAGCGTTCGAAACGATGGCCTGCCTCGCTCAGAAGTTCCTTTGTCATTGCCAGATAGCGTGACGTCTCCCGGATGCCGACGTGCCCCAGGTAAGTCGCCAGATGCGGGAGAAGACGCTGAACGTTCTTGCCTTCTCGATACCATGTGATCAGTCGGCGCACCGCGAACGTGTGCCTTTTATGCCGACGTCGGCATAAAAGGCAGCATGCCGACTCCCCGATTATGCCGACTCTCCATCGAATGGCAGCGGCTGGAGGGGCTCGGGCCGTGTTTTGAGTCGGCATAATCAGAGGCCTTCCAGGAAGCCCAACAGTTTGTCATCCGGGCGGTATCGCGTTGGTTTGACGCCGAGTGGCTCAGTGCGCGACAGCGCTTTCTCTTTCAAACGCATGTCCGCGTGAAGATACATCTGAGTTGTTTCCACGGACTCGTGCCCCAGCCAGAGGGCGATCACGGACCGATCTACACCATGATGAAGAAGGTCCATGGCTGCAGCGTGTCGAAGGACATGCGGCGAGACTTTCTTCCGTTTGAGCGAGGGGCAACTCCTCGTGGCAAGATGGGTGTATTTGGTGAGGAGACACTCGATCGCATCGCGGCTGAGCCTGCCGCCACGGGTGTTAGGAAAGGCGGGATCTTCGGGTTGACCTTGGCGTTCGCGTAGCCAGGCGCCCACCATCGTTGCTGTTTCCGGACGGAGCGGTGTGCAACGCTCCTTTCTGCCTTTCCCGAGACAGTGCACGTGGGCTCCGGTCCCTAGCACGACATCCTGGCAGTTCAGCCCGATCAGCTCGGAAACTCGTAGACCGGTCTGGACCGCGACCAGGAGAAGTGTCCGATCGCGACGCCTCACCCAGGTGGAACGATTCGGAACCGCGAGTAGTGCATCGATCTCTTCACGGTTGAGAAACTCGATCGGTTTTCGTACGTGGCGTTTATTGGGCACTGCCAGGATCCGCTGGCAATGCAGGGCATGCGCGGGCTCCTCTAAAGCCACGTATCGGAAAAAAGAGTGGACGGCTCCCAGCCGGGCGTTTCGCGTGCGAGCACTGTTTTTGCGAGTGCTTTCCAGGTGATCGAGGAAGAGACCAATGAACGGTGCGTCGAGGTCTTCGATCTGGATCTGGGAGGGCATTTTGCCGAGTCGTTTTTTGGCAAACTGCAAAAGTAGGCGGAAGCAATCGCGGTATCCCGCGATCGTATGCGGGCTCGCTTGTCTTTGGCGAAGCAGGCGATCGGTGAAGAAAGATTGAAGGAGAGAGGGAAAGCAGGCGGAAATCATGGTCGCACCTCCCGATGGATCAGTCGGTCGGTAGCCAGCTGAAGAAGTTCAGGTACGGCTTCCAGATACCAATAGGTATCGTTCACGTGGACGTGTCCTAGATACGTGGACAGCTTGGGGAGTTCTCGTTCGACGTCGAGCCCGGCGCGATACCAGTGGATCAAGGTGCGCGCAGCAAATCGATGACGCATGTCCTGCAGCCGCGGACCGTGGCCGTGCCCCTTGGCCGACGCGCGGAGGCCGACTCGTTGGGATAGTTTGGCGAAGGTGTATCGCGCCATCCATTCTGTGATCCGACCACTTTTCTCGGAAATGAAAAATGCTGGAATGAGTGGTGCGGGGGAAACGCGATCTCGGACTTCGGCGTACTTTTTCAGAGCCGCCACAGTGGAAGCATGAACGGGTACGTAACGCGATTTTCCAAACTTCGTTCGCCGGATGTAAAGGATTCCGCGCTCGAGATCAACATCCACTCGGTCCAGGCCCAGGGCTTCGTTCACCCGCATTCCGGTCGCTACCAGCAAACCAAAAAGGGTCGTATAGGTGCGGGCGCGAAGTCCGTTGGGAGAGGGGAGTTGTTGACTTTTGCGAAGGACGTTCTCGATCTCTTCATCGCTATAGATGTGAGGGGGCTTACGTCGGTAGCGATGCGGGAGAAGTCCTGCAGGAGGAATTTCGGTGCGCGGTTCGGTGGCGCTATGCCAGATGGCGAAGCGTCGTAGGACGCCCAAACGTCCAGCCCAGGTAGCGGGTTGGGCCTTCGCGGGCTGTGTGGCCCAGCGAAGCGCCAGTTGCCTGGTGATGTAAGGGACACGTTCGGCTTGGAGAAACGCTATAAAATTCCTCAGCAGACCTTCCGGTTCGCGGAGCCGGTACCCAAGGCTGCGGCGGATGCGTAGGTAATCGTTCAATGCCTGTTCCAGTCGCTTCACTGTGCACCTTCCATCGGCCAGGAATGCACCAGTGAGCGCAGGCCATCGAAGTCGACCTTCGCGTAGATTTCCGTTGTGTTCGGGGCTCGATGCCGAAGAACTTCTCCGATTTCTCCCATTGTCGCCCCG
Organism: uncultured Acidobacteriota bacterium; assembly: GCA_963718485.1. Taxonomy (GTDB): domain Bacteria; phylum Acidobacteriota; class Terriglobia; order Acidiferrales; family UBA7541; genus Palsa-295. Next base: position 12,390 of record CAVQZU010000068.1, read on the forward strand.
CAGCGCAACATGGAAGTCGCCAGGCTGTGACGAAGCAGGTGGGCACCCTTGAACTCGGGTTGTAAGTTCGCGCGGTGGAGTGCGCGACGAACGATTGTTGTCAGTGTCGAGGGACCAGCGAAGCCACGGCGTGGGGCCTTCGTGCAAACGAATACCCGGCGCGTTTGGCAGGGAAGGCGATCTCGACGCAGGTAGGAGGCCAGGGCTTCGCCTACATCCTCAGGAATGGGCATCCGGTCGTGAAGCAGTCCCTTGCCTCGAATGAGGATTTCGCCGGCTCTCCAGTTGATGTCCTCGAGCTGGAGAGCGACCACTTCCCCGGCGCGAAGACCAAGACGGGCAAGCAGAAGAAGGATGGCATAGTCGCGGCGGCCGGTCGCCATGCGACGGTCGCAGGCCTTGAGCACACGTTCGACTTCCTCCGGAGTCAGGTACTTGGGCACGGTGGACAGCCGCCAATCCGCCACCGTGGGTACCGAAGCGGCCAAGTCAGCCTGTAGTTCTCCCTTCTGAAGCAAGAACCGGAAGAAAGAGCGGAAAGCCGTCGTCATCAGTTGTGCTGTTCTGACACCCATACTGTGGCCGTGCTGCAAAACAAAATCTGAAATGTCGGAAGCGTTCACTGCTTTAAGAAGGAAAGGTCTTCCTCGGAAGCGCTTGAGGAGAAACTTATCAACGAAAGGTAAGTAACCGCGGATCGTATCTGTGACGAGCCCCCGCTCTGTACGCAAATGTGACTCGTACCGGTTCAGAATGTCAGCCCACGGTGATCTGTCACAAGCCACACTTCGAGCTGGAACAACGTTGTGCATTCGCAGATGATCGAGAAACTGCTGGAGGGTTTTTAAATCGCCCCTGTGAACGCGGCGCTTGCGTTTGAGGAATGCCTCTACCAACCGCTCATCAAGCTTTGTGAGTGCGAGGTTGTTTCGTCCCAACCACTGCCCAAAATTCGTAAGGAGCTGCAGTTTCTGCCGCACTGTGTAATCTGCGTAGCCTCTTTCTATCAGTGATGATGTGAACCTCCGAAGCTGGGCAACTAAGGGCTCGGGAAGATGTTTCGCTGCTACTAAATTTCGGAAAGAACTTTCGAGCATGATCTCCTCCTTACTGGCTTCACAGCCAGTTCGGAAAAGATAGCCGGATTATGCCGAATTCAATTTGTTGGCAAAGTGCAGAACATAGCGCCACACGGAGGGGACAGGAGAACCACTAAGCTACAGTCGGCATAATCGGGGAGTCGGCATGCTGGCGGAAGTCATGGAGCCGCGGTTGATAATGGAACCCATCCGTGCGCTTCACGCCGGCTTCATAGCGGATTCGCTTGAACGCAAGTTCCGCCGTGAGGCGTGTGACCGGCCTTCCGTCATACGTGCCCAGAAATGGAGACTCGGGGGTGGGCACTTTGTCCTTCCACTTTCGCCGACCGAAGTCTCGAAGAACTCCTGCCAAGTCCTCACTCACGGGAACCAGTCGCGACTTATAGAACTTTGTTTCGTGGATCGTGAGGACAGCTTCCCTCAGGTCCACGTCGCGATGCTTGAGCCGAATCGCCTCACCGATTCGAAGACCGGTACCGTAAAGCAACAGTAGCAACACTCGAACCGTGTCCGGTTCGAGATGCCAGCGTGCACGATGCCGACCGTCCACCACCCGAACCATTCTCCTCATTTCGTCGATCGAATAGATGTACGGCTGGAATTGCCTGGGACTCTTCGGCTGATAGCGCGGAAGCGGGTTGTGAGTCATGTAGCGCCGTGCGATGGCGAAGCGAAAAAAAGTGTTCAGGGCGGAGAATTTGGAGAACCATTCTCTGGTGACTGGCCGGTTATCGTCGAGGAACTCTCTGACCATTTCCGGCGTTATCGTCGCAAGCTCCACGGGCCCAACGAAGCGAGCAAGGGCCTTAAGTCTGAGCGCGCCTCCTCCATAGCGCATCCCCAATGACTGCTTGTAAGCGATATATTCCTGGATGGCATCGGCGATCTTCACGCGACACCTCCAAGGCCCAAGCCAGCCACTTCTCGAAGCGCGGCGATGTCTCCCAGTGCATAAAAGTGAGCTGCGGTTTGCTCGCACTGCGTGATGCAGTCCACCAGCACCTTCAAATCGAGGTCTGCGACTTCACGCAAACCGCGCAGATCTACCTTCGCGTAGATTGCGGTCGCAGCCACAGACACATGGCCCAAGTGATCCCCCACTTCCTTTAGGTTCAGGCCTTGCGCGAGCAGATGGGTAGCACATGCGTGCCGCAGAGCATGCGGACCATATCGCTTAGTCCGCAGCTCGAGTTTCTTCTGCTGTTTCTGCGTGAGACTGGAAACGGCGCCTACCGAAACGGGACGATAGGGCTGCCTCAATGTCAGAAAGACCTCTCGATGAGCACAGCGCGGCCGGACCTCTCTTAGATAATGAAGAAGCGCATTCCCAACTTCGGTTGTCAGGGGATACGTTTGAACTTTCCGCTGTTTGAAGCGGCGGAGCGTAATTCTCTCCTTCGCCCAGTCAATGTCACCAAGCCGAAGGCGGCAGACCTCGCCAACACGAAAGCCGTAAACCGCGAACAGTAGGATCGCGCAACGGCTCCTGATTTGAATCGGCGAGGAGCCGTTCACGCTCGTGAGAAGCTTTTTCACTTCTTCCCACGATGGTCCTTGCGGCAGGTGCTCGTAAGTGTAAAGACGAGGCGCATCGATCGACTCGGCGATTCCCTGGCAGCACCAACCTCGCTGACTCGCGTAGCGAAAGAAGGAACGCAGGCAGCATACGTGGTTAGAGATACTGACGCGGCCCCACCGGCCCGCGACCTCACTTGAGAAATAGGTCGAAATGACTTTGGGCGTTACGGTAGCAAGCGGGATGTCTTGGCGGACCAGCCACGGAAGAAAGCGTTTCAACGCGTTCTTCTGGCCGTCGATGGTCGCAGGAGCAAAACCTCGCTCACGGGAAAGATGGGTAAAGTACTCTCCTATCAGGTTCTGATAGGGGAGTTTTTCCGTTTGCTCTTCGAACCTTCCCAAGAAGCGCAGCCAAGTCCTTGCGACGAATACGAAGTCATTGAACGCGGCTCTTTTCGATTTCTCTTTCGAGTAAACGACCTTGCGGGATTGCTGCCATTGCCTGGCCAGTGCCGAAAGCTCGTCGGCGGTGTAGGGGGTCTCTCGGCCCAGGTTGATCAGCTTGGCAATTTGAAGCAGGAACACATTGATGGCGCAGAGCCGGTCGTGGCATCGCCCCTCTCGGGTCAAATGTGCGAGGAAACGGATTCTCTCCTCGACGTATGGCCCATTCTGATAGAGAGCTAGATGAAACCGGCGTTTCACGAATCGTTGGAACATGGTGTTCTCCTTTGGGGAAGAAGATCACCGAGTATGGACCATTGGTTTTGAACGGCTGTATGGCGGAATTATGTGGCCTACGCCAAATCACAAAAGCCCCCAAGACGCTCGGTTCTCAACGGAACGCCACATTAATTTCACCACCACATAAGTGTGCTTATGTTGAGCACCACATAAGCGCACGAGTTAATGCATCGAGGCGACAGGCGCACGACAACAACCAAGCGCCAGCGCGAAACAGAAGCCGAGGCCGTCGCCTACGTCGTGGCGAATGCCATCGGGCTTCACGCTACTTCCGCGAGCGCCGACTACATCACACTCTGGAACGGCGACGCCGCGTTACTCGCCCAGAGTTTGGAGATCATCCAGCGCACCGCTGTGCAAATTATTACTGCGACTTCCGAAAGGCCGCACCCGCCGATTGATTCGGCGGGTTTCTCCACCTCGTAGGGGACCAGCCCGGTGCTTTACGTCCGCACCGCTTGTCTTCAGAACAAACAGAAACCCCGACCGCAGTACTGAAATCCTCCTGAACTTTTGCAACATGCCCTTCCTGCGGAAACCTTGCGCCTAGACCGTCCGCTTCTTCTGTCAAGGGCGTCCTCTTCGCTCCCGTGAACGCATGCCCCGCGCCCTTGACAGCGCGAACGGCTAAGCGCCAACCGCCCGCTAGGAAATGCATTTGTTTTTTGTGCGGCAATGGCCGCCGCGCAAAAGGCAAGAAAGCACAAAACAAAAGGAGCGAACAATGAAAGCAGAAATAATCGATTTGTATTACCAGCAGGGAAGTTCTGACAAGGTGTATCACCTTCAACTGGAAAGCGTTGAGGACAAATGGTCCGTCAACGCCCAGTGGGGACGACCGTCCTCGAAAAACGCCGCTATTTTCGCGAGCACTATGACTATATCCGCACAGGTACGATTTGGGAGCCACGGGGACACGCGGACATGTATAGCGCCGTGGTCACACCAGCGGTCGATGCCGACCTCGATGTCTTCTTTCTCCACAATGAGGGCTACAGCACGATGTGCGGTCACGCGATCATTGCGCTCACTAAGCTCCTCATCGAAACGGGTCTCATCCGCAAAGAAGGCGACCGTCCGCAACTCGTCAGCAATGTGCCTGCCGGTAAGGTCCACGCCCAAGCCATTATCAGAAACGGAAAGGTGCAGGAGGTGTCTTTCCGCAGTGTTGACTCCTTCCTTTATTTGCGCGACCAACATGTCGAGGTTCCTGGCCTCGGCCGGATAACCTTGGACATTGCATATGGTGGCGCCTTCTACGCTGTCGTCAAAGCAGACCATCTCGGTTTGGATCTTACGACTGAGAATTTCAGTCGGATAGTCGATTACGGTCGCAGGATAAAGCATGTGGTGATGGACCGGGTGCTCATCACGCATCCTTTTGAAGAGGACCTGGGCTTCCTTTACGGCACGATCTTCACCGGCCCGGCACTTGAACCGGGACACCACAGCCGCAACGTGTACATCTTCGCCGACGGCGAGCTTGACCGCTCGGCGACTGGTTCTGGTGTGAGCGCCCGTGCAGCATTGCATTACGCGAAAAACGAATTGCGTCTCAACGAGAAGATCACAATCGAGAGCATCCTGGGCAGCACAATGACTGTCCAGGCGGTGGAGGAAACCCAATTTGGTCCTTATTCTGCGGTCATTCCGGAGGTCAGCGGGACCGCTTCCATCACCGGTCGAAGTGAGTTCTACTTCGATCCAGACGATCCATTTCGTAAGGGGTTCATGTTGCGCTGATTCATGGCAATCATTTGCAATTAGGACGATTCTTCATCGCCGTCCACAAACAGAAATGGTTCACATAAATCAGGATGGTTCCTTTGATAGCGACCGTCTATACGCGTAGTCAAATTGAGCGGGTGATCCCCTATCCAGAAGCCATCGCGGCAATGGAGCGAGCCTTCATCGCGTATTCCCGTGGCGAAGCGGTTATCCCTCCGGTTGGACAGATGGGATTCGACGACCCACCTGGCGACTGCCACATTAAGTATGGCTACCTCAAACAAGGAGCGACCTTCACGATAAAAATCGCGACGGGTTTTTGGAAAAATCCGGAACGCCACCTTCCCTCGAGCAATGGAGTCGTTCTCGTCTTCAGCAGCCAGACGGGAGAACTTGAGGCCAGAAACGCGTTGGCTTCCACACGTTCCGTCACACTTACACGACGTTGCTAACTCAGAACAACGAGGACGTGAAAGTCGTGCAGGAACTTCTCCGACACGCCAACAGCCGCATCACGCTAGACCTCTATGCACAGGCGGGGATGGCGGAAAAGCGGGAAGCGCAGCACAAGGTAGTGGAAATGGTTTTAGGGAAGGGAAAGGCAGTGGCCTAACTGGACCATATTGGACTATGACCGAAATTTCCCATTCCTTCCAACTGCTAGAAAAGAATGGCGGGGACGACGAGACTCGAACTCGCGACCTCTGCCGTGACAGGGCAGCGTTCTAACCGACTGAACTACGTCCCCGCTCTGAGGACTAACGACTTGCGCGAAACCCGCGTGGATATTGGGGATTGCGTATTTCGCATACTTTGCGCCCTTCGCACGGAAAGTCGGATTTTGCGGCTGCTACCGGCGGAACCGCCACCAAACCGCCTCCAAAATTTCCGGACTGAAATGCCAAGGCCACGGGCAAGAGTCTAACACAGGAACCGTGGAATATCGCGCCCGATGGCGGACGACGTCTGTTAACATCGCCGGCATGTCGCTTGAAGACGTGGTGGCGAACCGCAAGACGGCGCTGACCGTGCTGAAGTCGCGACGCTGCTCAACGTTTCGGAGCGCCTCGTCTACCAACTCGTCAGTGCCGGAGAAATCCCGCACTTCCGGGTCAGCAGCGCGGTCCGGTTCGAGCCGGGCGCCCTTCTTGCGTGGCTGAAGGCAAAGCTCAAGCGAAGTGGCAAGGAAACCGAATACGAGTTGATCAGCAAGCCCCATCCCACAACGTTTCAGCGTTTCGGCAACCTCACCGCACCGGCTTGCGCTCGAATTCGAGAGATTTCAGGTCCTTGACGAGGGCATCCGTGACCTCGCGCATGAGAACGGATTCCATGTAGTCGAGCTGTTCCTGCGTGAAGAACGTGTTCTGTTCTCCGCTGTGCCCGCAATAAGGGCAGGTGGCAAGGGGCGGGGCCGTGAATGCCCGTGCCCAGCGTCACCTTGAAATAGCCAAGGCATTCCTTCACGGGGCACTCCCTGCCAAAATAGCCGTCTTCGTCAGCCTGAAGCGCGACGGTGATTTGATCGCCGAGATTGCGCAGGTTATCGCCCATGTGTCACCCGCCTTCTGTTATGCCGGATGCGATTGCAGTTATCTGACGACAGCCTGACCGACGCGCTTTGCGACTGACGTGATTTGCTCTCCGATCGCCTTGCGCATGTCAGCGGGCACCAGATTCTTTTCATCGAGCTTCTCCCACGTGGCGACGGTGCGGTCGGTCATATCCGTCACTAGCGGCCACAGCGGGCTTGCGGGCAGGCGCGCGGCATCCGCAAAGCGGCGCACCTGGTCGGTCGTGATTTCACGAAGGCTGCGGCTGCCGCCGAAGCCAAGGGCCAGCTCGTCGCCGAGGATATACGGGAGTGTGGCGACAAAATCATAGGCGGGCGACAGGACCGGCGTCCGCCGGTCCGGGTAGAGGAGCGACCAGTTCTTGAGGTGCATGTCGGCGTTGCCGATCAGCACCGAGAACACGAGGCGCCGCAGGAACTCATAGGTGCCGGCCTCCCCGGTTTCCGCCCACAGCACGGCTGCGATATTCGCATAGCTGCGCTCGCGGTATTTGTCGTCGGGAAAGAGCCCGAACACTTGCGCGAAATCCTCCATGTGGATGGCCTCGCCGCTGGCGCTGCGGTCGAAGCGCCGCACGGCGAGGGCCTTGCCTTTCATCATGCCGGCATCCTGCGGAAGGCCCCGGATGTCAGCGATGTCGACGAGGCGGTTCGCGGGAACGTCGATCCCGGCGGCGCGGGCGAGCGCCAGCATGGCGAATTCGTTTTCGGGAACGGCGGGAAAACGGGCCGAAGGCAGCTTGACGATCCACGATCCGCCCATGCCACCGGCGGGTATGGTCAAGCCGCCGGACGCTCCCATCACGGCGGAGAACTTGAGCTGCACCCCCGCGAGGGAAAATCTCAACGCGGTTTCCGCCATCTGCTCTTCGCCGGTATGATCGTCTGCGCCATGGGAAGCGGCTTCGCCTTCCATGGGCGCTACCGTCAGCGCGCCGGGGAGATCGGCGCCGAGCACGGCGAGGAGGAAGAATTCACGCTGCGGCTGGACGCCCGCGCGCGCGGCCAGATAATCGCGCAGGTGGCCCTCCGGCAGAAGGTTCGAAAAGAAGGGGGGCAGGCGGCCGGAGACGGCGCGCGTCGGCACGACGAGGCCGCCCGATTGCCCCTTGTAGGAAAGGCTGAGGGTCGGTCTCTCGGGATCGTCGATATAGCTCTGCTCGAAGGAAAACAGGTGCCGGTCGCCGCCGAGGCGATTGATGACACCGATCTGGCGGCCGTGCAGCTTCACGGCGAGCGCGTTCAGGGTTTTGGGATCAAGCGTCATCGCGGCCCTTTTTCTTTGGTCCGGCTTCTTCGTCCTGGCCGGCGTAGAGCGACCGTTCCTCGGCGCCTTCCGGCTCTTGCTGCGCCCGGATAAGGGACTGTACGGCAGGCACGAGCGACCGCGGAACGAGCAGGAAATCGAGATCGAGAACGCGGACAAGGTCGAGCAGCGTATCGAAGCGGGGCACAATCTCGCCGGATTCGATGGCGGAGATATGGGGCTGCGGCAAGCCCACTTGTGCGCCGAGTTCCCGCTGTCCCCAGCCGCGCTTGGCCCTCGCATCCTTTACCTGTTGGCGGAGGTCGGCGGGCAGGCCCTTGAGCCTGAGGGCCCTGATATGTTTTGATGGATCAATTTTCACAGTTATATGCTATAGCATATCAATCCTGATGCCAAGCGATATATTTAACTATATCGATATGAAGGTTATATATGCTAAAACATATCAAAGGTTGAGCAGCAGCTCTGCAAGTTATAACTTGTCTTATAGACAAATTATAGTTGGCTTTCGCCCCACCTTCTCTCAAGTTATAGCTTGACAGGGAGCCCTTATGAAACGCGAATTCTGACAGTTACGACTCTCGCAATTAGACCGAACCTTGAACTCTGGCGTAGCCTACCACCTCGTCCTTCGGGTGGGTGGATCGTCTCAGTGCGTGAGGCGCTCGGCCTTAGCCAGCGCCAAGTCGCCAAGAAAATGCGGGCATCCGGACAGGCCATCCAACAGTTTGAACAGGCAGAAGCTGAAGACCGCATCACGCTCCGTACCCTTCGGCGAGTTGCCGGAACCATGGGGTGCGAGCTAGTTTACGTACTCCTGCCGAAGTCGGGCTCGTTTACGGAACTCGCCGAAGAACCCACTCGCGAGCGCGTCGCTCGTGATGTCAAAAGCGTCGTTCATACGATGGCGCTCGAAGACCAGAAGCCCGAGAACGCCACCCAACTGACCGAGGATGAGGCGCAGCGCCGCCTGAACCGCAGCAAGACCTGATGAACTTCATCCTCAGTCACAAATACGCGGACGGGAATACTCCGATTCGGCCGGACGAGGCCGAACAACTCATTCCCCGCATCAGCACCATCGGCGAACTCAATGAATACGAAGCGCTCAACATATTGTCGGCCCGCGATTGGGCGTTTGATGGTCGGACGATGAAATCCCTCGACCCTTTGGATGAACTGTATATCCGAGACCTGCATCACCGGATGTTCGACAGCGTCTGGAAGTGGGCCGGAACGTATCGTCAAACGGAGCGAAACATGGGATGCGATCCGAGAGAGATCGTCCAGCGAATTCCCCAGCTCCTTGCCAACACGCGATACTGGCTGGAAAACAAAACATTCCCGACCGACGAAGCGCTGCTTCGTTTTCATCACCAACTGACGAGAATTCAACTCTTCACAAATGGAAACGACCGCCACGCGCGAATGATTGCCGACGTCGCCGCCGTAAAGTATAGCCAGGCCGAATTCACTTGGGGAGCAGGTAAGGACCTCGTCGCGCACGGTGATGCCCGCAGCAGGTATCTCGCGGCGCTCCGCGCGCTCGACGCAAACGAAAACGATGTGAAGCCGCTTCTCGACTTTGCCCGCTCCTAACGACGGCCACTCCGCCTATCAGTGGAAGTCGTGCGACTCCCTTTGTGCCGCGCTAATCGCAATCGGGATCATCGCGCTCGACGAGCGCGTTTCGCTACTAAGCCGGTAAAGTGAACCTTCACGGACGCTCGTACCTCATCGTCCATACGCCGCGATCACCTCGATGATATTCGTTTCCCTCCCATGGCGATCCACAGATGTGCAGGTGCGCGTACGGCGTCCCAGCGAACATCACCATCGTTCCAGCGTCGCGCATGACAGTGGAAAGACCAGCGGCTTTGGCATCGAAGGGCCAAAGAATCATCCAGTGTGGACCGATGCCGATAGGAGGGCTCGTGGTGTCGAACGGGTCTGTATAGCTTCTCTGCGTTGCGCCGTTCAGCATGTAAATCAGGCCCGGCGAGGTGTTCGTTGGTTTTGGCTTTCTGGCAAGAACATCCTTAAACCAGACCATGCCCATTGGATCGAGAGCCATATCCGGCCGTCCAACAACGTTTTGATCGCCAGGGATGCACACCCATTCGTTCGCGCCGGGACGGAGCATTGTCAGGTTCCCCTGATGATCCATTTCCGCGATGGTCGCCTCAGCCGTCACGGACGGTGGACCGGCCAACATTGCGCGGCGGATTTTCTCCTTCTTGATTTCTTCGGCCATGCGGCTTTCATCAGTCATTGCGTGCTCCTCGATCTCGTGAGGCTTCCATGACGCGAGCCCCGCCCCAGACAGTGCAGCTACACTGATAAACTCTCGGCGCGTTAGAGGCTCCTTGGCGGCATTCTGCTCCGCCGAAATGTTCTGGGGACTTATCACCTGGCTCCTTTCACCCGTAGTGCCAATGGTTTGCTAGCTTTCGTCCGTAAAATCGAGCAGGACTTTGCCACCCGCCAGAGCACGAGCAAGAGCTTGCTTGAAGCTTCGTGCCGAATAGACTGCTGCGATCGGTACGCGAAGTTGGTGGGTGGTAACTAGCTGTGCGGCGATACGAATCTTCTCCGGAATTTTGGGCAAGTTTTCTGGGTAATGCATGAAAAACGGGTGGATCGAAACGTGCTTGGCCACCAGACCTAACGGATTGACCATGATGGGTTCGCGTGTCGGAGCCGCATAACAAACAATTTTTGCGTCCCAGCCGACGATGTCCAATAGCGTTCCTGTCGCGTCACCGCTGACTCCATCAAGCGCCAGGCGCACGAGGGCACCGCCCGTGACGCGATTCGCTTCCGCAGCGGTATTCGGTCCTGCCAGAAGAACAATATCAGCGCCCATGTCTTGAAGCTCTGCGATGAGCTCGGGGCGACGCACGATGTTGATGGTCCGGAGGCCCTTTTGTTTCGCGAACACGATGACGGCTCGCCCTACTCCGGAATTCGCGGCGTTCTGAACAATCCAATCACCAGACTTCAGAGAAACGAACTCTTCGAGAAGCAGTGCTGCCGCCGGCGGATTGATACTGAGCATCGCCGCTTGCTGGGGATCGATCTCCGCAGGCAAAACGATGGCTTCTTCAGCCAGCGCCAGTACTTTATCCGCCCAGGAGAACACACCATGAGGGATCACGACACGGTCGCCTATCTTGACGTTCTGCACGCCATCACCGACGGCCAATACCTTCCCAGCTCCTTCGTTTCCGACCACGCTGGGAAGCTTCGGTTGGAGCGCGTAGAGTCCGCTGGCTAAGAGCAGGTCGCTATCATTGATAGGCGAGTACTCAACGCGAATCAGGATTTGACCCGATCTGGGATGGTCCGGTTCCGCAACCTCCGCGAGTCGAAGACCTTCCTCAGGTTTACCGTATTTCGTCAACTGGATGACCAGCATCAGCGCCTGCCTTTCGGCTGCAGCCAAAGCCATGCTCAAAGTGGAAATTTGTCGCCAAACATTGGCAGCCCACTCTTTGATTGCTCCTTGGTGGCTTCGTCCTGGATCACATCCCAGTGCTCCAGGAGAACGCCGTCGTCGATGTGAAGAATGTCGGCGGCAATCCAGTTCACCGACTGAAAGCCTGAAAATCGTCCGTGGATAATCACGAACTCTGCATCGGCCACAATCGTCCCGTGCTCGTACTTGAGCGTCGGCGGAAGCGTTTTGACTAGATTGAATAATCCGTCGCGGCCCGGCGGGATGTGAGCGCTGTGCTGGATGTAGTTCGGCGACCAAAACTTCTCTGCGGCCACATAGTCACGTTTGTTGAACAACGTGTCGAAAGCGTCCAAAACGAGCCTTTTGTTCCGCTCATTTGTTGTTTTCATTCGCTTACCCTAATAGTTGAACCAGTGATCGAGCGCTTGAACCTTTTCCTTCGTGTAAGGTGGAAACAAGTGATCGATAAAGACGTGGGGCGGAGATATCAAGACAGACTTGGCATGTGTGAGAGAGTCGTAGCCATAGTTGCCGTAGTAATTCCCGATGCCCGAGGTTCCGACCCCTCCGTACGGCATGGACTCAATGAACAGGAAAACGTTGGTCCGATTTACAGCGCCTCCCCCAAAGGAAAGGGATTGCAAAACCCTATCGATTGCCTTTTGGTTTCGGCTGAACATCCTTCGCGACTCGCTCTCCAGGCGCTTTGTATTTACGCCGCCGCCGTAGCTCCTTGAACGGCTTTTGCAGCGGCACGGATGACCTCTGTCACCACATCGGGGTGGGAGAGCATGGGCACGTGGCTGCTGGCGACCTCCGTCGTGGTGGCGCCCATACGCTTCGCAACGAACCGTTCCATGTCGGGGTGGACGGTGCGGTCGTTCTTGGCGACGATGTACCAGCTTGGCTTCGATTTCCAGGCAGTTCCTCCGACTTTCGCGTTGAACAGGTCGGGAGCCGGCACGCACTGGGTCGCCCAAACGAGCTTCTTTTCCTGCTCGGACAAATTGCCTGCGAAACAGTCGATGCCTTCCGGACGCAGCCAGATACGTCCGTCCGCGACTTCGATGTAAGAGAAGACGTCCGTCTTCGGGAAATTAGACTGCTGTGTCTGAGATGTCTCGTCGGCGTCCGGAGCGAGCGCGGCAATGTAGACCAGCCCCGCAACGCGGTCGTCGGTTCCGGCGCCGGTGATGACGCTTCCGCCGTAGGAGTGACCGACGAGGATGGCAGGGCTGCTGACCCGCCCCAGCGTGCTTCTTACGGTGGCGACGTCGTCCGCGGTGGTGTTGAGCCCGTACTGGGCGGCGATCACCTGGTGACCTTCTGCCTGAAGCGCGGGGATCACCTTGCTAAAGCACGAGCCGTCGGCCCAGAGTCCGTGGCAGAACACGATGCTGGTCTTATTCTTCTCTGCAGATTTCATTTTTTGTTCTCCTTCTTCAGATTCAAGCCTTCCCGCGCGGCTCGCTCCCGTAACATCCACTCCCTGATGTAGGGCGAGCAGTGCACCACTGACATTCCTTTCGCTTCACACCCGTTGAGAAAGCGAACACCCTCGACATCCGCGAGATTCACTTCCTCCAAATCCAAAACCGCCGATGCTCCGCATTTCTGTAATTCGGTTTTGACCTGGTCCAGATCTTCGGATCGCAAGTCGCCGCTTAGCCGAACTTGCGCCCGGCACCGCTCGATCTTGAGCGTCATGAATTGTGAGCTCCCGACCGCACTCTCGGTTTGGCAAGAGAGGGGCCATTTTGAAACCACTGAAAACCAAGGACCTAGAAGGGAGTTCTCTCCTGAATCATCAGGAATTCCTGATTAATCAGGGATTGCGAAGCGATTTTCCGAGCAATTGGCGGGAGGATCATTCAACTGGCTTGCTGCTTTTTAAATCGAAATTTGTTGATTCCCAGACGTTTGATCTTGGAGTCGAGAGTCCGGGTCGGACTCTGAGTTTTGCTGCTGCGCCGCTTGGACCTGAGACGCGGCCTCCGCTTTCTGCCAGAGCGGATTCGATCATTTCCTTTTCCTGCCGCAACAGAACTCTATTCAGCGCGGTTGGTGAATCACTAAATTGTGGCGTATTTTGTTTGAGCCAAGCTTCATCCACGGAGAAGGCGTTATCTTCACTAAGGATCACAGCCCGCTCAATCACATTTTGCAGCTCTCGAACGTTGCCGGGCCATTGGTAAGATTCGAACAATCTAATCGTTTTCTTGTCGATGGTGCTGAATTTCTTGCCAGCTTTTTTCCCAAACCGAGCTATGAAGTATTCGACCAGCAACGGAATATCTTCCGTTCGCTCGCGCAAGGAGGGCATCTGAATCGGCACGACGCTCAGTCTATACAGAAGATCTTGACGAAACCTTTCCTCGGCGATGAGAGCGTCGAGGTCTCGATGAGTAGCGGCCAGAACTCTGACATCAATAGAAATGGGTTTGTTGCTGCCAACACGTTCGATTTCACGTTCCTGCAGCACCCGCAATAAGGCGATCTGGATTTCTGCGGGCAGGTCGCCGACTTCATCCAGAAAGATCGTCCCACCATTTGCCGATTCAAAACGTCCCAGGCGCCGTTGCGTCGCTCCGGTGAAGGCTCCCTTCTCGTGACCAAAGAGCTCGGAAGCAATCAGCGAAGTTGGTATCGCGGCACAATTCACACCGATAAATGCCCGGTCTGCACGCTTCGATCGTTTATGGATAGCGCGAGCTATCAACTCTTTTCCGGTGCCGGTTTCACCCAGAATCAAAACTGTGGAATCAGAAGGTCCTACCCTGGAGACTTGGCGAAGCACTTTACGGAGCGCTTCTGAGGAGCCGACGATATCCTCGAACATCGAGTCGCGATCGATTTGCTCTCGCAATGCGATGGCTTCATTTCGCACGCGATCTTCGGCCTGCTTGCGATCTTCAACGTCGGTCGCCGTTGCGAACCACCGGACGATATCTCCGGCTTCATTGAGTACCGGGTTGTAGCGAAAAAGGAACCAGCGAAACCGGCCATCCTTACCGAGAAGCCGCTTTTCCGTCTCAAACGGCACTCCCCCTGAAAGACCCGTGCTTCTTTCGTTTTGAACTCTTTCTAGATCGTCTGGATGAACGTCTCTGTTGATCCGCTCGCGAGTCCCCCCGCCTTTCATTTCTTCCAAGGTCAAACCCTGGTAATCAAGCATCGTCTTGTTGACTTGAAGCAAGGCGCCATCCCTGTCTAGCACAAGCACATGCTGAGGAAGGAAATCTATGAGCTGCCGCAGCTCGCGCTCGTCTTGTCGAAGTTTCGCTTCCGAGTTTCGAATTTCTTCAAAGGCGGTTCTCAATGCTTCCTGCGATCGCTCTCCCTCGATGGCGATTACGGCGATGTGACCCGCGCCTTCGATCAGTCGCAGATCAGTCTCGCTGGGGGTGCGGGCCTCCGGATAGTACATTCCGAAGGTGCCGAGCACGTCTTGGTGCTTGGAGAGCAGCGGCTGGGACCACGCGGCGCGCAACCCATAACTCAAAGCAAGTTCCCGATAATCAGTCCATAAGGGGTCTCTCGCAATGTCGGAAACGATCACCCGCTGCTTCAGAAATGCGGCAGAGCCGCACGAACCTATGCAAGGGCCAATCTTTAGTGGGGTGATGGCCTCAACCCAGCCCTTGGGAACTCCATGACCGGCTGCTGGCCGGAGGTGGGTGCCGTCGGCGTCCATCAGCATTACTGCCGACTTGACGTTATTTGCCTGAGCATCAATCGTTTCGCACAACCTTTCCAGGATATCTGGCAGGCAAGCTCCGCTGGCAATCATTTCCAGGGTCCGTTTTTCGGCCGCATGTAGGGTTTCAGTCTGCTTACGATCCTGGATGTCCGTGCCGGTGGCATACCAACGAAGGACATTTCCCCGTTCATCTAGTAGCGGATTGTAGCGGACCAAGAACCACCGGTATTTGCCATCCTTACCGAGGGCGCGCTGCTCATTTTCGAACGGAAGCGCTCCAGACAGACCTTTGTGGCGCGCTTCACGAAGTCTCTGAATGTCCTCGGGATGGAACACGCAATCTCGGAAGTTGTCGGCGCGCACTTGGTCCAGAGACAGCCCCGTGTATTCAAGTGCCACGCGATTTGCGTAGATGGCCTTGCCGGCGGGATTCAGAACCACGATTGTTTGTGCGATAAGGTCGACGATTCGTCCTAGCTCTCGTTCATCCGGAAGTATTTTGGGCTCAATGAGTTTGACCTCGTCAGCATCGGCCACAGTCGCCACTTCCTGAGGTGTGACACCACGGGTAGATGCGGGATTCCGCTCACTACGATCTTGCTCCGAGTCGACTTTTCGGCCGTCTGGCGGCATCGCGGGCCTTCGTGCATTGTAATGTGATTTCTTTGGAGCACCAAAGGATTGGAACAGAACGTCGTAGGTCGAGAATATTCAGGTGAGTTGAGCAGGCTTGCAACGATCCGAGGCGGATATTTCACACCTTTCTGAACGATCAGCGGCGAATACTCGGCTTCTGAAAGCGATTCTGCGCCAGCCAATGTGATCCGCTCACGTTTTCCGAACAGCCATCTCGGAAAATAACGCAGGTACGCTCGTGATTCCCAGAATCGCGCGATACGCATCGCGATACACATTAACGATGCCTATGATGTACTGGCAATGACTTACAGTGCCGTCCGTGCTCTTCTAGGTCGTCTGCAAGTACTTCAAACCCGTGCGCTGTCACGGCAGTGGTCGCGAGTTCGAGTCCCGTCGTCCCCGCCATTCCTTCCAAGAGAGTTTTCGAGGTGACACCGAAAACTCCGACGGACAAACTGAGCCAGGAATCTGCGATCACATCACTTCCAAGCGTCGATCGCCTTTCTCTGGAGCGATTCCGGAGGATAGGCCAGCAACTCCAGCCTCACTCCGTTGGGATCGAGCGTATTTGAGATACGTGCTTTGGTCCCGCCGAGATGCACGTTTTCCACTTTTAGCCCTTCCCTCTGTAGCGCCGTGACAGTGGATTCCAAGTCGTCAGCCAAAATTCCAGCGTGAGAGAACCCGGCAGGGTGATCCTTATCGGCGGGGGTCATTTCGAGAAATGTGTTGTGATCGATTTGCAGATAGACAATCGGGTGTCCTGCCCCGTCCACGAATGAGAACGCTTTGCGAAAGCCCATCTTTTCCGTGTAAAACTTGGTGGACTCGTCCATGTCTTTCACGTAGATTCCGAAATGATTCAGAGTAAGTCCGGCGAGCTTTTGTTGCGGTGAAGCGATTGCCTGCATGACAAAAATTCCAACCAGCGTTCCCACAGCAAAAACCGCCGATCCGCGCATCCAACGCATGTGAACCTCCCCAAGCCTCGGTTTCATTCTACCAAGACGCACAAAGCTACCATCGGTTAGTCAAATGATGAGCATCCCCTCGACCGCTCGAAAGACCCGCCAGGACAAGCCGCACCGAGTCGGTTGAACAGACCGCCGCGGCACAGATATTCTCCACATTTTTCACGGTGCCCGGAATCAGAAGAACGCACTTAAGGCGACAAGGAAACGCAGGTGAGCGTTGCCTCTAGCGGTCATGACCAAAATCCGTCACTATGCTATTTTGACCAGCTCATGCTCATCGAGCGTTTCGAATCATGCCAGGCCGACAGGCGCTGGACAAACTCAATTACAGCCTGGTTGACCTCTTGGGCTCGCTCCTGCTGGGTCCAATGACCGCAACCTGGAAACAGAAGTGTTCTCCGGAGCTGCGGTACAAACTTCGACAGGTTGGCGATGATTTGGTCCATCCCACGAAAGGCCAAAACGAGATCGCGGTCCCCGGCGATGTACAGCGCCGGGACTGTCACCTTCATTCCGGACACGGGCGCTAAGAGTTCCCAATTTCGATCCATGTTGCGGTACCAGTTCAGCCCCCCACGAAATCCCGTGCGCGCAAATTCGTTTACGTAGAAATCCACGTCCGCTTCGGTGAGCCAATGAGGCAACGATGCCGGATTCGTCAAGCGCGAGAGAAAACCACCTCGGCGCAACACCATATCGACTTCGCGGCCGTCCCTTGCACCGTCATCCCGGCCGTCCCCTGAAGCCGAGTAGAGGAAGCTGCGAATGCTCAGACGGACATCGCGCTCCAACTCCGCCTCGGCGATGCCTGGGGATTGGAAGTACAGCTGAAAGAACTGCGCGTCCTCCGTCTGGGGCATAACGCTGGTAGGACGAACGGGTGGTCGCGGTATGAACGGCACGCTCAAACCGATCACGCCGCGAAAGCGATCGGGCCGCAAAAGCGCGGCGTACCACGCGACGGGGGCGCCCCAATCGTGTCCGACGATCACCGCTGTCTCTGTGCCTAAAGCATCGAGCAGGCCAACCACGTCGCCAGCAAGATGGAGCAGCGTGTACCGATCGAGTTGTTCTGGACGATCCGTCTCCCCGTAGCCTCGCATATCTGGCGCGATCGCATGGAATCCAACTTCTGCGAGCGCATGCAACTGATGGCGCCATGAATACCATGATTCGGGAAAACCGTGACACAGCACCAACAGGGGCCCTGCTCCGCTCTCGGCGATGTGCATATGGATGCCGTTCGTTTCGACCGTGCGATGTTTTATCTCGCTCACTGTACTTCCTCGGAGACCCTATTGAGTTCAATAACATCTGAAGGTTCGCCGTGAGCTATGAGTTGAAAATGCCCTATAACAAAACTCCTTTCGTTCGAAGAACGCTTACGGGTTTCTTCGCTCTGGCCGCATGTTAGGACTCATTATGAGGGCCTTCGAAATCCCGCCAAAGACGTAGCCGCGTTGAGTATTCCATTCTCCGGATTCGATTCGCCTTAGTGAACTTCTGAACACCTCGCGATGTCGCTAGAGTGCATTCAACTTGGTCATGATCGAGGCTCCAGCCAACTTGCCCTCCAATGATTTAAAGAGCCACTTCATGTAGTCCTGTTCGAGTGAAACTTAGGTGCCGCCGAAGAGGAGAAATCTCAAAGAAGACCAGCTTGTGCAGGTCGCCCTCCGGTGACGTCTCGAACATTCCTTCACAACCGAAACAGTTGCTATTTAGGCAGACGTACAACTTCAGCTACGAGGACGGCGACGTCGCAGTTTGACATCCATCGAGCAAGGTCGCGGAATTTCCTGGCAAGGTGACTTTAAACAGATAAATTGGCTGCCACCAGGAGGTCCCTTCCGAGCGAACCACCTTGCCTTCGGTAAGTGTGGTAACTTTCATTTGCGCGCCCGCATCGAACAGGCACTGCGAAACCCATCCGACAAGTTGGGACGAGGCCTTCGGAATCATAACGAAGCTGGGATTTGCGCGCGCGAATTTCTCTAGTGTCGTGACCTGCATGGGTAGCCTCTCACCCAACGCGCGGAGGTTAATGTCTTCGAGGTCATCGCGTTTGAATTTTTCGGCCATTTCCGGTTGTGCCGCATACCAAAACTGCGCACGTCGCTCAGGATAATACTGGTAGGCTTGAAGAAAATCATTGGCAGTTTCGAAAAGAATTGGGGACTTCGTGTCGTCTAGGAAGGACACCATCAGCGAACCAGGCTTGCCTCGCAAGATCTCCGGCAATCCTTCCTTCAGGAGTACGCCGGTACCGGCTACGATGGTTAGTATGATGACGGCTGGGAAGCGCCTCGATATGCCAGCGAGCACATAGCATACAAGAACGCTAAGCCCGATGACCTCAGAAATAAAGTACCGCGCGATATATGCGTGCGTGAGATATCGGCCGAACACGGCTCCAACGATTGGCAGAAGCAGTAAGGCACCGCAAACAGCCAGTTCGTGGGTGCGAAAACCCGAGCTCAAAATCGTCGGTACCTTAAGCGGATAGGTGCGTTGAAGCCAGACGCAGAGTGCGATCAGTCCTATGGCGAAGCAAAAAGCCCAGGTAGTAAACCGGAAGCGATCGTAGCCTCCACTGAAGGCGAAAATGTCGGTGGCGGGCCTGTGGACCATCTGGGCGCGGATCACACCATTGAGCAGTATAAAAACGACTGCCGGCGAGAGAATCGTCGCAATCAGCACGGGCCAATCGATTTTTCTTGTTTCAGACAACCTCACCAACTCACCCACGATGAATGCGCCTATCACCAGAATGGCGAAATAATGAGTGGCAACCAATCCTGCACAGCAAATGGAATAGACGGCGAGGGCAAAAGTTCTGCGACGCTGATCCGAGAGATACTGATATGCAAGCAGAGCACAGGCTGTAAATCCCAAGACCAAACCGTATGGGCGCCCCTCCCAGGCATAGTTCTTGGCCGGAGTACACAGCACCAGGATGACCGCGAGTAGCCCATAGATAGGAGCGAGGCGTTTTGAAACGATGAAGTAAAGAGCAATCAGCATCGAGCAAATGCCAAAGAAGGCCGGTAACCGTGCACTCGCCGCCGAATATCCAAAGGTCTGAAGGGCGAAGTGGGCAAGAATATGGTAAAGGGGCGCACTGTAATCTACCTTCGCTTTGAGCGCGGTGATAACGTCAGACACCGAGTGGCCGTTAGCCACGGCAAGGCCAAGCAATTCGTCAAACCAGAGAAGTTTTGCGCGTGAGGCGCTGAACGACCACAACGACATATAGATAAGAAGGATCCCCACGGCAAGACCGCCGAAGCGATTAAGCTGGGATTGCAACCACAACAGCCAATTCAGAATGATGATTCTTCGATCTCTAGTCGTCTTCTGGCTCTCTTCCGCGCGAGGTTCGGTTGGTTTGGGGGAGATTGCAATTTCCGACGGGCTCATAAAGATTCCCTTCCGTCCTCAAGGTGGGAATCAGACCCTATTCCCGAAACTCACACCTTGGGCGAATGCGGAGAACAGTTAGCAAAGAGGGAGGGCGCATTTCACCCAGCAAATTTGTGGCCATTACAACTGGAACGGTGATTCCGAGAGCTTTGACCGATTATCAGACTTTTTTGAAGACGAGCCCCGCCGGTAAGGGAATTGAAGGGCTGATCAGGCGCCCATTCGCGAAATTTACTTCTCAATATGCGAAATCGTTTGCAACTGAAGCCAGATTCGTAATAGGGAAGTTGAGGGAGTCGATGATGCCCGTGACTAGCGACGGGTCGAAGACGCAGTTAGAGTTTATCAGATGGGACTTTGCGCCCGGCCTCTCGGGAAAGTAGAATGCCGTCGGATCTTATTCGGACAGAACTTTTTGCCGTCGAGGAGGTGACTGTTGAAGTTTCTGTTGAAGATCGGTGGATCAATATTAGTCTGCTTGATCTTGCTGCTGGTGGTGCTGCGCTTTACTGGTTTCGAACCTAAAGACTGTCCAAACGCGTCGTCTTTGGCGTGCAGAGCCCCCGGGCTTTGGCTTAGAGGGGAACCGGTCACTGCCCCAGTCGTCGATTGGTCGTTCACCGACAAAATTCAAACCGTCAAGGTTCAGACGCAAACCCCCTTGCTGCTTCCTTACTCGGTGTCGGCTTGGTGCGCCGTTTACAACGGCAATCTCTATCTGACCTCTTATCGCGGCAGACGGTGGGTTGAAGATATAATCCGCGATCCTCACGTGCGCCTCAAGATCGGAGACCATGTGTTTGATCGCACCTTCTCCGTTGTCAGCGACCCTGCCGAAAAGGCAGCAGTGCTGCAGGCTAAAGGAAAAAAATATCCCCAATGGAAGGTGCCGTCAATATCGGCAGCTACTGTCTTTCGCGTGATGCCGGGAAGTTGACGCCGGACAAAGATGTCCGGTTAGCACGACTTACCGGGCACTACAATACAAATCGAGCCGCCTGAAAGCCGCTTATCTCGCTGGGGCCTACTTGGGGCAAACTGGTTGTGTCGCGGGCCAGAAGAAGCATACGATGCGCTGGAGAGAGGCTAAAGCCGGAACTCGGGTGAATGAGCGATCAGCGCCGCGAGGGGTATGTTATGTGCAAGCAAACATCAGTTTCTCTTGCCATCTTTTTACTGGTAACACTTTTCTTTGTTCCGGCGGTTTTGGCTAATACCCATTCTCACGCCCGTGCTGTGAGCCTGACTTTCGTTGAGGGCACTGTCATCGCGCGAAGGTCTGGATCTCCGAAGTGGGCTCGGCCGATTCGAACATGCCCATCGAGCAGGGAGTTTCCATTGCGACGGCGAGGAATAGTTTCGCCGAGGTGCAATTTGAAAACGGTTCGACAGTCCGCCTCGGCGAGCTCTCTCGTGTTGATTTCGAGCAAATGGGCACCGCTGTGCACGGTGGCTATGTCAACCATTTGAACCTTGCTGTTGGCTTCGCGACCATTAACATCATCCCCAAACGACACGATGAGTTCGTTCTCACTGCATCTGGCGTCAGCCTCCTGCCGCATGGAAAGACTGAATTCCGAGCGGATTTGAGCCGCGACCACTTGCGTGTAGAGGTTTTTGACGGCCGTGTTCAGGCAGCAGATTCTAGTCAGTCCAAACAATTAAGAAGGAATCAGGTGCTGGCTTGCGACTACAACGCCCGCGGTGTTTTCCATGTGACAGACACGATTCAAATGGACGAATGGGATAGCTGGGTCCAAATGAGGGATCGGCAGGCGAGTCTGGCAGCCTACAGCGGTCCAGGCCCGGGCATGTACGACTGGGAGAAAGACCTGATTCCCTTTGGTGGCATGGGGCTGCTTCCTGGCGCCTTTGCGGAGAACGGCTTTTAAGCAGATGGGCCAAGCGGATGACAATTCTAAGTGCCCGGTAAACGTTCTCGTCCATATACCGGCCCAGTGCTCCTGATTTCCGTTTGGCGACTACCTGCCTTCTTAGATCTTGGCCGAAGTAAAATGACGACAGGGGTGAGTTTCGTAAGCGTCTGGTGCCCACCGTGTTTATAGAGTGCGTGTAGTTCACAATGATCGTTGTGTGGACATATTTGTTCGTGTCCACAAAGAGGAATTGTGGACGAGAAGGTCACTTATGATCCGGCTGCTTGAAATTTGCCGGTGATGCTTGGCGAAATTGCTGAGATCGATTTTACCTTCCCGATCAACCTCCTAAAAACCGCAACCACGGCCTAATGCTGAAGCTCCACGCGATGAGCTCAGAAGGACCCCTAAATACTGGGGGATCCTGCACGTTGATTATGAGTGGGTTGAAATTGATAACCACTTGCGGGTGGTCGTCGCCCCCGAATACCCCGCCATCGGAGTCCCCAACGGCATCGATGCTCTCCACGATTCCTCCCACACCGAAGTCGTAGTGATGGACACCGTATCCATTAAGCGTTTCATGGATGGCGACGGCGGGCGATACCACGCTGAGTATCTTTTGCGACCCTCCCATAGTGCGAATATCATACACAATGCCGTTGAAGCTTCCCTCAAAGGTCGTCCAGTCGCTCTGCGTCTCCATAAACTTTACATAAATGTTCAATCCGATTTGGTATTCGTTGGCGACATATGGGGCCACGTTAAGCCACATGTCCGGCCCGTGTCCATCGAAGTCCGTGTCACCTCTTGTGTGCTGGTCGCCGTAGACGGTCAGGCCGCCCGGCTGGATTGTGACATTCATCTGGCTCATTGAGTTGTCTCCTTTCGTCCTTTACACCAAGGGTCAGAGGCCAGCAAGCTTCATATAAACGCGAGGCGCGCACATGCTGTCAAATTGCTTCTTTAGTTGTCAATATTTATTATGTTAATATTAGATGACGATACGATAACAGGGACGATTACCGCAGACCCGTACCACGCAAGTAGTATTCAGCGAATCACGCCGCTCGCGATCCGGGTCTTTGCTGAACAGTTTATATCCGAGGATTGGAAGAGAATCGAATAGGTCGCCATCTAGCTTTTCGACCAAAGCGGAGCGGGATCCGCGGTCGAGCCATGATTCGTTGTACGATGCGATACCTGATGCTCGAACGCATTGTCGAACTCGATGACCTGTGACAGCAAGGTTGACAGTGGGAGGCGATCATCCGCTGGATCAAATAAATAAAACGTTTGCGTGACTGCTCACGAGGTTTGTGGCACTGCTCCACGGTCAGATTTTCGAATCGTCGGGTAGTTACAACGCAGTTTCCGCTACAGTCAGCCTGCGGTAGACTATAAGTGGTGGGCGGTCAGCGATTTGAACGCTGGACCTTCCGGGTGTAAACCGGATGCTCTAACCGCTGAGCTAACCGCCCGGCCTAATCGATTCTACAAGTTAGCGGCCAACTTGCAAGCGGAAAACCCGGAAAAACGGCAAACGATCTGTGTTCTCTCCGAGAAAAATTCATAGGTAGCTGCTAGCTCATCTAGTTCTATTTTCGGGCCACGTCGCACGGGCGATGTTCTTGTTCCCGGTCGCGTTGACTTCGCTTTCCGTGGCTCCTAAGATATTCCTCCAGAGCGGCCGCTTTAATTGATCGGACAGACCATTTCGCATTACTCCATCCTGGCCGAACTGGGGGCAGGCGGAATGGGCCGGGTTTATCGCGCGCGGGACCTGAAACTTGGCCGTGAAGTGGCTCTCAAATTCCTCCCCCGGACTAGACCACCGATCCCGAATGCCGTAAACGTTTGCTCAAGGAAGCGCAAGGGGCTTCTCGCCTCAACCATCCAAACATTGCCACGATTTATGAAGTGAGTGAATCGGAGGGTGTGTTCTTCCTGGCTATGGAGCTGGTGCAAGGCGAAACTCTGAAGCAAATTCTTCAGAGTGGCACTATGAGTCCGGCACGAGTGTCGGACATTGCCCGCCAAGTCTCCGAGGGCCTGCAGGAAGCTCACGCGGCGGGCATATTTCACCGGGACGTCAAGCCCGCGAATATCATGCTCGACGGAAAGGCCCGGGTCAAAATTTTGGATTTCGGCTTGGCTACGCAACGCGCGGAGCGCGATCTCAGGTCGAGCGAAACCGCGGAAGCTCTGGCCAGCCGCTCGGCCACTCAGGACAGCACCGGCGGCACTATCCCGTACATGTCCCCTGAACAACTTCGCGGAGATCCTGTGGACGCTCGTAGCGACATTTTCTCGTTCGGCGTGGTGCTCTACGAATGCCTTTCGGGGCGCCGGCCTTTCGAGGGTGAAACATCGATCGACATTCTTCACGCCATACTTCGGAAACCTCACGCACCGTTGCGGACCCTGCTGCCGGACATCTCCGCGGAGTGGGATAAACTCAT
This sequence comes from uncultured Acidobacteriota bacterium, assembly GCA_963718485.1. GTDB lineage: Bacteria > Acidobacteriota > Terriglobia > Acidiferrales > UBA7541 > Palsa-295. Next base: position 36,855 of record CAVQZU010000068.1, read on the forward strand.
CGACCGCTGCCTGACCAAATCGGTGGAACATCGGTGCGCTTCCATTAAGGAAGTGCTCGACGGGATTCGACGCGTCGAAGCTGCTCCGGTGCCGGCGGAAAAAACCGTGGCGGTACTCTATTTCGCGAATCTGAGCGATGACAAAGAGAACGCCTATTTTCGCGACGGCATGACCGAAGACGTGATCACCGAGCTTTCCAAAATCAAGGAGCTTCGGCTCTTTCCCCGTTCCGCGGTGCTTCCGTTTCGGGATAAGCCTCTTCCGGCTGCGCAGATCGGGCAGCAATTGGCCGTCGCCTACGTGCTGGATGGCAGCATTCGCCGCGCCGGGAATCGCCTGCGGGTAACTGCTCAGCTTGCCGACACGCGCACTGGGCATTCGGTGTGGGCGGAGCGCTACGACCGGCAGATCGAAGACGTTTTTGAGATTCAGGACGAAATCGCACAGAACATCGCCCGTGCTCTGCGCGTGATGCTCACCGAGCAGGAGAAGCGCGAAATCGAAAAGGTGCCCACCAGCCAGGTGCAGGCGTATGACTACTACCTGCGCGGGCGGCAGGTTTTTTACCAGTTCCGGCGCAAGGGTCTGGGATTCGCACGCCAGATGTTTGCGCGCGCTACCGTTATCGACCCGGGCTACGCGCGTGCTTTCGCTGGAGTCGCGGATTGCTCTTCGTTCCTATTCATGTACTGGGGAGCAAACCCCGATGATTTGATGGAAGCCGTGGCGGCAAGCCGCCGCGCGGTGGAACTTGACCCCGATTCGGCGGAAGCGCACGCCTCTCGCGGACTTCCGGAATCTCTGAGCAAGAATTATCAGGCTGCCGAGAAGGAATTCGAGACCGCGATGCGCCTCGATCCGGCGCTGTTTGAAGCCTGTTACTTTTACGGACGAATGTGTTTTGCGCAAGGGCGAATGGAGAAGGCCGCCGAGCTTTTTGAGAAGGCCAGCCGCTTGAATCCTGACGATTACCAATCGCTGATACATCTGGCGGGTTGTCTGAAGACGATCGGGCGCCGCCACGAAGCGCAGAGGGTCAGCGCGGAAGCTCTGCGCCTCGTCGAACGCCACGTGGAGATGTATCCCGAGGACGCTCGCGCCTTGTATCTGGGGACGGGGCCTTTGATTGTGGCCGGGGACACCAAGCGGGCCCTCGAGTGGGCCGCGCGCGCGATGGCCATAGATCCGGAGGAAAGCGCCATTCTCTACAACGTTGCGTGCGCGTACAGCCTTCTCGGCGAAAAAGAACGGGCGCTGGATTGTCTCGAAAAGTCGATCGACAACGGATTCACACACAAAGAATGGGTTGAGAACGACCCGGATTTTACCGTGCTGCGCGGTCATCCGCGGTTCCAGTCGATGCTCGAACGGCTTTTGCCCAAAGCGGCCGACCGGCCGACATAAAACCCTCAATTCTGCTGGTTGTTGGGTGTGCCGTTTCGCCTTTTGGAGTGACGGATGGCGCGGCACGGATTATCTGTTTTCAGTGGGTACATGGTGCCTCACGTGGCGGACACTGACGGGCGCAAACTAGCACATCCCGCACACCACTTCGTACCCACTGCTTCCATTGTCGAGCGCATCGAGCCAAGGCGCCGCGCGGCATTTCCTCGCGCGGCATTTCATAACTCTGAGTAGTTCGGAGTATCGGATACCTGCCTCGTCCTCCATTCTTTGCTTTCGGGGGTCGTCGCGAAAAAATTTTCTCCCTGTTTTCGTTTTGCTTCCTACTCTCGCGGTCATGAACGTGTCAATCAAGGCCAGGCAATGAGCATTGTGGGCTTACTGGGTCGAGCGTAATGACGGGTACTTCATGATACGAACGGTCGCGGAGTTATTGGGGGCCCTTCAAAGAAGCGGAGATTCGACAAATCGAAAAGGCAGGAATTCAGCATGCGCCCACGTGGATGTAGTTGTAGCGGCGTGCAAGCCAGGATCGGAGTATAAACCGGATACTCTAACCGCTGAGCGAACCGCACCTCAAAGTGAGACCGCTAACCGGACGCGAACACCGATGTCGCGCGTGACTCGATATCGAACCGGAGCACGATGACGTGACGGAATTCGCCAAGCGCACTTGACTAGCCGCCGGCGAGCTTCGACCCCCAAAACAGCACTGCCGCCCCCACGATAATCCGATAAATCGCAAACGGAGTGAACCCCCGCCGCCGCACCCACGCCATAAACCACGCCACCGCGCCATACGCCACGATGAACGAAACCACGAATCCGACGGCCAGTAGAACCCAGCCGTGCGAGTCGATCCGCGAAACACCAATGGGATTTTCATCCGTACCGCGAAGTGACTTGAGCAAATCATAGCCGGTCGCGGCGACCATCGTCGGAATCGAAAGGAAAAAGGAAAACTCGAGCGCCGACGCTCGAGACATTCCGGCGATTTGGCCGGCGGCAATCGTCGACATCGACCGCGAGGTTCCCGGGAAAACTGCCGAAAGAATCTGGCACGCTCCGATCCAGACGGCCTGCAACAGGTTCATGTCTTCCGTGTGCCAAATTTTTATCGGGCTGCCGGGAGCGGCAGGACCAGCGCCTTCCCAACGCCCTTTTGACGCGTCCACCACCCACATCACAATTCCGCCGATCAGCAGCGACATGCCCATCAGGTCGAGGCTTTCCAGGTGCTTACCAATGATCTTGGTAAGCAAGACGCAGGAACGGCAGTAACGACAAACGCAACGGCCGTCAGCCCCAGCGGATGGGTTAATGCCGTACGGTCGCCGTGTTCGCCTTGCGGAAACGTGGAGAGAAACTTGGCGATGCGCTCGCGGAAGTAGATCGGCAGGCAGAGAATCGCGCCCAACTGAATCACGATGGTGTACATCTTCCAGTAGCCGCTGGTGAGGCTCACGTGAAGCAGTGCTTCCGCGATCCGCAGGTGGGCTGTCGAACTAACCGGCAGAAATTCCGTAAGCCCCTCGACAATTCCCAGCACCAAGGACAGTAGATAATCGTTCAAAGCGGCTCCCGGAGCATAGAAGACAGAATCTCAGCCAGATGCCCGGGCGTCCAGCACGGGACCTTCGAGCTCTTTTCGCATGGTGTAAGCGTCGCGCCCGTCAGGATAGTAGTCCCTGCGGACGCCACGTTTACGATATCCGTGCTTTTGCCAGAAGGCAATCGCGGCCTCGTTGTCGGTTGCCGTTTCCAGCCACACTTGCCGCACTTGCTCGCGCGCAAGCCGACGCTCGATCTCCGCAACCAGTGCTGAGGCGGCGCCCAATCGACGATAGTTCGGAAGCACGTCCAGCGTGATCACATATCCAATTTCGTTTTGATGCGCAGCGATGCAAAACCCGGCGATCTCGCCGCTTTTTGTGTTCGAAATCACGCACTCCGCGCCCGGGAAGCGCAGATACGTTTTCATCTCGGATCTGGAGTAGGCAATTTCCGGTTCGTAGCACAGCTGATCCACCTGATACAGGCTTTCTAAGTCTTCAGCCTTGTAGGTTCGCAGTTTGAATTTCACGGCGGGGGCCAGAGCAACCCCGGAACTACACTTCCAAAATGACCGGCAAGATCAGCGGCCGTTTGGACGTTTGTTTATTAAGGTATCGCTTCAAATCGACGCGAATTTTTTCCTTCATCACCGTCCAATCAGCCTTCTCATCGGGATTGGATTGTTCGATCGTGCGAAGAATCACTTCGCGGGCCTTGGCAAGAATCTCTTGCCCGTCATCATTGGGGAGAAATCCACGAGTAACAATTTCCGGGGAGACGTCGATGCGCCCGGTGTGTTTGTCGATGGCGACAATCGGCACCACCACACCGTCTTCGCTCAGGTGGCGGCGGTCGCGGATGACGACCTCTTCGATTTCTTCGAGCGATCCCGAATCCACGAACACCCGGCCGACGGGAACGGGATCGCGCTGATAGGCCCTGCCATCAGACGTGAATTCGAGCGGATGGCCGCTTTCGAGCAGAAAAATCTGCCCACTGACGGCACCCACGTGCTCCGCGAGCGCGGCGTGGCGAAACAGATGGCGATACTCGCCGTGCAGCGGCACAAAATATTTCGGCCGCACCAACTGCAGCAGAATCTTCATCTCTTCCTGGCTGGCATGTCCGGAGACGTGAATGGGAGCCGCGCGCCCGCTCTCGTAATAAACGAGCACTCGTCGCCGGAACAAATGGTCGATCATGCGAAAGATCGATTTTTCGTTTCCTGGAATGATGCGAGCTGACAAGATAACCGTGTCATTTTCCGTCAGGCTCAGGAGGCGATGATTGTCGACGGCGATTCGAGAAAGCGCGGACATGGGCTCGGCTTGCGTCCCGCTGGCTAGCACCACCAACTTTCGGCGGTCAAAGCTCTTGATGTCCTGCGGTCGCACCACGCTGCCGTCCGGTATCCGTAATTTCGAAAGATTATGCGCGATCTCCACGTTGTCGACCATGCTGCGGCCGACAAATCCGATTTTTCGCCCCACCGATCGCGCCACGTCAATTACTTGCTGGATGCGGTGCACCGAGCTTGAAAAACACGAAACCACTACGCGTTCGGGCGCGGCGCGAAACAGCTCTTCCAGCCGCACCACCACAGCCTTCTCGGAAGGCGTAAATCCGGGACGTTCGACGTTGGTGCTGTCGCTGAAGAGCGCGAGCACGCCCTCCTGCCCGTATCGCGCGAAGGCATGCAGATCAAACGGTTTTCCATCCACCGGAGTCGGATCGATTTTGAAATCGCCCGTGTGAATAATCACGCCCACCGGCGTTCGCACCGCCAGCGCCACGCAATCAATGGTGCTGTGAGTTACGTGCAGGTACTCGATCTGGAACGGCCCAAGCGTCGTCGTCTCGCCAGGCTCAACCTCATGCAGCTTGGCGGAATCAAGAAGCGCGTGTTCTTCCAGCTTCTTTCTAACCAGCGCCAGGGTGAACTGCGTTCCGTAAATGGGAACGTTCAGATCGCCTAAAATGTAGGGAATCGCGCCGATATGATCTTCGTGCGCGTGGGTCAGCACAATGGCACGAACCATGCGCTTGTTCTGCTTCAGATACGTGATGTCCGGGATGACGATGTCCACCCCGAGCAGCTCTTGCTCGGGGAACATCAATCCCGCGTCGATGACGATAATGTCGTCGCCTGAGCGCAGGGCGAGCATATTCATGCCAAATTCGCCAAGCCCGCCCAGGGGGATGGCCCATAATGATGGAGTGGTCAAGTTTCCTTCCTGCTTTCACGTTTTAGCTTCCCAGAAGAAGTGTAGTGATTCTCACAGAGAGAAGTACCGCAGGACCCTCGTAAGATGTTGTGCGGGCGCTACCTGGGCATGGTATCACATCCCTGTCGCGCAGCGCGTTGCCCGGTGAAAGAACTTAACGAAAACCGAGAACCTACAGGAAGCGCCTCAGGTGGCTAAGGAAAACAGTGTATTGCCCAGTTAGCTATCCTAGGGTCTTCTATGGGGTTAGTACGCATCGTTATTTTCCCATTCAGCTATTTCGCACGAAGGTTGGCGCAAGACGTCAAGCAGCGGGACGAGCCTGAGATGCCGCAGACTGGAGAAGCCAGCCGATGGCCGGATTCGCGAAAGAAAGAGAAGTCAGAATGCCTGCAAGAAGGTGACCAAAGCGATGAGATCAAGAATCTGGGCCACTCGCGAGCCATTGAAGCCCATTTCTTGTTAACGCCTCTGAGTTCCGGTCGCGAGAATGTGGAAGACGAAAATTCTCGCAAGATGAACGAAGCCCACCGACCCTTGCGGCTCCTGATCGCGGACGATCACGAGGCCGTCAGGCGGGGCTTGCGATCCGCCATCTGGGGCGCAGGATGGGAGGTTTGCGCCGAAGCAGCCAACGGAAGAGAAGCGATCGAGAAGGCGAAGGAGTTTCGCCCCGATGTCGTGATTCTGGATGTCAGCATGCCGGTCATGGGCGGGCTGGAAGCGGCGCCCGAGATACTCCGCGTGTCGCCAGGAGCAAAAGTGGTGGCTTTCACCATGCATGAGTCGGAGCAGATCAAAAGAGAAATGAGCAGGATTGGCGTCCATATGGTGGCGGTGAAATCGGAGCCGTTGTCGAGTTTGCTTGAAAAGATCAAATCGGTTGTGTCGAAGTGAGAATATCGTGGGTGCTGCGCTCGGGCTTTCTGATTAGCAACCCAGGGAGGTTTTCTTGATGACTGCATTACGTATTTTAGTAGCCGACGACCACGATCTGATGCGTCGCGGGCTGAAATCCATGCTTGAAACCCGTCCCGGCTGGAAATCTGTGCGGAAGCTCACACGGGCGCCGAGGCGGTAAACAAGGCAAGGATCTCAAGCCCAACGTGGCCATCCTCGACATCAGCATGCCGGAAATGGACGGCCTCAAGGCGGCGCGGCAGATTCGTAAGCATTCGCCGAAAACCGAAATTCTGATGCTGTCGATGCATTATTCCGACCAGCTGATCCGTGAAATTCTCGAGGCGGGCGTCCGGGGATACATCGTAAAGAGCGATTCGGACCGCGACTCGTCCTCGCGGTCGAGGCGTTGCAAACCACAAGCCCTTTTTCACTCCTCACGCCACCGAACTTATGCTCACGAACCTGAGCGCTTCACCCGCCTCACTCACCAACGGCACTGACACCTTGAAGGACCGCCTCACCACCCGCAAAAGGGAAATCATCCGCCTGATTTCCGAGGGAAGCAGCAGCAAGGAAGTGGCGACCACTCTTGGCATTAGCGTCAAGACTGCGGACACGCATCGCGCGAACATCATGCGCAAGCTACAGGTGCACACGGTCAGCGAGCTTGTGCGCTACGCGCTCCGCAATCAAATCATTCAGCCCTGACCGAACCCGAAGAGCTTGGGTGGGTTAGAGCGCGCCTTTTGAGGGCGCCATCTTAGTTCGATCCACTCCGGGCTGTCGCTGCATAAGAGTTCGTTGGTGGAGGCTACTTCTTAGAAGATCAGGAGTTCAGCTGTTTCCGAGCCGCCGCATTACCGGTAACACTCGCAGCAAGCAGCTTCGAGTCTCTGTCGCCTCAAGATTTTCACCGCGCCTCGGGTATATTCGATGGCCCCTTTTCTCTCCAGGCTGCCCGCCGCCAATGTAACGCTCGGCCGATCGGTCCCGAGCATCGTCGCCAGAAAATCATGCGTGATCGGCAGGGTGCCGGAATCGACTCTGTCTTGCACCATTAGAAGCCACCGAGCGAGCCGTTGTCCCACTTCATGCAGTCGGTTACACGCCGCGGTCTGCGGAAATCCAATCCTTGTATCACGGCGTAACGGCTCAGGAGGTTCCGCAGTTCCGGGGTCGTCATAAGGATTTTCTGCAAAGGACGAACTGCGATTCGGAATCCCTGGCCCGCGATCTGAATGACTTCACGCAACGGGCTCTTCTTCAGCCCTACCGAGGAAGGAAACTCGGGCCACCCCCTCGTTCCCAGCAACCCCCACTTCGACGACTTCCCATCCACGGTTTCCACCACCAGAGAAAACCAACCCCCGATTCAGAAAATATGCGTATTCAATGCTGCGATTCGGTTCATGGAGGGTTAAATGATGCGGCAGATTCAGAAACTCGAGATGTGGCAGTGCCGCCTCATACTCGTGATCGGGCATCGAGAGCAGGATTTCGTTCCCCGGACGGGCCTCCGAGCAGCGGTAGATTCGGTTACCGGTCTTGGTGAACTGGCGACGCGCCGTCTCGCGCCTCAAACGTGGAGTGGCATCGGCCAAGCGCAGGACTGTAGCCGTCCTGCAAGACCGCTGTCTGTAGGCCGCCAA
>CAVQZU010000069.1:0-166659 GCA_963718485.1 uncultured Acidobacteriota bacterium
AGCTGCTGGCCATTAGTCTCTAGGCCAAGCGACCGGCCGAAGGCGGTGCCATCGAATCTTCGACATCGACCACGGGTGTACCGCTGCGCACGGCCTCGCTCGCCAGGTCAATCAGTACCAGGCGCGGCTTTTCGCCATACGGCAGTCCCAGCTTGACGAATTCTCCCGTTCGTCCGGTGATGGGCGGAGCCGGCCTCGATGCGAGGACGACCACCGCCCTGCTTGCGGTCCCATTCCGGGACGTGTACGCCGGGGTTGCGCAGGAATGCCGCATTGCACTGGATGTGTGCAGGAAGTCGATGCGGGGCGGCCTCGGCGCAGGATTGCGGCCAAGGCGACGATGAGCCGTTCCATGTTGCGGGTTAAGGCCCGATGCCGGGGGCTTGCTCATCCGCGAGGCTTATGTCAGATAGCCGTGCTTGCGCAGCCACGGCTCCAGGGCTTCTTCGAGAATGTCCTGGACCGTGTTGGGTTCCTGCCCTTCGAGTTGCCGTTGCAGTGACGCCCGTTTGAGGGCGTTGCCGAAGTCGGTGCGAATGCGGGTGGTGAGTGGCACGCGGCCGGCCGCGTTGGCGGCCTTCCCCTTCCCTTCCCCGGCTTCGGACGCCGGCGCTGGGCAGGTGGCGGTGCTTCTGGGGTGGCCTTGCCGGCGAAGACAAACGCTTCCTCGACCTTGGGGTCCACGGGGTTCTGTTGCAATCCTGCGACCAGTGGGCGGCGGTCTTTCATGGCTCGGCTCCCTTGGTTGTTCATCCGGCAGCTTTCTTGCTTGCCTTTCGCGGCAGAAGCACGGCATCGAGGCAGCACCTCCCGGAACAGGGCTTCCACTTCTGCGGCTGCTTCGCTCCCGCGGGCACCGAGCTGCCAGACTACGGCGGCCTGGCCGGGTGCGTCGGCGTAGATTTGCCTCAAGGTCAGTGCGGTTTTCGCCAGCGGCAGCTCAAGCGCCGCGGCGGCGTCCTTCATGTCCTGCGTGAGCCGGTACGTCTTGCCAACCATGCTGAGAACGATCATCGCGCTGGGTTGTCCGCCGCGAATGTCCTGGGAATTGCGCAAGACGTTCGTCGCCTGGGCCAGCGCCCTCACCTCCAGCATGGAAGCCTTGCATGGCACCAGCGCCAGATCGGCCCGCAGCAGCAGCGCGCGGCTGGTTTCCGGTGTTGCTGCCCGGCCCATCGGCGACCACGTACTCCGTTTGCTGGCCGAGGGTCGGAAGGCGGTCAAGAATTTCATCGGGGTCAGCCAGCCTGACGGTTTTTACCTCGGGGGCCGCTTCTCGATCCAATCCGAGGAACTGTGCTGTGTGTCGCAATCGGCGAGCGTGACGCTGTGCCCCTGCTCGTGCAGCCAGGCGGCCAGGTGGACGGCGAGGGTCGATTTGCCGACGCCTCCCTTGGAATTTGCGACCACGATAATCATGCACCGGACCATAGCGCACGGGCTGGCTTGATGGCAAGCAATATGTGCGGCAAGCTGGCACGTCGGCATGAAAGTGTGTCGTCAGGCCAACATGCCGGTCAAATGGCAATATGGCAAGCCATCACGCCGGCGAGAAATCAACCCGGCTTGCAGGCACGATTGCCGGCCGGCAGGTTTGCAAGCAATATGCGCGGCAGGCTGGCATGTCGGCACGAAAGTCTGTCGGCAGGAAATCAATCCGGCTTGCCGGCACGATTGCTGCCCATCAGCGTTGCAAGCTGTCCTGATGGCCTGGCGGCAAGCCTTCATGCAATCAGCCTGACATGAAAGCAGACAATCATGCAAGCGGGCTTGCTGCGCGGTCGAATGGCTGACAAGCAATCATGCTTGCAGTATGGCAAGCCAGCACGATAGCAGGACAGCAAACAAGCCTGCTGGCAAGCTGGCCAGTCAGACAGCTTACTACCGGCTGGCTTTCCCCGTGAAAGGGGAGGGGTGCCGGAAGGCGTTTCCCGGTCCTAAGTGCTGCTTAGGGAAGACGCCTGAAGGACATTTTCACGAATACCTCCACCACGTTTTGGGTGGCCGGCTTACCCCGCGGTTGACCCTTGCTGCGGCAGCCTTCTCTCGGCTGCCGGCGGCGCCCCCCACGCCGGATCACGGACGGGCAGGGGGACTGCATGGGCATGGGAGGAGCCGCGTTTTCCGCTTCCCGGCGCCAATGGGACGTTGCCCGGATGGCGATTGGGTTGCTCAACTGACCGCGCCCCGGCGATGCTGGAGGCAGATCAAGGGCATGTGGCCCGATCGGCACTTGACATTGCTGGCAACACAAGCATGAAGATGCCATCGTATGCCATACGCCAAGGTTAATCTTCACCGGAGGCCCACTGGTGGGCAACCGCCAACCCGGCCGCCCGAACCAAGACGCTACATCATCCGGCTGGACGCCTCCTGCCGTGCGGGGGGTTTCGGGCTCTGCTGGTCACCACACTTGTGGCCACGTTCCTTTACCTCACCGAATTGGTCAGCGTCGTCCGGCACGATGCACTCTACGCAGCGCCGCTGGCGGCTGCCTGGTCCTGCTACTCTGCCTCCGAGCAGGTGCTGCGCACGCGCCTGGTCGGGCCGGCCCTGGCGAGTGCCGTCCGGGCCGCGGCTTTGGCCATCACGTTGTTCTTCGGCTTTGTCGACTGGTGGTCTCTAACTCATTGAGACGTGGCCGGCACTGCCTCAACGCTGGGTTGCGGGCGAGGAGGAGACTACCCGAGGCATGGGCGGAGCCGCATTTTTCGCTTTTCGATGCCCGGCTGATGCGCGATCTGTGACAGCCAGGGACGAAGAGAGCAGATGACAGGCGAGGGGGACGAGGAATCTCCTGGCAGGTGCTGGACGAATACCGGATGAGCCGGGAAGGCTTGCACGTCAAGCTGGATCGCGGGTTCGAGGAGGGCACCTATTGCATCTATGCGGAATTCAACGACCTCGCCTCCCGGGTCGGGGTTGCCGCTGCTCACCGGCGGGCCGGGGAATACTGCGGCTTGCTCAAGGGGGCTTGACCGCTTTGCCGGTCATTCGGTCGGCAAGACGGAGGACGCTTCCGCCGGGTCCGGCCTGGGCGGGACAGGGACCTGGAGCTGACCTACCTGACATTTCCGGTGGTCATGGCGGATGGCCGTTTTCATGACAACGCCGTGCTGAAGGTGTTCCGGACTGCCGTGTTGCGAACCGGCCAGCAATGGGACCAGGCGCAGGCCCGGACGGACATGCAGAAACAGGAACGCCGCCGGGATGGTTTCCGCCTGCGGTTCGGCGAGCTTCTGGCCGGCGACACCTACCAGCATCTGGACGAGGTGACGAAGGATCGGCTGCTGGACGAGGTTCCGGAGCTGGCGTTTCCGCCGCGGGGCCGCGAGCTGTAGCGACCGGTCAGGATCGGCGGGCGGTTGTGCCTTACCCCGGCGATCTGTCGCGGCGCCGTTTCTCCGGCCGCCAGTCGCCGTCCGTATTTTGCTCTGCAAACAGCGGGTTCTTCTGAGCCCGACCAGGTGAGCTTCTTCGAAACGCCCACGGTCTCAGCCGGGCTCACCATCGAACGCGCCTATGCCGCGCGCCCCGAACTGCGTCAGATCCGCTCCGAGGAGCAGCGCGCCGCGCTCGATCTCAAGACGGCGGGTGACGAGCGCCTTCCCAAGCTCTCGCTCTCCGGGGCCTGGTGGGAGCAGGGGCTGACGCCGGGAAGCAGCATTCCGGTCTACCAGTATGAGGCCAGCCTCGATTTCCCATTGTTCACCGGCGGACGGATTCAGGCCGAACAGGCCAAAGCGGAGATTGGCATTCGCCAGTTCCAGCAGCAGGAACAGGATCTGCGCAACCGCATCGCCATGGAAGTGAAGAACGCGGTAGCGCACCTGCATGCGGCCCGTAGCGAAGTGGACGTGGCGCGCCTGGGTATCGATCTGGCACGGCAGGAAGTGGAACAGGCGCGCGACCGCTTCCAGGCCGGCGTGGCCAACAACATCGAAGTGATCACCGCGCAGGACGAGCTTTCGCGCGCCAACGACAACCAGATTGCCGCGCTCTATGGCTATAACCAGGCGCGCGCGGACCTGGCCTACGCCTCCGGGCAGATGGAAGCCCTGTATGCCAAATAGGCAGGTCAATCCCTGGATCATCGCCTTCACGGTGATGCTGGCGACGTTCATGGAAGTGCTGGACACCAGCGTGGCCAATGTCTCGCTGCCGCACATTGCGGGGAGCCTGTCCGCCAGCATGGACGAAGCCACCTGGGTGCTCACGTCGTACCTGGTGGCCAACGCCATCATTCTGCCGATGGGCGGCTGGTTCGCGATGCTGCTGGGCCGTAAGCGGTTCTACATGATCTGCGTGGCGCTGTTCACCGCGAGCTCGGTGCTGTGCGGCCTGGCGCCTACGCTCGGCAGCTGATTGTCTGCCGCGTGCTGCAAGGCATCGGCGGCGGCGCGCTGCAACCCATGTCGCAAGCCATCCTGGTGGAGAGCTTCCCGCGGGAAAAGCAGGGCTATGCCATGGCGTTTTATGGAATGGGCGTGGTGGTGGCGCCGGTGGTCGGGCCGACGCTCGGCGGCTGGATTACGGACAACTTCTCGTGGCGCTGGATTTTCCTCATCAACGTTCCGGTGGGCATTCTGTCGCTGGTGCTCACCGGGTGGCTGGTCTTCGATCCGCCCTATCTGGTGCGCCGCGCCTTCCGCGACGGCTTGAAGATCGACTACACCGGCCTGAGTCTGCTGGCGCTCGGTCTGGGCTCGCTGGAAGTGGTACTCGATGAAGGCCAGAAAGAGGATTGGTTCTCGTCGCACTTCATCGTGACCTTCGCGGTCATTACGGCCTGCTGCCTGGTCGCGGTGGTTTTCTGGGAATTGCGCCAGAAGCAGCCCGTCATCGACTTTCACATTCTCAAAGACCGCAACTTCGCGCTCTCCGTAGTTTCCATGCTGGTGCTGGGCTTCGTGCTGTACGGCAGCACCACGCTTCTGCCGATGCTCTTACAGACGCTGCTGGGGTACACCTCGCTGCTGGCCGGGCTGGTGCTCTCGCCGGGCGGGATCGCGATCTGGTCCTGATGCCCGTGGTGGGAATGCTGCTACGGAAATACCAGGCCCGTTGGCTGGTGATCTTCGGCGTGCTGACTTCCGCGGCCGGGCTGCTGGTCGATGTCGAAGTTCAATCTGTATGTCGACTATCGAACAGCCGCGTGGGCGCGCGTGCTGCAGAGCTCAGGACTGGCGTTCCTCTTCGTCCCCATCAGCACCATGGCCTTCGCTTTGATTCCCAAGGAGCGGATGAACTATGCCACGGGCCTGTTTAACCTGGCGCGCAACATCGGCGGCAGCGCGGGAATCGCCACCATTACCACCCTGCTGGCCCGTCGCGGGCAATATCATCAAACCGTTTTGGTGGCGAATCTGACGCCCTACAACCCGGCCTACCGGGACGCGCTCCAGCGCACCTCCATGCTGTTGCAGGCGCACGGTTCGAGTGTGCCGGACGCGGGCGGACAGGCGCAGGCGCTGCTCTATGGCAACATGCTGCGACAATCGAATATGCTGGCATTTTCGGATGGTTTCTGGATCATGGCGGTTCTGTTCCTGGCGATTATCCCGCTGATGTTTCTCATGAAGAAGACCGGCCCCATTAAGGGACCGGTTATGGTGGAGTAAGAAAGGCAAGCAACATGGCAACACAACCGAAGCTTGGGCCGGAACCGGCTCCCGAACCCAAACCTGCGAAAGGCTCGCGCACGAGATTTTTCGTGATGCTGGTTCTCCTGCTGGCCGTTGCTGCCGGCGCCACAGCGGCTTACTTGCATTTCCAGGACCGTGTCTCCTCGGACGATGCCAACGTGGACGGACACATCACTCCCGTGGCGCCCAAGATTTCGGGTAACGTCACCGATGTGCTGGTGCTCGACAACCAGGCGGTGAAGGCGGGGCAGGTGCTGGTGAAGATCGATCCGCGGGACTTCCAGGCGAAGGTGGACCAGAGTAAGGCTGCCCTGCTGGAGGCCGAAAACAAAGCTCACTCGGCGCAGTTACAGATTCCGTTCACCAACGATACCACGCAATCGCAGAATACCGCCGCGTCGGCTCAGCTTGCCGACGCCGAGGCCGAGTTGGCGCGTGCGCGTCTGGGCTACGAGCAGGCATCGAGTTCCGACCTGGCGTACGCCGAAGCCAACGTGCGCGCGAAGCAAGCCAGCAACGATCGCGCGCAGGCCGACCTGGCGCGCATGAAGCCATTGGCCGATAAAGAGGAGATCTCCAAGCAGCAATACGACGCTTACGTAGCGGCGGCCCGGGTGGCGGAGAGCGAATTGCAAGGCGCGCGCGAGAAGCTATTATCGGCACAAAAGGATGCTTCCATCCGTCAGGCTTCGGTGAACTCGGCGCTGACCAAGGTGAACCAGGCCAAGGCGCAGTTGGAGACTTCGGTGGCCAATCGCAAGCAGGTGCCCATCCGGTCGGCCGATGCGGGCACGGCGTCGGCGGCGGTGCAGGCAGCGCGCGCCAATCTGGAGGCGGCCGAGTTGCAGCTCAGCTATACGACGATTGTGGCGCCCATTGATGGAGTGGTGACGCGCAAGAGCGTCGAAGTGGGACAGGTGGTTTCGCCGGGCCAGGGCTTGATGGCGCTCATTCCGTTGACGGACACCTGGGTGACGGCGAATTTCAAGGAGACGCAATTGAAGGACGTGCGCGCCGGCCAACGCGCCGAGATTCACGTGGATATGTACGGCAAGAGCGTGAGCGGCCGCGTGGATTCCATCGCGGGCGCCACCGGTTCGAAGATGAGCTTGCTGCCGCCCGAGAATGCCACCGGGAATTTCGTCAAGGTAGTGCAGCGAATTCCAGTGAAGATTCTGGTGGATCGTCAGGATGCACTGGTGCTGCGTCCGGGCATGAATGTGGACGTGACGATTTTCACGAAGTAAGTAGTGGGCGTGAAGATATACAAAGTTATCGGGCCCTGCACGGCTGGCTAGTTGCGCTTCTTCGCTTTGCGCTTCGCGGGATGCCAATGTCGGATATGCCGCGCAAGCAGGAACAGAGGGCCCAACACGCATTTTCAACAAACCCCGGAGCATGCTCGTGGCACGCGTGATGCAGAGTACGCTACGGCCTTGGATTCCGGGCCGATAATAAAACTATGCGCCTGCTGGAAACCTGTCGAATGGGCATGCGCCTGATTTTGCTCGCTTCTCTTCTGCTCTTGCCGCCTGGGCGCGGTTTCGCAGCTGACATATCCTTTACTGGAAGCCTGGAGCGAGTCGGAGACCAATCCATCTCCATCAAACTACCCGATCGCAGGGTCATCGACGCAATGCTTCCGAACTCATCGTCTCTCGATGCACCGGCGATCGCCGCCCAATACAGCATGGGTGACGAGATGGAAGTCAGGTGCAAGCCAATCCGGCCGGTTTGGGAAGCGGCTACGTCAAGATTCCAGTCCCTGGAGGTCACCGCGATCCGGTTTGTGCGACGGCCCTCGGCGGCGGAGGTGCTGAGCTTGCTCGAAGCGAAACCGCGGGAGGGAGAAGAACCTGCTGCAGCGCCCACCGGTACCCCTTCCCGCGCCGAACCGCGTCGCCGATTCGGATACCCCAGGCAGCAGGGAGTTGGAACATGCGCGCCGGATCAATCTGGAATATGCGGCGAATATGCCCAATTTCGTGGCCGACGAAACTGCGAAACGCTATAGGAGCACTACGGAATCCCCGGATTGGCGCCCTTACGATACCGTTGAAGCAGAGATCACCTTCCGGGGACGCCGGGCGGTCCGCCAGCAAATCCGAAGGAACGGGAAAGCTTGGGACCAGCCCTTCGATGCGCTTCCCGGTTTCAAGTGGTATGAAGGCTTCGAGACGGAAATCACCCCGCTGTTCGACCCAAAGTGCCCCACCACGATCGAGTACCAACGCCGTTCCCAGGTGGGCGGACGGCAACTCCTCGAGTACCGGTTCCAGTTCGCCCGTGGATGGATGCTTTCCATTCCTCTATTTCGCCTACCAACGATACAATGCCGCCAGAAGCGGGCGCGTCCTGATCGACGATCCGGGCGGTAACGTAATTCAGGTGGACGACCAAGCCGATGGATTCCCGGCGGAGTTCGAGTTTGCCGGCAGGGAGGAGCACATGTTCTGGGATTACGTGAAAATCGGAGAGAACTCGCACTTACTCCCTGTCCGCGCCAACTTTTTGGTCGTTTACTCCTCGGGTACGCAATACCGGGTGGAGGTCGAGTATAAGAACCACCGGCACTTCGAGGCGTCGACGAAAGTCACATTCCAGTAGGAAGCGCTGCCTGGAGTTATTGCGGGGAAACAAACTTCTCGATCACGAATACAAAATGCTGCCGCGGCGGGGCTCCCGCAGGCGTCAGCGGAGAGAAGTCGATTTTCGCGGCGTCTTCCACGGCCGCCTGGCTGTTGGGGTCGGACGGCTGTAACGCGTGGACCTCGACCAGATGCCCGGTGGAAGTCAGCATCCCAAACACACAGACAGGACGGAGCGTCACGGCCGAAGTAAACGGACCCTGTCCCTGAACGCGCGAGATTTTCGTCGCAGATGTCATCGCGACCGCCTGTCCTTTTGCCTTCATCGCATCGGACGGGACAAACAAGCCTGGTTCGGCTGCGGTAACCCCTGCAAGCTCTCAACCGAGATCTTCGAAACGATTCGGCCTGCTTCCGTGATCGTCACGCTTCGAGGCAGAATCAGACTGCCGAGTTGAGGTGCGTCCGTGTAGTCGTAAACGGCGTAGCGCCCGGGAACCTCCGAGTGCACCTGGAGAAATCCGGATTGCGGGTCGATGCACTCCTCGGTCTCTTCCCAATCGCGCCCGGTCGCCGGATTCGCGTTCTTTCGGGAACGGGACAGCAACAGGCATGTCACCGTTACGCCATGAAAGGTGGCTGTAGACGTCCGAATCGACCCGCGATCCGCGTAGGTTGGAGACTGAATCGGGTCGAACAAAACGCCGCGCGCTTCGAGCAGGCGCAGGGGCACCGCGCTCGCGGTCCCGTCCTGGTAGATCGCGCCGGCTGCCGCGATGCCGGTGATGGTGTATCCGGACGCGGCTGTAGCGGTCCAACGGTGTCCCTTTCCGGGGCGAACAGATCTTCCATTTCCCAGGCGCCGTCATAGTTCGTTTTGCGCTGGGAGTCCACCGTAAAGCTTACCTTGAGATCGTAGCCTTGGCCGGCGCTTCGCAAAGCAAAACTTCTGCGCGCACGGGCAAGAAGCTGAAGAGCCGCCTCTCGACTTGCCGGTGTCTCAGCGGGCTGGGTTTGACTTGCCGCCAATTCCAGGGGATCACGTGGAACGGGTGCGATCCTCGGCGCATCTTGGCCGAAAATCGTAAGGGGTAGAGATCCCCACACGATCAACTGCAACAACAGTCCCCTTATCAGGCCGGGATTGGAACTCATGGTTCACCTCTGTTTGTAAGCCATAAATCGAACTGGTTGGAAATCGAATCTCACCCGCCGTCGCCACCACCATCGCCACCACCACCGCCGTCGCCACCGTCGCCGCCATCCCCACCGCCGTCGCCACCACCGCCACCGCCGTCGCCACCACCGCCGCCGTCGCCACCACCACCGCCGCCGCTGCCGCCGCCACCGGCAATACCACCATCGCCGCCGTCACCCGTCATCACACAGCCCCCCACGAATGGGCCGCCCCGCAGCGGGAACATGATATTCTCCTGAGTTGCGAAACTACCGGTAACCCAAGCCTGAATGGGAACGTCTCCCTGGCCGAGGCCGGGTGGAACGATCAGGTTGACCTGATAGACACCGGCGCTCGACAGCCCCACGAAGAGCGGCGTTACGACCTTGTTATTAATGTAGAGCGTGAACGGTTCGGTAATTGGCGCAGCGCCTGAAAACAGTTTTCCGGCCGGGACTGGTGGAGCCATCGGGCCAAATCCGACGCCGAAAAGCTCAACCAGGTCTCCTGCCTTCGCTCCTACCGTAGGATAGCCATAGCAATTCCCGTCCGGTCCCAGGATATCGTACGTTCCGTTACCGAAGACTCCGGAGCCGTCCGACCTGAGAATAATGGCTCTCACATGGTTTGCGTCGAGCAGATTCGAAGGCCGGCGAATACGGACTGAGTGTAACGGTCGACATTCCGCTGCCGCCGGTGGTCGTAACTACCACAGACACTTCGCCTGTGGCCGTATCATCGGGCGCTTGCAGGTTGATCTGCGTGGGACTAACCAGGGAAAGATACGCCGGTTTCCCATTGATGGTGACGCTGGTACCGCCGAGGGTGGTGGGGAAGTCGCCGTTCCAAACCGCGGTTCCCGCAGCGAGGTTGGTCCCATAAATCGATACCCAGCCGCCTGGCTGGATGGTGTTTACCGTACTGTAGAGAGCGACCACGCCATTGGGCGAAACGACGGGCGCCGTCAGCTGAGCTGAGTCGAACCGATTCCAGGGCTGCGGCCTCGGCGAATAACCGGGATTCCTCCCGGCCATGGCGTAACTGGACAGACCTGAGGAGTGGGTCGTCCTGCAAACTGGCGAAAGGCAATGAGGCCGCCAGGACACTTGGGTCCGGCGCCGGCGTGGAGTCAATCATGCCCGCACCAAGACTCGAGAGCGACGCATTGGTCGCCAATGCCACCGCCGAGCCGGTAACCGCCGCATAACGCTGCCAGCGGGCTGCACGGCTGGTCTTCGCCTCCTTCAGAGAGGAAGAGCTAAGCGTGGCAAGGTAAGCCTCCAGGCGATCGCGTCTGGCGCTTTCATAAAACTCCTCCCGAGACAATTGATTCACTTAGTAAGGACGCAGGAAAAGCGCGCAGGACTTGGAACCTCGGGCCGGTTTGGTCCGAAACCGGATGGAATGCGATTTGGATTGGTGTCACCATGAAGGCCCCCAAATACCCAGCCTGATAATACGTCTTCGAATACAGAAGCCGGAATACTCTCAGGACTGTATTTTTGAGGGTTGACCGCAGTAGCCGCAACGAGCGGGACCTCACAATGCTAGCGAATCCCGGCCCGGGTGAAGGCGAAAAGCTCGTTCATATACGTTAAGGCATAAAAATCGCCGGTTGTGGCATTGTACGCGAGGGCGTTGGTGATGGCATCCGGAAGTTGATGCGTGCCTGTGATTTCATCGGTGGCAGGATCAATCTCATAAACAATTCCGTTACAAGCGCCGAAATAGATCCTACCTTGCAGCAACCGCGGAGGGCCGAAAATTTTAGATGCGGCGAAGATCCTGGCCTTCACGGCTTCACGCTCCAGATCAAGAACGTAAAGGTACTTGTCGGTTGACCCGACATAGGCCTTATCCCCGACAACCAGGGGAACGGTATAAATGGTGTTGTCCGTCTTAACCGACCAAACCTCCTTCCCCGTTTCAACATCAATGATATAGATCCACCCGTCCGCGCAACCGGTGAGGAGATGCGCCCGTCTGGTGTCAAACGCGGCAGCGTGGCGGATGGAACCATTGTTGCCGGCTTTGCCCCTGGTTTGGAACCGCCATCGCATCACGCCGGTTGCCGCGTCAAACAGGAACATCTCATCGTCGTTGCTGCCACACCCTACCACCTGCCGTTCGGGCCAGTAGGCGGGCGAGGCATGCGTGTAGCGTTTGGTCAGATGCTCCCAGACCTTTTCGCCGGTCTCCAGTCTGAGCGCGGCAATGCTGCCCCGCTTCCCTTCCACTGCGAATTCCAGCCCGATAAAGAGACACCCGAGTTCGGGCGCGAGCGCCGGAGACGAGCCTACCCAGTCGGCTTCGGTGAATCGCCATACTTCCCTGCCGGTTACAGCGTCGAGGCAATAGACGTTTCCGTCGTAACTGCCAAAATAAACTCTGCCGTCATGAAGAGCCGGGCTCGACCAGAGATTCTTGTGCCCCCCGGCATTGACCGTGAAATTCCACGCCACCGATCCGTCGCGAGCGTCGAGACACCAGAAAACGCCGCTGTCGCTGCCGAAGTAAACGCGCTTGCCGTCGGTGGCGGGAAAGGACTTCGGAACGCGGTGAAAGAAATTGGGGTCGGGCGACGCGAAACGCCACCGATTGTGAAACGTCGCCATCGGCTTGCGGCTTGGGCTTTTCGATGGAAAGGCCAAATTCGGAGAGGCGAAAGGGCGCGATCACAGGTATGCCATGTCTCGTCCGCCAAAGCTTACCTTCCGGGCTCTCGTAATCGATAAGCACGTAGGCGGAGGCGATGGTTCTGGTTTTCCTGTTCCAGCACAACCCGCGCCTTTTCCATGCTGGCTCCGGAGTTTAGGACATCGTCCACAATTACGATTGGCTCACCGGTCAGCGTTCCCTCAATGGAATTGCCCGTGCCGTAAGTTTTGCGCTCCTTGCGCACGATGAAGCCGTTTACGGGAGTTCCGCGCGACAACGATTTCATGAGGATGGCGGAAAGAAATGGAATCGCGGCGGCCTCCATCCCGCCGACCTGAAAGGGCATGCGGCCGGCGCATGTCCTGCCAGAACAGTTCGGCGGCCGCGTCCAGCGATTTCGCATCCATGAATAATCGCCGCAAGTCGATGAGCCAGCGGTTGCCGTTGCCGCTGGGTGAAATCAGCCGCTGATTTTCCGCGCACAGAATCGCACGTTCGCGAATGGCCGATGAAACGATGTCTCGCGGAACGCATGACGAAGACATGTTATCCGCCGGTCCGGGCGTTGGGTAGGTTCCGCTGCGGTCGGTCGGGAGACGACCGGTTCAGGAGGAAGAAAAATCGGGATTGACGGCGAGATCGCTGTAATCCGCGGGTAGTAAGTCGAATATGTAGTGGATGCGCCAGTCACCGGATTCGTTGTAGGATTCGTGATACTGCTTATTGTCGAACCACCATAGCTCTCCCTCCCGCATGCGCGCCTGTTCGCCGCCGCTCATCAGCACGCTTCCCGTGGAACTTTGAAGCACCAGATGGAAGCGGTCGCGGAGGAAATAATACGACCCTTCGTCGATATGGCGAAAGACCTGCGATTTGGGCTTGAGGCGCACGATCGTGGCCCGCCCCAGAAGACAGTTCGTTTCCTGAGCGAACTCCGTCATGAAGGCCAAAGCTCTGGGAAAATCCTTCGATACGGAGGTGAGGCGGCTCTCCTGGTTTTCATTGATGTGCAGATCGGGCCGGTGAACAGCGGCGCTGAGGAAAATCGTATTGGTATCCCGCTGGACTCGGATTTTATCCTGGCGGCCAGTATCGATCAGCCAAGCATCTTCGTGCGAGCGAACCTCTTCCAGCAAGGGAGCGACCTCGATGCCGGAACGGATGAGTTTAAAGTATTTCATGAGGCGTTCCCGTTTCCGCGACCGATCCATTTGCATTATATTCTTCGTGCGGGTGCGCTCTGAAAGATTGATGGTACCGATGAAGGCGTGCAGCAAAACGCGCCGGAGGGAGGGACCCTGGAGTGATCCCAGCTGGAAGTGGAATAAGTACGAGGGCATGGCGGCAACGGTGAAATCCCAATAGTTATTGACTGCAGTCCGGTTAGGGCCAAGGAAAAAAAGCCCCGGACGTCTTCCTATCTATGGAGACAGGGACCGGTGACTACGTGGGCAGATTGAGAGCGCACGGCGGGTTGCCCATGGGTCTTCCACAACGGGAAAGGGCGCCTGGAGGGGCACAGTTGAAAGGGTGGCACGAAGCCTGCCAGGCAGCCGGCATGCCGGGCATCCTATTCCACGATCTCCGCCCGTTCTGCCGTTCGGAACCTGAAGCGCACGGGCGTTCAGGACGAAGTTGCGATGCAGATCGGCGAAGCTGCTGTAGGCATAAAATGACGAAAAACGACTGTAAAATCGGTACAGGGTTTCAAAACCTCAGCCACGGGAAAGTCTTTCGCTATGAACTGGTGCGGATGATAGGACTTGAACCTACACTCCCATTACAGGAACTGGAACCTAAATCCAGCGCGTCTGCCAATTTCGCCACATCCGCATTATTGCGCAAGAATACTGAAAAACAAGAGCATTCGCACGAGAACCCCGTTCGCCAACGCAAGTCGCGTATTCCCTGCTTCGCTCGCTTCAGTTTAGCTGACTTTCGCGCCGCAGGGGAGCCGCGGAGCCGGTGCCTCCCTGATTGCCGATTGTCCCCGCCGCGGTACTATACTGTCTAGCAGTGTTCATTGTTGTCTGCCGTTTTTGTGGCCGTCGATGGTCTGTGGCGAGACCGGCTCCCTCCTTTGAATTGAGAACCTTTCATTGCCCGAACTGCCGGGGCCAGGACCTGCTGGCGCTGGGCGATATCCCGGGCGTGACCGCGCCTCCCCTGGGGGAACGGACAGAACTGCGGTTCGACCCGCCGCGGTCTTTAACCATGGGGGCGTCACGAACCGTCACTCCGCCTCGTCCGCCGCCGATTCTTCGCCTGACCGGCCCGCCCCCGGTACTCGCGTTGACGAATTTTCCGGAGACCTCCGCGATAGTCGAGGTTTTTGGCATCCCGACCGCCATGACCATCGCCAATACGGCCGGCCCGGACAAGGATTTCCTGTTCGCCCTCTCTCTGGAGGCGTGCAAGGCCTTGCGGGGCGCTCCCAATGCCGTCACGGCCCTGATCGCCGTGCTGCACGCGCTGCACCCTGCCAACCAGACGACGCTGCAACTGGATGCCAGGAGAATGAGCGCGTGCGTGCTGCAGCTGGGACAAGGTGCCGGCCAGCTGGCGCCGATCCATGTGATTGGACTCCTGAACGATCTCGCCATTCCCGATCGAGGTATCTTCGGCACGCAAATCGAGGAACTGCTGAACTTATTGCTGTCGGCGGACACAGAACCCCTAACGGCCACGGACCTCTTCCGGCTGGTGAACTACCTGAAATCCCCCGTAGAGCCGCTTCTGCCAGAGGGAATCCTGAAGGCGATCAAGTTCCTGCGACCAAAACTGAGCCCCAAGCAGATCCTCCTTCTGGTGTCGCGGCTGCGAAGCGGCGCCACTGGAATTACAGGCCAGGAAATCAAGGGCTTGTTCGCCAGCATGCTGGCGTCCACGGCGAGAATTTGCCCGTTTGCCGAGCTTGTGAAATCGATGCTTACCGGCGGCAACGAAATCACCGCCGGCGAGTTCGCCGGCCTCATCGGGAAACTGCGTAATCGCAATGAGTGCGACTCGCGGCAGGTGACGGATCTATTCGACCGGTTGCGCGCTCACCTCAATCCCACCGAGACCAACAACCTGTGCCTCACTTTCCTGGACGCGGGGGTTCAGCCGCTCACACCGAAAGAATTCTGCGGGTTTACGGAGCTCGCCCTCGATCCCGAATACCAAGCCGACTCCATCGACTCAAGCCACCTGATGCAGGTGGCGCGGTGGCTTCTGAGAAGCCTCTTCCCGATTTCACCGCAAGCAGTTTGCGAGTTTATCACCACGCTGCTGAATTCCAACAAGGCCAAGCCCAAGCAAATTTACGGATTCATCGAGTTTATGGTGGGCTCCCTGAACCCGATTACGCCCGTTCAGTTCCTCGACGTCCTGAACCGCCTGCGTAACGGCGGAGACTCGATCGAACTGAGCAGCATCCCGATTCTCTGCGGCAGGATGAGAGCGCGCGGCGCCAGCCCGGTGCAGATTCTGTCGCTTCTCGACCACGCTTCCGGCGCCAACGTTTTTCATCCGAAAAACCTGTTCACGCTGGTGAACGAGTGCCACAAGGAGACCATCGGCAGCGTGGAGATGATTTCCATTTGCCAGCAGCTGGTGATCATCGGGCCGACCGGCCTCCACATTGCCGAAACGCTGGCCGTAGTGAAGCTGCTGCGCAACAACAACACCGGACTGTCGGCCACCCAGATCGTGACGCTGATCACGGGCCTGAGCACGGCGATCACTCCGAAACAGACGGAGGAAGTCTTGGGGCTTCTGCTGAGTTCCGCGTCCATCCAGCCGAGCACCGTTCTGGCACTCTACAACCAGATGTGCACAGGCGGCAGTTCGATTACGCCGGCGCGCCTGCGCGTGCTTTGCCGCCGTTATCTGGCCGCCCTCACGGCGAAACAGTTTACCGATCTGGTATTCGAGCTGGGGCGGCTGCTGAACGGTCTGAGCCCCGACCAGATCGATCCACTGCTGATGAAACTGGCCTCCAGCGCGAACGGCGCTTCGCCAGTGCAGGGGCATACCCTGCTAAACGCGCTGCTGGCAGGAGGCAGCGCCCTCAACCCGGTCGAGATTTTCGGCGTGGTGGACAGCCTGTTTCAGACCCTGGCCGTTCCAACGGGTTTGAATGGCCTGCAATGCTTTACGTTATTGGACCGGCTGCTTACGGGCGACGATGGCCAGAACAACGCGCTGACCCCCACCCAGGCCCGCCAGCTGGTGCAAGCCTTCCGGGCAAGCTTCAGCCCGCAGACGCTAAACGTTCTGGTTACCGGGCGGGCACAGTTGGGAAATGTTCAAATCACCTTGTCTCCCCTTTACTTGCACGCGCGCTCGCAAACCGCAAGTTTCGTCGCCAATGCGCATGGCGCCATCCCCCACGTTACGATCAACGAGCTGCTCGATATTCTGGGGGAAGCCCAGGTGGCGGTGATCCGGCCGGCGCAGATCGTCATCATCCTGCAACACCTGCCTAACTACTATGTGACCGTTGGCCAAGTCAGGGCTTACCGGATCAAGAAGTTTATTCGGGACGCCACCGGAAAGGGGGCGACCTGGGTTGAGATTGTGACCTGGCTGGGTTATTTCATCGCGGACGGCCGCGCCCCGTTTGGAGGGGCCTTCGTACCCTACCTCCAAACCGGAATCAATACGAATGGTGTCGCCATGGACATCGATCAATTGGTCAACATAGGGACGGCTATACATCCTTACCAGATCCGGTTTCGCGTCAGCGCGAACCGTATCAATTACTTCTGCAACTCGCACACCTTCCGGTATTTCGATTTCGCCACATGCGGACGCGCGCCCCGGATCTCGTTCTGGGGCGCGGGAGTCGACCGGGCGGCGGTAATTCTGGCGATCACCAACGCCCTGAACAACGGAAGCCTCACGGCCATGCTTCAGGATGCGGTAGACGACCCGGGGAACTATGTCGGAACGGATGCAGTCAATCAATACTCGGAAGGCGATAGCGGCGGCATTTATTACAGTAACAGCAACATCTTTTATCTCCACCATTTCCATGCAATAGGCGGGGGCGGCTTTTCGATCAAAAAGGAGATCCTGCAAGCTCTCATGTTGCTGTTCCAGCCGCAGTGAAACGGGCGTACAGGAGCATCGGGACTTACCTGGGCGTTGCCGTGACGTTGCGTTCCCGGAACTTTACACCAACCCCAGGAACTTCGGATCGTATCCGGGAAAGACTCCTTGCAGGGTCGGATTGCCCATGTGGTGCGACACCAGTTCGCCCAGCACGTCGCGGAAGTCGGTAGTCAGCGCCAGGTCGCGGCCTTCGTAAAGTTGCTCTTTCTCCAACCCCGGCCATTGTCCGTACACCTTGCCGCCCTTGCACCTCTCCGCCCATCACGAACATGCAGTTGGCATGGCCATGATCGGTGCCGCGATTGCCATTCTCGTGCGCCGTGCGGCCGAATTCCGACATCGTCACCAGCACCACATCCTGCATGCGGTCGCCCATATCCTGCCAGAAGGCGTTCAGCGCCTGGCCGTACTCGCGCAGCAGATTGGCCAGTTGGCCATCCGAAGCGCGCTGTCCCACTTCATTCACGTGATGATCCCAGCCGCCGATATCGGCGAACGCCATCTCCATCCCCACGTCCGACTTGATCAACTGTGCGATCTGTTTCAGGCTGTTGCCGAACGGCGAGCCCGGATAATCCGCGCCCGCGGCGGGAATGTACGGCAGCTTCTGGATGGACTGCAGCATGGAGACGGCCTCGAAGGTTTCACGGCCCGCCGCCTGCAAGCCGGGGTCCCGGGTCGCCGTATACATCTCTTCGAACTGCTTGGCCGCAGCCGCGTTGCGTACTTGAAATGCTGCGATACTCTGCATCGCGATGGCCGGCTGCGCGCCTCGCATGGCGCGCGGCAGAACTGGGCCCAGCGACACCGCACGCACCGGCGACACTTTGCCCTGCTCCTTCGGCAGGGCGCGATTCATCCAACCGCTATCGGTCGCCTTCCGGCCGGGCGTGCCCGATTCCATGTAGTCCTGCGCGTCGAAATGCGAGCGCGTGGGATCGGGAGAGCCCACCGCGTCCACTATCGCCAAATGCCGCTGTGCGAACAGGGGCTGAAGCGGCGCAAGCGCGGGATGCAGGCCGAAGAATCCGTCCAGGTCGACTGCCGAATTCTCCGAATCGGCGCCGGGTCGCGGAATCGCGATGGTGGGTCGAAGGGTGTAGTAAGCTTTTTCGCCGTGCGGCACGATGACGTTCAATCCGTCGGCGGCGCCGCGCTGGAAAATCGCCACCAGGATCTTCTTGCGAGGCGACGGCGCATCCGAGGCATACAACGCACGCTTCAACCACAATGGCGCGGTGCCGAAGCCCGCCATCGCCAAAGCCGAATTGCGAAGAAATAAACGACGAGTGCTCATAAAGCTCCTTCGAAACTCAATGTTTCTGAAATTCCGGCGAGCCCAGCGGAATACCCGCCAGCGCATCGCCCGTGGCTGCCTGCGCAGCCGTTGCCTTCCCTTCGGGCGCCTTCACTTCGGGGACCTTGACGCCCGGCACTTTGTTGTCCGCCAGTTGCAGCGCGAAGTTCATGCGCGCCAGCAGCCCCGCCGAATTGAGCCATTCCTGGCTCGAGTTCGAATATCCGGTGGGCTCGATTTTGCGGTATAACGGCTCGCCGAGCTGCGCCACCTGGTTGGTCAGCGCAAACGCAAAATCCACATCGCCATTCACCGCCCGCACCGCGCTGGCCACCATCTCGAGCGGCGACTTCAGCTTGCTCCGGTAGGCGCCCACGACTCCAGAATTCCTTCGAGTTCAGCATGGTGCGCATCACCTCCCGCAGGTCGCCATCGCTCTTCAGAAATGTCTGCGACATGCGGTCTACCAGCGAGGCCGGCGGTTCGTCCGCCACGAAGCGCATGGCCAGCTTCTTCGAAATGAAGTGCGCTGTGGAGGGATGATGCGCCAGGATGTCGAGCACCTTTTCGCCGTCCTCGATGCCGCCGCCCGCGGGAATGGTCACCCCCAGCACGGTCTTCTCACCGTTATCGTGCATGCGCGGATTGAAGAAGAACTTGCCGCCCCTTTGCGGCTGCTCGATGGTCCAACCGGTAAAGCAGCGCGCCACTTCGGTAACGTCTTTCTGCGTATAGCCGCCCTCCACGCCCAAGGTATGCAGCTCCATCAACTCGCGGCCGTAGTTCTCGTTCAGGCCGCGGCGCGGCTGGTTGCCGGCCCTGCGCGCTTGCGGCGTATTCGGTCCTACCGATTGCCAGTTGTCCAGATAGAACAGCATGGCCGGACTTTTGGCAGTGGCTTCCAGCAGATCGCGAAATTTGCCCAGAACGTGGGGCCGGATCGCGTCGCGTTCGTATGCCGTGATCAGGTAGTGGTCCGCGCCCTTGTCCAGGTACACGTTAAAGTGGTTGAACCAGAAATCGGCCAGCACTTCGTCCAACTGCCGGTTGCTGTAGACAGCGCGCATCAGCTTGCTTTCCATCAGGTCGCGCGCCACCACCTGCTGCGGCCCGTTGGCCATCTCGATCTTGCGGCGAACCGCTGGACTCGCCGCGGCGAACATCGCTTGTCGCAGGCCGTTCGGCAGCGCCTCGATCACGTCGTCCTGCTTGTCTTTGGGGAGGGCGTTGAAGGCTGCGAAACGCGCTTGCGCAGTGCCCGTTCGGAGCGCCCGGATCTGCTCCGGCTGCAACATCTCGCGCAGCGGCTGAAGTTCGGGCGGCTCGGCGGCGGCGCCCACCGCATCCTGCCCTTGCTTCTGTTGGAAGCGCGCCACCAGTTTCCGGATCAGCATTCGCCGGTCGGGATCGCTGGGAAAAGGCATCTGTCCCGCCACCATCTGTTTCACCATTTGCGGCGTGGGGTAGTTGCGCACCAGTTCCTCGCTCGACATGGTCAGGGTGTCCATCTCTTTCAGCTTGGCCGTGAGGACAGGGTTCTCGGGAATCTGGCCGGGGTGCAATTGCAGTTCGACCCATTTCTTCAGTCCGATAGCGCGTACCTTCTCGACGTCGCCGGGCCGTGGGCCGAATGTCAACCGGTTCAGCGCCTGCCGGATTTTTTGATCTTTGGGGATCTGCTGGAAGAACTGGCGGGCGGCATCCGGGTTCTTGGCATATGCAAAGATGGCCAGAAACAGCGCGGACGCCAGCGCAAGGAATACTCTTTTGCGCATCTTTTGTCCTCTGTATCTATTAAACTCTAGGGTTAGAGACGAGTTGCGTTCCGCGTCCGTAAATCTCTGTAAGCCGCGTGCCGCTTACCGGCGGAGTGCACTGCTCCCAGCCGCGCGGCTGCTTACTGAAACAGGAGGAAGTATGTCAAAGTGGATCGCGCTCATGATTACATTGGCGGCAGCTGTCACCCTGCCCGCCCAAACCGCCGCCGGTACCATCCAGGCGACGGGAACCGCCACGCTTTCGGTAAATCCCGACCAGGCCTCGATCGACGTGTCGGTCATCACGCAAGGCACCACGGCCCAACAAGCCGCGCAACTGAATGCCGCCCAGACCACCACGGTCATCAATGCGCTCAAACAACTGCTGGGGTCGAACGGCACCGTCCAGACAGTCAGCTATTCGGTCGACCCTCGCTATAGCAATACGTCGGTCCAGAGCAATACGGTCATCGGTTACACCGCCACCAATACGGTCAGGGCAACCACCAGCGATCTCACGCAGGTGGGTCCGCTCATCGACACCGCCAACCAGGCAGGCGCCGGCAGTGTCGGCAATCTGTCATTTAGTTTGCAGAATCCCGACCCTTACCAGCAGCAGGTCCTGTCGGCGGCCGCCAAACAAGCGCAGGCGTATGCTTCCGCCATCGCCACCGGCCTGGGATCCAAAACCGGCGCGGTCGTCTCCGCGCAGCAAGGGGCCTCGACGTCCTACCCAATCCTGACCGGCCTGGCCGGAGGAGTTGCCAGCAGCGTGCCGACCCCCGTCCAAACGGGGACGGTGACGGTCGCGGCCACCGTCACCATTACCGTACAATTACTGCAATGACCGAAATTACAACGCTCGGAGGCGGCTGTTTCTGGTGTCTGGAGGCCGTCTTCGATGATATGAAAGGCGTGCTATCGGTAGAATCCGGCTACATGGGGGGTCATGTCGACAACCCCAGCTACCAGGCCGTTTGCACCGGCCGGACCGGCCATGTGGAGGTGGTGCAGGTGACCTTCGATCCCGCCGTCACCAGTTTCCGCGAGATTCTGGAAGTCTTCTTCTCCATCCACGACCCGACTTCGCGCGATCGCCAGGGCAACGACTCCGGACCGCAGTACCGCTCCGTGATCTTCACTCACAGCGAGGCCCAGAAAGCCACCGCCGGGGAGATCATCCGCGAACTCGGCCCGGCCGTCGTCACCGAAGTGCGCCCTGCGGAGAAGTTCTACCAGGCCGAGGATTACCACCAGGAGTACTTCCGCAAGAATCCGAATCAAGGCTATTGTGCCTTTGTGGTCGCGCCGAAAGTGAAGAAGTTCCGCGCGCACTTCCCGGACAAGGTCACACTTGTGACCTAAACCATTAGCTGCCGTTCGGTAAGGTTATAGTTTATTGCGGTTTTGGTGGAGCCCGGCGTGAACTATGACCATGGGCGCCCATGCTGCTGCAACCCACGGCCGGCCAAACCAACGGTGATTCCTAAACCTCGGCGACCAGCGGGGGCGATCACGTTAGAATCGCGTACATGCCCTTGCCATCTGTGTCGAATTGGAGCCTTTGGAAGCGGAGACTCGGTCAGGTGCCGGATTCAGTCTGGGACCAAACGAATCTGGAAACCCTCGTTCTGGCCGACCATGACCTGCCCTCAGCATCCTAAACCGTTTTAGGCGGCCGATTTGTTCAGAAACAGTGCCGGAAGGCATTATTACTTAGGGCACAAGGCAATCACGTAACAGTCGGCCTTTCCACCCGCGAGCCGCTTTTCTTGCGGCCGGGGCCTCTCCACCCACGAGAGATCGCCCCTGCCTATTTCTTCGCTTCCTTCTTCGGATTCAGCTTCAGATTCAGGATTGCCTCTTTGCGATTGTCAAAGGAGCTGAGCTCCTTGGGCGAACTGGAGGCGCCGCTGTAATCCGCGCGGAGTTCGTAGTCCACATCGGAGCTCAGCTCGTTAAAGTGATAGGCGCCATCCTTTTGCGTAATGAAGGAGCGGATTTGCAGCGTCTTGAGGTTTTTCAACTGCACCACCGCGCCGTTGACCATCTGGTCGTCCGGCCCCGTGACGGTCCCCTGAACGGTCCGCGTCTGATTCCCTTTCTTCTTCTTTTCGCTTTGCGCCAGCCCCGCCGGCGCGGCAAGCAGAACCGCGGCCAGAATCAGGCAGAGGGTTCTCATTTCCAATCCTCGTCGGATTCCTCTTCCTCTTCTTCGACAAAGGCGTCCTCGTCTTCGTCTTCCTCTTCGACCTCTTCAGCGGACTCGATTTCCAACGGATCGGTGCTGACCACTTTCAGGTCCGCGCCACACTCATCGCAACTGATGGAATCGCCTTCGTCCACGTCCTCTTCATCCACATCGATTGAGCCTTCGCAAACCGGACACGTGACCATGGAAAATTCCTCCCGAAATATTACTGTTATACGATAGATCGCTCTCTTCGCAAGTAGGTTGCGACGGATTTTTTACGATCCTATCTCGCAGCCTGCTTGGCGAGGCGGCGCCGCGTGGTTGCCGGCACGATGCCCTTCAAGCGCAGATCCATGAACATCTGCGCGCGGTGCGTCAATTCGTGCTCTTTGATGGTCTGGAGCATCTCCAGACGGGTGACCCGCTGGCCGTCCATACGGGTGATGATGTGCGCATAGAATTCGGCCGGCTGTGCGGCCAGCGCGGCGGTGCGCTCGTCGATGGAAGCCTGCATCGCGGCCGCCAGTTCGGGCGCGCTCGCGCCGGGCGGCACATTACGAAGGTGCTCCTTCATGCGCGCGCGGCGCTCCGGAATTGAAAAATCGTCTTCGCCCGCCAGCAGCAGAGCCGTCAGGCCATCGCCGGCATCCAGAATGTGGCGGGCGATTTCGCCAAAGCTAGCCACATCGGGCGTGGGCCGAAAATCGAATTCGGTGGCGGGAAACTCTTCAACCGCGGCGATCGTGTCCCGGCGGATGGTTTTCCAGGAATCGAGGACATGCTCCACTCTAACCATGATTTCATTGTACAAGCAGGAACGCGAACGTCACGGGAAGCGGAATTCGGCCAAAACGCCGGAGAAAACTCCACAGCCCGGCTTCCGGACATCATTGTCCTGCTCTCCGCGCGTGTTCTCCGCTAGGGCGTATACCCTCTGTGGATGCCTTGCGATCCCCTCTCCGGGTACAATGAAAATATCCATGCACCAGAAACTGAATGAGAGGGTTGTAGACCTGGATCCCCAGGAGACGTCGGAGTGGGTGGAAGCGCTGGAGCAGGTGATCGATGAAGCCGGACCTGACCGCGCTGCCTATTTGTTGGAACAGCTTACCGAACGCGCGCGCGCCAACGGCGCCGAACTGCCGATTCAGCTGAACACGCCGTACGTCAACACCATCCGTCCGGAAGACGAAGTCCCCTATCCCGGCGACCGCGCCATGGAGCGCCGCATCAAGAGCCTGATCCGCTGGAATGCCATGGCTATGGTGGTGCGGCAGAACAAGTACGACCCTGGCATCGGCGGCCACATTTCGACCTATGCGTCGCTGGCCACCATTCTCGAAGTCGGGTTCAACCATTTCTTCCACGCGAAGTACGGCGACCAGCCGGGCGACCTGATCTATTTCCAAGGCCACGCCTCGCCGGGCGTCTACGCGCGCGCGTTTCTGGAAGGCCGTCTCACCGAGGAGCAGCTCAAGAATTTCCGCCACGAACTGCGCGAAACGCCGGGGCTGTCTTCGTATCCGCATCCGTGGCTGATGCCCGATTTCTGGACCTTCCCCACCGTATCGATGGGAATCGGGCCGCTGAACGCCATCTACCAGGCGCGCTTCATGCGCTACCTGGAGAACCGTGGCATCATTCCGCCGACGCCGCGCAAGATTTTTGCCTTTCTCGGCGACGGCGAAATGGACGAGCCGGAATCGATGGGCTCCATTACACTCGCTTCCCGCGAAAAGCTCGACAACCTGATCTTCGTCATCAATTGCAATCTGCAGCGGCTGGATGGCCCGGTTCGCGGCAACGGCAAGGTTATCCAGGAGCTGGAGGCAGCTTTCCGCGGCGCCGGCTGGAACGTGGTCAAGTTGATCTGGGGCGAGGATTGGGATGCCCTGCTGGCGCGCGACACCACCGGCCTGCTGATGAAGCGCATGGGCGAAGTGGTGGACGGCGAGTTCCAGACGTACGTCACTAAAGATGGCGCTTACATCCGCCAGAATTTCTTCGGCAAATATCCCGAGTTGCTCGAGCTGGTGTCGCATTTGAGCGACGAAGATCTCTTCCGGCTGCATCGCGGCGGGCACGATCCGCGCAAGGTCTACAACGCCTTCAAAGCCGCGGAGGAGACTAAGGACCAGCCTACCCTGATCCTCGCTCATACCGTGAAAGGCTACGGACTTGGCGAAGCCGGCGAAGGCCGCAACATCACGCACCAGCAGAAGAAGCTGAACGAAGCCGAGATCGCGCAATTCAAGTCGCGCTTCGAAATTCCGATTCCCGATGAGGCCGCGCGCAATGCGTCGTTCTACCGGCCGCCTTCGGACAGCCCCGAAATCGCCTATATGCACGAGCGGCGCCGCCAGTTGGGCGGTTACATGCCCAGCCGGTCGGGTAAGGTGGATAAGATTCAGGCGCCGCCGCTGGAGACCTTGAAGGAATCGCTGGAAGGTTCGAGCGGCCGCGAAGTGTCAAGCACCATGGCCTTCGTCCGCGTGCTCACCATGCTGATGAAGAACGCCGAGATCGGTAAGCACATCGTGCCCATCATTCCGGACGAAGCGCGCACCTTCGGCATGGAGTCGCTCTTCCGCCAGTTCGGCATTTACGCCAGCCAGGGCCAGCTCTACAAGCCGCACGATGCCGAGATGTTCCTGTACTACAAGGAATCGAAGGACGGGCAGATTCTGGAAGAGGGCATCACCGAAGCCGGTTCCATGGCCTCGTTCACGGCCGCCGGCACTTCGTACGTGAATTACCGCGTGCAGATGATTCCGTTCTTCATTTACTATTCGATGTTCGGGTTTCAGCGCATCGGCGACCTGGTCTGGGCATTCGGCGATGCGCGTGGCAAAGGCTTCCTGTGCGGCGGCACGGCGGGACGTACCACCCTGGCGGGCGAAGGCCTGCAGCATCAGGACGGCCATAGCGTAGTGCTCGCCAGCACCGTCCCGAACTGCATCACCTACGATCCGGCTTTCGCCTACGAGATCGCCATCATCGTGCAGGACGGTATCCGCCGCATGTACCAGGAGCAGGAGGACAAGTTCTATTACCTCACGCTCTATAACGAAAACTATGCCATGCCGCCCATGCCGAAGGACCTGAACCCCGAGGGCGTCCTCAAAGGCATTTACCGCTACCAGGCTGCCGCCAAGGGCAAAGCCAAAGCGCAACTCTTCGGCAGCGGTCCGATTTTGAACGAGGCGCTGAAGGCGCAGCAGATTCTGGCGGAGAAGTACGGCGTCGCCTCCGATGTATGGAGCGTCACCAGCTACAACGAGCTGCGGCGCGAAGCCCTCGAGGTGGAGCGCTGGAACCGCCTGCATCCTGATGAGCCGGAGCGCACGCCATACATCGTGAGCGCTCTCAAGGGCGCGGACGGGCCCATCATTGCCGCCAGCGACTACATGAAGGTGGTGCCGGACCAGCTCGCGCCGTGGTTGGCGGGGCGGCTGGAAACGCTCGGTACCGACGGCTTCGGCCGCAGCGACAATCGCGAGTACCTGCGCAAGCACTTCGAGATCAACGCCGCATCCATCGCGGCCGCGGCGCTCTCGCGGCTGGCGCGCGACGGCAAGTTCGACCCGAAGAAAGCCAGCGCGGCATTCGCGGAGCTGGGCATCGATACCGAAAAACTCGATCCGGCGCGCGCCTAGCACCTCCCCGGAGCGACATGCGGACCGGGCAACGTGTCGCGGCCGTCGGCATGGCGGTCAGCGGCATGCTGGCGCTGATTAAGACTCATCGCCGGTCTGACGCGGGCATTCCACATCGGTGGTGGCGGACGGGCTGGAATCCGCCAGCCGACGTCTTCGCGTCGGGCTTCGTCTGCTCGGTCTGACGCTGGCGGCGAAGCCCCCCGACAACAATCATCCTTACGGCCACGGCCGCGTCGAGATCCTGACCGGCCTGTTGATCGGCTTGGTCCTTACGGCCGGCGGGGCGTTGATCTGCTATGATTCGTTGCGCGCCTGGGCCAGCCCCGCGGGCCGGTAGCGGCTATGTCGTCTGGCCGCTGTTCTATCGCTAATCGCTAAAGGCGGCACTCGCGATCTTCAAATTCCGCTACGCGCGGCGTATTCAAAGCGCATCGCTCACAGCCGACGCCGTGGAACGACATGATGGATACCATCTCGGCTGTCGCCGCGCTGATTGCGGTGGGCTTGACGTTGGCCGATCCGTTGCGATTTGCCGAGCGCCGACCACTATGGCGGCTTCGTAGTGGGACTGATCGTCATCGGCGTCGGCGTCCATGTGGCGCTACGATACGGCAATGCAATTGATGGACACCATGCCCGACGACGCCTGATGGAGCAGATACGCGCCGCCCCGCGGGTAGCGGGCGTGCGAGGCGTGGAAAAGTGCTTCGCGCGCAAGACAGGGCTGAAGTATCACGTGGATCTGCACCTGGAAGTGGATCCGGACATGACGGTGCGGCAATCCCACGAGATCGCTCACGATGTGCGGGAGCACGTCATAAAAGAGCTGGATTGGGTGGCGGATGTCCTGGTCCACGTCGAACCCTGGAACCCAAACTGTCTCCCGCGATAAGACTCCTGCCCGCCAGGCGGTAAACAGACCAGCTATCTGTCAGTTCGAGAACACTGGCGCCATCCACAAAGAAAGCACTTACAGCCCAAATGGATATCGCTTCACAGACCGGCCAAATTAGACCAGTGTACAATCGCGGCTGCATGATCAGGATGTTGCGCCGGTGGCCTTTTTTCTTACCCTTTCGGGGGCGCTGGCAGTTTGCGATGGCGTCGCATCGGCCCAGGGCACTCTCACTTATTACTTCGCCCATATTGCCTCGGCCGGCATCTGGAGAACAAAAGCCACAAGGCTGGGATCCGTTCAAAAAGGCTTAGCCCAGCCAGGTTGCAGACAGCGCCGGGCTCTAATGGGCTTGAGCGGTGTTGCGCCGATCATCGAACCCGCGCTGGGCGCAGATATCTTTTGCTGTGCCGGCACGGCTGGTTTCGCTGTGGGCGCGGCTCTCGGTTTTGCAACGGCCGCACCTGTGGCCGTCGGCGTTTTCGTCTCCGTAAGTCCTTGTTCGGCGGCGTCGGCGGGCGGTGCGGTATCCGCCGTGTCGACCTGAAGCTCGTGTCGGCCGGCCAGCTGTTCAAGCGGTACGACATTCGGGAAATCCTGTACCGGCATTCCCTGCATCGCTGCTTGCATGAATTCAAGCCAGATCGGCAGCGCCGCCTGAGCCCCGGTTTCCTTCTTGCCGAGCGAAACCCGCTTGTCGTCGTTGCCCACCCAGACACCGGCCGTGAGCTGCGGTGTAAATCCGATGTACCAGGCATCGGTAAAGTCGTTGGTCGTCCCGGTCTTGCCTCCCGACGCACGCCCCAATTGCTTTGCGCGAACGCCGGTTCCGAACTGCACGACCTCTTCGAGCATCGCCACCATGGTGCGCGCCACGTCGGGCGGAATCACATCGGTCACCGCCGGACGCGGCTCCTCGAGCACCGCGCCATCATAGGAAGTAACCCGGCGAATGTAATGCGGTTCAATGTGAATCCCGTCGTCTGGAAAGACCGTGAAAGCCGAGGTGTGTTCGATCAGCGTCAGATCGGCTGCGCCCAGCGCCAGCGGCAAATAGGGCGGCAACGGACTGCGGATCCCGAATTTTCGCGCCAGCCCGATCACGTTCTCGATCCCACCTTGTCAAGGAGCCGCACCGCCGGCACGTTGCGCGAATCCGCCAGCGCCCGCCGCAGCGTGATGCGCCCTTCGAATTTTTCGTCGTAGTTATGCGGCGAATAAATCTGTCCGCCGCTGCGGAACGAGACGGGCGCATCGACGACGGTGTCAAACGGCGACGACCCTTGATCGAGCGCCTCGGCGTACACATAGACCTTAAACGAGCTCCCGGTCTGCCGCATCGCCTGGGTCGCGCGATTGAACTTCGAGTCCTCGAAGTCATACCCGCCAACCAGCGCCTTGATCTCGCCGCTGGTATTGTCGATCGCCACCAGTGCCGCTTGCGCCGCGGGCTGCTGCTCGAGCTGCACCTCCGCCGTAATTCCCTTGATTTCCTTAATCGACACCATCACCAGATCGCCCGGCTTCAGCAAATCCGAGGGCACCTTGTGTCCGGTCCACGCAAAATCGGCCGGCGTCAGCATCGCGTGATAGGGCCCGATTTTGATCCCTGCGAAGGTCGGCTCGATGGCCGTCACCAGGCCCGTAACGTAATCGCCTCGACCGATCGCGCCCCGCCAGTCATCGTTCTGATACTTCTCCATCGTCCCGAGATGGTCGCGCAAAATATTGGTTAGTTTTCCGCGCCACCCATGGCGGCGATCGTAGGTATGCAATCCGTCGCGCAGCGCTTGGTCGGCGGCTTTCTGGGCCTGAACGTTGAGCGTGGTGTAAACGCGCAACCCTTGCTCGTGCACCGCCGCCGTTCCATAGGTATGCTCGAGATACTGCCGGATATCCTCCACAAAATACGGTGCCAGATCGTTCCGCGACGAAGAAATACGCAATCCCAGCGGCTCTTTCATCGACGAAACATATTGATCCCGCGAAATTTTACCGTCGTGCTCCATCAGGTCGAGCACCAGATTTCTTCGCGCCAGCGCCCGCTCGGGATGCGTGGTTGGCGAATAAATCGGCCCGCGTATGATGGCCGCAAGCGTGGCCGCCTGCGCGAGGGTCAGCCGGCCGACCGGCACGCTGAAGTAATATTCCGAGGCCGCCTCGAACCCGTAGTTCCCCGACCCCAGATAAATCTGATTGCAGTACATGGTGAAGATTTGTTCTTTGGTGTAGTGACGTTCGATCTGCAGCGCGAGCATGGTTTCTTCAATCTTGCGGTGGAAGCTGCGATCGGAACGGTTCAGAAACAGGCCGCCTGCGAGCTGCATGGTGAGCGTGCTGGCGCCTTCGGCCACGCGATGAGCGGCCATGTCGTGCCAGGCAGCCTCGATCACGCGCGGGAAATCAACGCCCCAGTGCTCCTCAAAGTGCTGGTCCTCGGTCGTCAGGATGGCATCCTTCAGCACCTTGGGAATCTGTTGATAGCTCAGCAGAATCCTGCGCTGAATCGCGAAGGTCCCAATCGACTGCCCATCGTCGGCATAGAGCTCGGTCACCACGTTCGGGTGATAATCCTCCAGGGCGTGCACCTCGGGCAGGTCGCTTGTGTACACAAACAGCAAGCCCACCGCCGCACCGAAGGCCATCGCGCACATCACGAGAAAGGAAAATGCCAAGCGGCCGACAAGCTTCCCGCCGCCGATCTTCGTCCCCCGGTAGAAGTTCTCCATGACGGGTCATTTTAGCGCATCCTTGCTAGCCGTGCGCTCGCGGGCCTGTGCTCAAGTTTCCAAGCGCCGTCGCCATGTCTTGAGTCTGAAAAACCAGATGACCCGGGCGATGAACTGAGCGCGCCCGAAATGCACCGCCACATTCATCTTCACGAACTTTTGCCGATCAAAAAAAGAAGATGGCTCCCGAGAGAAGGCGCAGGCGTCAGGAAACCGCGGTCTCGGCATCCTGAATGGTGGGGTAAGCTTTGAAAAACTGGCTCACTTTGGTCATATCGAGCAAGGCTAAGACTTGCGGGTTCATGCCCGCCAGAGCCAGTTTACGATTCGATTTCCGGGCCGTCAGTTGAACGCCAACCAGCGCGCCCAGCCCGGTTGAGTCGATGAAGGGCACTTCGCTGAAATCAACGATCAGCGTCGGCGAGGTTTCCGCGCGCATCGCGGTCTGAAAATCGAAAATGGTGTGAATGCTCAACGGGCCTTTAATTCGCATGATCTTCTGCCCGTCGTGCGCGCCCGCGGAAGTTACGATCTGAATACTCTGGCTGCCCATGGCGCAGGATTGTACCCAAGGGCCCTGTTTACAAGATGAACGCCGTGTTACAAACGATTCGAAGCTCGAGCCTACCGAAGGCCGGGTGTACTCTAGGGCCTTTTCATCGCCTTTTCCTTCCACATCTCCCAATCCTTGGGGAACGAATCGGTCGCCATGCCCGCCAGCCGCGCCTCTTCCGGATCAAGAAACTCGATGTTCTTCCCCAGCGCCTGCACCTGCATATCCGCGTTGATCCTCAGATAAACGCTGCGTCCCACCGCCTGCGGCAGGGACTCTCCGACGACGACCGCTCCGTGCCCACGCATCAGTGCCGCAGGCTTGTTCGCGAGCGTCTGCCCCAGCGCCTGGCCGAGGGCGCTGTTTAGAATGAGCATATTGGTCATCTGCCCGGTTGACCTGCGAATGTCGAACAGCGGAATCCCGTCCCCCAGGAATCCCGCCATGTGATAGATGGGCCGGAACGGCTCGCCGCTCACGCTCATCAACACTACCGACGGGGCGTGAAAATGCACCACCGACTCTACCTCCGGCCGCAGCTTATAAATCTCCCCGTGAATAAAACGCTCAGAATGCATGGCCCGCCCCCGCCCATCAACTGGTTGGCTGTCCAGGTCAAATTCCATAATGTCGTCCGCGGTCGTGATCTCGGGTGCCATCGACCGCGCAAGCAAGTAGCGACGGGGATCGCGATTGTTCCGCACGCTCACGTGCCCGTAGCCATCGAGCACCTGCTGGTCTGCGAGGATGCGGTTTGCCGCGACTAAATCCCAGATCAAGCTGGCGATCATCTCGACCTGATCCGACCCGGCCGCCGTAGCCGCACCCTGCGCGGCTGCTGGCGGAGCCACCTTGAGCGCCGCCGTGAGCGCCAGGCCTGATCCCGACAAAAAGCCGCGCCGGGTGATGCCGCTGCGCGGCGCTGTTGGTTGCCGCATGCTTCCTCCCTCGATACCTGCCATCGAATGGCTCCCCGAACCTGGCCGCGGTTTGCGCTTCTGGTTCCTGTGGCTCGCTCGCCTGGTGGTGTGGCGCGGCTCGGGAACTCTCGAGCCGGGGACCAAAGCCCAAGGCTTTGTTCAGCTGCCAGTGCCGTTTAGTCGCGGAAACAACGCGATCGCGCTTTGGCTCTCAATCGCCCGCAAATCGACCTCACTCAAACCCAGGCCGCGCAATTCGTGCAGCGACCCTCCCGCGGCTCGCCAGGGATAGTCTGTCCCGAACATTACCTGCGAGGCCGGAACCAGTTTCAGCATCGCGGCCATGGCCGCCAAATTCGTCACGCTCGCGGTATCGAAGTGCAGCTTCCGGAATTCGTAATCGGCGCCGTGCGGAAGCAGCGCACTTACCCGGTTGGCGGCCGCGCCGATCCGTCCCGCCAGAAATGGCAGCGTCCCGCCCCCGTGGGAAAAGATAAATTTCACATCCGGGCAGCGGGAAAGTGTCCCGCTGTAGAGCAGGCTTGAAATGGTCCGCGTGGTATCGAATCCAAATTCCTCGGTCGACACATGCAGACCCGCCAAATTCAGGCAGCAGCTCAAGAATGTGGGATGCGCGTATACGATGGCCTTCCGCCGTTGCAGCTCCTCGAACACTCGGGCAAACGCGGCGTCACCCAGATATTTCCCGTCGTAATTTGACAGCAACCCTACGCCGTCGGCGTGCAGCGAATCGAGTGCGTAGGCGATTTCCTGGAGGCTGCCCTCCTGGTCCGGCAACGGCACCGCGGCAAAGAACCCGAAGCGTCCGGGATAATCGCTGGCCATCTTGGCGGCATACTCGTTGCACTCGCGTGCCAGGCGGCGGCTGGCCTTGAACCCGCCAAACATCACTCCCGGCGTCGAAATGGAAACGACCGCCGTCCGCACGCCGTTCTTATCCATGTCGTCAAGCGACCGCGCAATGGTCCAATCCACCACCTGCGGAATCGCGCTGACCCGTAGAATCGCATCGCGCGCCACCTCCAGGTATTTCGGCGGCATCAGGTGATGATGCACGTCGATCACTTGCGCGCCTGCATCGGCAGGTCTTGGGCCCGATCGGGCGGCGAGCCCGAATGGCAGGACATGCGCCGCGCCCAGCGCCGCAAGAGAACCTAAGAAAAAGCGTCTGGAAATTTCCTTCGTCACCGAAGCGTCGGCAGAGCGAAAAGGGGAGGCCGATTCTTTCCTAACGGGTCGGCGATGGATGGACATGGCGATGGCCTCTAGGTCGGCACGGAACAACTGGGCGGCGAGTTCGGAGTAGTCAACCGGAAGGCTTTCCCGGATCGCCCCCATCTTCGGAAAATAGATTTCTGCACAGGCCCAAGTTTGATGGGTGCCCCCGGCCTGCTGGCTCCGGAATTGTTCTCGACTGAATCATGCAGCAGCGCGGACCTGTGCGCGATTTGAGCCTTCGCCGGTTGCGCCCGGCTTGCGCGCATCTGGCCGCGATGCTTGTCAGAACGCGCTGCCAAATCCCCTTGCTGCCTCTGTTTCACAACCCCACCACCTGGAACCGGCTAACCAGGGCCACGCTTCGATCACCTTGCGTTCGCCGCCTGGCCTGGCCCCCTGGTAAGCTCGGGGTCGTTGTGGATCGCGGGCATTCTACACCCGCCCGACTCCGCCGCCACCGGGGTTTGAGTTCGCTGACTTCGCTTGGTTCCGCTAAGTCCCAGACCGTGAGTTTCCCGAGCCTTCGGTTAAGGTCGCCTGCGTCATTGCCAGCCCCGCTTGCAGATTGTGCACTCGGTTCGGGATGGACACCGCTCGTCGCTTGAAAACTTTGTCGGGTCAAGGCGCTTCGATGCACAAGCTTCCCTTTGCGCCAAACCGCCTAAGTATTATCCTCAAACCTGTAATCATTTAAGGAAAGTGCCGATGGTGGAAGAAAGTCAATTGGGGAGGCCGTCTGCCGGGAGATTGCGGTGTCCTTGGGGGTCGCCCCTTGTGGGGTTCTGGTTTGTCCTGTTGGCCTTTCTCGCAGCCTTCCCCACACCGCTCCAGGCCCAGGTCGACCCGCCCACCCGCCAGCTCTCTCGCGACATTTTTAAGCAACTCATCGAAATCAACACCACCGACTCGGTCGGCAGCACCACTGTCGCCGCGCAAGCCATGGCCGAGCGCCTCATCCAAGCCGGCCTGGCCCTGGAGGATGTAAAAGTTTTCGGGCCCAAGGAGCGTAAAGGCAACCTGGTAGCCCGCCTCCGCGGATCGGGTGCGCACCCGCCCATTCTGCTGATGGGGCATCTCGATGTGGTCGAAGCGCACCGCGAAGATTGGTCCTTGGACCCTTTTGAATTCACGGAAAAGGATGGGTACTTCTACGGCCGCGGTACGCAGGACATGAAGAGCGGCGACGCCGTTTTCGTCGCGACCCTGGTCCGTCTGAAGCAGGAAAATTACCAGCCCGATCGCGACCTGATCCTCGCTCTCACGGCCGATGAGGAGGGCGGTGAATCCAATGGCATCGACTGGCTGCTCCAGAATCATCGCCAGTTGATCGACGCCGAATTCGCGCTCAATTCCGACGGCGGCGGAATCTACACGCGCAACGGCCAGCCCGCGATCGTCACGATCGACGCCAGCGAAAAGCTGTACGCCGATTACCAGCTCCAAGTGGAAAACCCTGGCGGCCACAGCTCTCTGCCGGTGCCCGACAATGCGATCTACCATCTCGCAGGCGGACTGGGCCGGCTGGAGAGTTACAAATTCCCGGTGGCGCTGAATGCCGTGACACGGACTTTCTTTGAACGCACCGCATCGACCGAACACGGCCAGGTTTCTGTGGACATGAAGGCCCTCCTGAAAAATCCGCCGGATCCGGCTGCCATCGCGCGCCTGTCGGCGAATCCGCTCTATAACGCCACCATGCGCACAACCTGTGTGGCCACGCGCCTCGACGCCGGACACGCCAATAACGCCTTGCCCCAAATGGCGCGCGCCAATGTGAATTGCCGCATCCTGCCAGGACACACCCGCGAAGAAGTGCGCCTGGATTTAATAAAGATTCTGGCCGATCCTGCGATCGTGGTCCGTTATGTCTCGGATGCCGGCGAAGTTCTTGATTCCGTGCCGGAACGCCACGATTCGCCAGCAGTCACTTTGCGCCCCGAGGTGCTCAAGCCCTTGGAGAAAATTGCCGCGGCGATGTGGCCCGGAGCCCCGGTCATCCCCACCATGGCCACCGGCGCCTCCGATGGCGTTTTTACCAACGCCGCTGGCATTCCCACCTACGGGATTTCCGGAATCGCCATCGAGTTTGGGGACGTGCGCGCCCACGGTCGCGATGAGCGCGTCAAAACCAGTTCCTATTACGACGCCGTCGATTTTTATTACCGCTACCTCAAGGCGCTCACCTGGCCCAACTAAGGAAACAGCGATGAGCATGATGCGCAACGCGCTGCTGATGGCAGCAGAGAGCCCCTGGCTTCGGGAGCGAGCCCCGCGCTATCGCTTCATCCGCCGCACGGTTGAACGATTCCTTCCGGGCGAAAGCCTGGAGGAGGCACTCGCGGCAGCCAAGCGTCTGGCCGACAGCGGCATCGACACGCTGCTGACTCATCTCGGTGAAAATATCGCCGACCGTGGCGAAGCCGAACGGGTCACCAACCATTACCTCGAAGTAATCGATCGTATTCGCGCCGCCCGCCTGCGGTCGGAAATTTCGGTGAAACTAACCCAGCTGGGCCTCGATCTGGACCGCGAATTCTGTTACGCGAATCTGATCCGATTGATCGAGCACCTGCGCGCCGGCAGCGCCCCACCCCAAAAGGTGGTCTGGATGGATATGGAGCAGAGCCCCTACGTGGACCTGACACTCGACCTGTTCCGCCGCGCGCGAAAGATCTATCCCAACATCGGCGTATGCCTGCAGGCTTACCTGTACCGCACCGAGAAGGATCTGGATTCGCTGATTCCGATGGGCGCGGCCGTCCGGCTGGTGAAAGGTGCCTATAACGAGCCCTCCGAAATTGCTTATCCGAAAAAATCAGACCTCGATGAGAACTATTTCCATCTGGCCCAGCGGCTTCTCAGTCCCGAAGCGCGGAGGGCTGGGGTTCGCGCCGCCCTCGCCACCCACGATGTAAAATTGATTGCGCGCATCAGCCAGTGGGCCGGCGGTCAGGGAATTCCCAGGAACCAGGTCGAATTGGCGATGTTGTTTGGAATTGGACGGGCCGAGCAGCTGCGACTGGTGGAAGCGGGCTATCGCTGCACGGTGCTGGTTTCCTACGGCGCTTTCTGGTTCCCCTGGTTCATGCGCCGGCTGGCGGAGCGTCCCGCCAATATGCTGTTTCTCGCGCGCAATTTCTTCGGCCGCTAAGGAACTGGCAACCCAAATCAGCAGCCAGCCACCTCGGGGGCGCGAGTGCGTTCGTCTCGCTCAACCTTGCCGTCGCGAAGGCGAATCACGCGGTGAGCGTGCAGGGCTATTTCCGGTTCGTGCGTCACCACAATGATGGTATTGCCTGCCTGGTGCAAGCGCGCGAAAAGCGCCATGATTTCGTCGCCCGTGGCTGAATCCAGGTTTCCAGTGGGCTCATCTGCAAGCAAAATCGAGGGATGATTCACGAGCGCGCGTGCGATCGCCACTCGCTGGCGCTGGCCGCCGGACAGCTCGTTGGGCCTGTGCATCATGCGCCCCGCCAGATCGACCTCGGCCAGAACCGTCTTGGCGCGCTGCAGGCGCTCGGCACCAGGAGTGCCGTTGTAGATCAGCGGCAGTTCCACGTTGTGCAGCGCGGTTGCGCGCGGCAGCAGATTGAAGGTCTGAAACACGAAGCCGATCTCCTTGTTGCGGATGTAGGCGAGCTCGTCGTCGTCTAACTCGCTCACAAGCCTTCCAGCGAGCCAGTAACTGCCCTTGGTCGGGGTATCCAGGCATCCGATCAGATTCATTAAGGTCGACTTGCCCGAGCCCGAGGGTCCCATGATCGCGACGTATTCGCCTTTGCGTATCTCAATGCTCACGCCCTGCAAGGCATGCAGTTCCTCAGCACCCATTTCGTAGGTCTTCCAGAGATCCTGCGTCTGGATGACGACGCCGGTATCGACCAGATCTTGGCGAAACGTCTGCACCACTGCTGCCACCGCCATGAGATTCACCCCGTTGATTCCTGCGACCGGAGGTTAGAGACAGAAAACCCTAACTGGATGTCTCCTCCCGCTTCGGCGGCGAATTATCCACTTTGACTTTGCTGCCCGGGCGTAGAGTGCGCAGCGCCTTATAACTTCCGACCACGATCTGGTCGCCCGGTTGCAAGCCGCTGGTCACTTCGATATCGGTAACCCCGGTAATGCCGGTTTCGACCGGAACGAAGACCGCCTTGTTGTCCCGCACCACAAAAACGCCCTGGACGTCCTGCTTGGCAGCCATGAGGGCGCCGCCAGATGCGGCCAGGGTCACGCTGCCGCCCGTATCCTGCTGCGCCTGTTCGAGCGCCTTCTGCGAGCGCACCGCCAGGGCCTGTATAGGAACCGTCAGGACATCGGCCTTGTGCGCGGTTTGAATTTTCGCCGTGGTCGAAAGACCCGGCCGCAGGGAGGGCGGCGGATCATCAAGGGTCACGATCACTTTGAAGTCGCGCGCCTCCTGGGTATTGGCGGTGGTTTCGGTCATGGCCGCCTGGCCAGAGGTGCGCAGGATCGCTAGCTCCCCAACGTCGGTCACCTGCCCCTTCAATATCTTGCCGGGTAAGGCATCGATTGTCACCTCCGCCGACTGGCCATGGCGCAGGCTCGTGATGTCGGTCTCATCTACCTTCACCTCGGCCGTCACGACGCTCATATCGGAGATGGTCATCAGAAAGCTGCCCTGCGCGTTCTGAATTCCGGGAACGACGTTTTCACCCACGCGCACGTCGATGTAGCTGACGACCCCGGAAATCGGGGCGGTGTAGGTTGTCTTGCGAAGCACGTCGCGCAT
Source organism: uncultured Acidobacteriota bacterium (assembly GCA_963718485.1). Classification (GTDB taxonomy): domain Bacteria; phylum Acidobacteriota; class Terriglobia; order Acidiferrales; family UBA7541; genus Palsa-295. The sequence goes on from CAVQZU010000069.1 coordinate 37,162, forward strand.
GTGCGTCAGTTGCGCGCGGGTTTGATCGAATGTGGAACGAGTCTGCTCCCGAGCTGCCCGCGTCTGCGCAACTTGCGCTTGCGCCGCATTGGCCGCCGCGGCAGCACCATCGTAGGCCGCCCGAGACCCTTCATATTCCTGGCGGGCGATCAGTTGGTTTTTGTAAAGCTCCTGAGAACGCTGCCAGTCAAGCTTGGCCTTTTCCAGGTCGGCCTGTCGCTGCGCGGCGGTTGCCACCGCAGAATCATAGCTCGCAGCAGAGGCTTTCATTCCCGACTCGGCGGCTTGGACTGTAGCGGCTTGCGCTTCGACATCTGCTCCGGGCTGGATATTCTCCAAGTGCAGCAGGACATCTCCTTTTTTCACGCGGTCGCCCTCTTTGACGACAATGTCGGTTATTTTCCCAATGCCCTCGCCGAGGACGTTTGTGTAGTTCTTGGGCCGGATTTCGCCCGAAGCGGTGACAATCGAAGTCAGATCCTGGCGGACCACCGGTCCGGTCTGAACGGTGACCACGCCCTTATTGAATTCAGAGGCGGCAAACCACGCTCCGCCACCTATCGCGACCGCCAGACCCACGCCGACAATGACTTTCTGCCACGTCTTCATAGACTAAGCCCGGCGAGAAGGAATTCTCGGGGTAAAAGCTCCTGCCAGTGACAACTACGTCATGGCCCAGGAGAATATTTCCGATCTCCCGCCTGCCCTGCGGGCAGGCCGGCGCCCGAGCGGGCACCCTGGCCTGTGGCCCGGGTGCCCGCAACCTGATTCAAGATAGAATCCTTTTTCGCGTGCTAGCGCCATTGTAGCTTTGATTCCGCCCGAGCGGGGAGCAACAACTCCGAGGCAGGGCCGTACCGTGGCGGACAAGGCCGCGATGGGGTTGGAGCAGGCAGGCGGGAAGCAACTAAATGAGAAGGCAACCTCTTCTGCCCGTGGGGATTCCAATGACCCAGCAAGCGGGGGTGCTGGGGCGAAACTATCGTTTGACCTGCACATTAGAGCAGGGTTAAGATTTTAGGCCGAACGGGGCAAAGTTGTGACTATGGGCCGCTCTTTCACTAAAATGGGTCAAGCCTTGCTGGTGCTGGCCGGGCTGACCTTTTCCGGCATGGCCCGCTCGAGAACTTCCCAACAGGAACAGCCGACCGACCGCGAGCAACAGCAGCAGGATGCCAAGAAGACCGCCAAGCAGCAGAAACAAAGCAATAAGAGCCTTGAGCGCGAGCTCGATTCGCAATACAAGAAGTGGCTGAACGAAGACGTTATCTACATCATCACCCCGGAAGAAAAGAACGCTTTCCTGCATCTTTCAACCAACGAAGAGCGCGAGCAATTCATCGAGCAGTTCTGGCAACGCCGCAATCCCGATCCGGATTCTCCTGAAAATACCTTCAAGGAAGAGCACTACCGGCGCATCGCTTACGCCAACGAGCATTACGCCTCGGGAATTCCCGGCTGGAAGACCGATCGCGGGCGCATCTACATCATGTGGGGCCCGCCCGATGAAGTTGATTCGCATCCTACCGGCGGCACCTACGAGCGGCCCTCGACGCAAGGTGGCGGCGAAACCTCAACCTATCCATTCGAGGACTGGCGCTACCGCTATCTGGAGGGCATGGGCGAGAACGTGGAGCTCGAATTCGTCGACCCGACCTCGACCGGCGAATATCACCTGACCATGGACGCGAGTGAAAAAGATGCGTTGCTCTACGTCCCGGGCGCCGGTTTGACCATGGCCGAATCGATGGGACTCGCGAGCAAGACGCAGCGCTTTCAGAATACCGACGGAACGCACAACGCGCAGCCCATGGGCGGAATGACTCCGGAGAGCATGGAAGAGTTCACCCGCCTGCAGCAATACGCCGATATTTTCAGGCCGCCGCCGGTGAAGTTCAAAGATCTGGAGACCGTGGTCACCTCGCGATTGGTGCGCGATCAGGTCAAATTCGACTACCGGTTCGATTTCATGCGCATCACTTCAGACACCGTGCTGGTGCCGATCACCATTCAGATTTCTCGCAAGCAGATGAGTTTTCAGGAAAAGGATGGCGTGGACACTTCCACGGTCAATCTTTTCGCGCGCGTTACCAGCCTGAGCGGGCGGGTGGTGCAGACCTTCGAGGACACGCTTAAAACCGACATCGTTGCTTCGCAGCTGCAGCAGTCTTTGTCGGGCGCCGCGATTTACCAAAAGGCGGTGCCGCTGCGTCCGGGGCTCTATCGTCTGGATATCGTTCTCAAGGATGTGAATAACGGGAACGTGGGCGTCACCAACACGCGCTTGGCGGTTCCCCGCTTCCAGGATGACCAATTGAGTTCGAGTTCCCTGATACTGGCCGATCAGATCCAGCGGGTTTCGATGAAGGACATCGGTCTGGGCCAGTTTGTCTTGGGCGACGTGAAGGTGCGTCCCCGGATGGACCGGACCTTCATTCCGAGCGACGCCATGGGAGTGTTTCTGCAGGTCTACAATCTGAAGGTCGACGACAAGACCCACAAAGCGGACGCTTCGGTCGAGTACCGGGTCACCAAGATGGGCGAAGGCGCGCCCGGCGCCGCGCCGATGCTGAAATTCGACATCGCGTCGGATAAGCTTCCAGAGCACGGTGAGGAACTGACACTGGAGAACATGATCACACTGGGGTCTCTCGCGCCCGGCAAGTACAAATTGGAAGTCGCGGTTACCGATAATCTCGCGAAGCAAACGATTACTCCGAGCGAGGAGTTCACGGTCAACCCTTCACCGGCGAAGGCAAAGTAGCGGAGGTAGGGAAGTTTGAATCTCCGAACCATCGTTGGATGCGGTCTGGCGTGCTGGCTGTCGATCTTTGTTTCCTCCCTCCAGGCGGCGCCCAACTCGGGGAAAATTTCCGGGGTCGTGCTGGATCCCTCCGGCACGGTGCAAATGGGCGCGACGGTGCTGATCAGCTCCGAGCAGGTGTTCAGCAGCGCTCAATTTGAATTTTTGACCAATGATCGAGGCCGTTTCTTCACATCCTCCATTCCCGCAGGCCCCTATTCGATCAAGGTGACCCTGGCTGGATTTCTGCCCGCGATCGAACAGCACATCGAAGTCAGCGACCAGCGCACCACCTTGCTTGAGGTGATGCTGGGATCGGTGTTTTCCTCTTTCGGGAAATTGCGCCAACAGCCAAACCAAAAGGTCGCCAAGGACGACTGGGCCTGGGTGCTCAGAACGTCTGCGGCAACGCGATCGGTGCTTCAATACCAGGACGCTCAGGTGACCGTGTTGGGTGAGGCCGGCAGCGAGACAGGCAGGCCGGCCGAGACCAGCCGGGGGCTGCTGGCGCTTTCCTCGGGTGGTGACCGGCCTGGTTCGGTCGGAGCGCTGCCCGATTCGCCTGGTACGGTCTTTGTCTACGACCTCGGCGTGGGAGATAGTGCCAAGTTCCTGATGGCCGGCCAGTTCAGCACCGAAAGAGGCGCCAGCGCGGAGAGTTTTGCCGGCGAATGGCTGCCTTCGGGCAAGCCTGGCGTCGGGTCGGTTACCACGCTCGTGGTCCGTCAATCGCAGTTGGGTCCGAGCGGCCCGATGTTCCGCGGTCTGCGCTTGTCTCACGATGACCAGCTTGCGTTGAGCGACCGCGTGGCCATCCGCTACGGAGGCGAGATTCTGGTGGCCAGTTTGATGAACCGAGCTGCCACCGTCGCGAGGCCCCGGGCCGAAGTGGACCTGAAGCTTGGCCGCGGGTGGCGGGCTTCGACAATCGTGGCCACCCGGCCTTGGGGGAATGGCGACTCGGGCACTCGCGCGGGGATCGATTCCGCTCTCAACGCGCTCGATGTTTTCCCGACCGTTCTTGTCCAGCACAGTCATCCGGTAACCGAAGATGATCTGCATGCGGAGGTGGCCATCGAGCACGCCCTCGGGCGCAGGGCGTCGCTCAGCGCGGCCCTGTTCCACGATACGTCGAACCACACCGCCATCATCGGTCAGGGCGGAGCGGCTGACGGGCCGGATTTTCTGCAAGACTATTTCTCGCAGGCCTTTGCCTACGACGGTGGCAAATCAAGTTCCTTGGGTACGCGTGTCGCCTATACCCAGAAGCTTTCAGGCAGTACCGAAACGAGCTTTGTCTATGCCTATGGCGATGTGCTGAGCCCGTTGAGCCGTTCGGGTGCGGATGAGAGTTTGCGGGAGCAACTTTCCTCCGAGGGCCGGCACAGCCTCGCGGCGCGTACCTCGACAACGATTCCGCGCCTGGGCACGAAGGTGACCACCGGCTACAAATGGCTTAGCGGTCCGGCGGTCTCCCGCCAGGACGCCTATGGCGAATCCTTCTACCATATCGATCCATACCTGAGTCTGCAGATCAAACAGCCGGTTCCCGGCTTTTTCTCAGGCCATATGGAAGTTGAGGCCGACGCGGGCAATTTGCTGGCTCAAGGGTATGTGCCTGTTTCCACCAATCGGGGCCGTGTGGTCTTGGTTCCCTCCTACCGTTACTTCCGGGGCGGTTTGAGCTTCCAGTTTTAGATTTCCGCATTCGGTCGCTATTGGAATCAGAAAACGGTCTACCACAAACGGTATTGCACAGGGCCGGTGTCTCCCGAATTTTGTTTCAGCTGTAACAAAATAAGCTGGTTACCTAAAATAGAATTAATGATTACCTGGAAGTCGACGTGCTAGGATCCCAGGAACTTCCGAGATCGAGAGTTCCCTCGATGAACAAGAGTCTGCGAATACGGCTGGGGGCCGTGGTTCTGGCCCTGCTGACACTGGCGGCTGTCATTTTCTCAGTGTTGAATTTCCAGCAGCGTTCGCGATTTATCCAGCCCGATGACGGGGTTACCTGGATCGATACCGCCGCGGGGGTGGGCGTAACGGCCCTCCATGTCGTTCCGGGCTCACCGGCCGACCGAGCGGGCATTCGGCAAGGCGATCAGCTGGGCAGAATCCGTGGCGTGGCGATTGAGCGCGCCACCGACGTGACCCGGCTTCTCTGGCGCGCCGGCCCTTGGTCGGAGGTGCGCTACGAAATCCGGCGCAACGGAGAATCGTTTGCGGTTCCGGTCATCACCGAGCCCGAGGCCAATCCGGGCTCGATTGAAAACTACCTGCGGCTGACCGCGCTTCTCTATCTGTTCATCGGACTTTTTATTTTTGTTCGCCGCTGGAACGCTCCGCGGGCGATCCACTTCTACATCTTCTGCCTGGTCTCCTTCATCCTGTACAGCTTCCACTACAGTGGAAAGCTCAACTCCTTTGATTGGATCGTCTACTGGGGAAACGTGGTCGCGCTTCTGCTGCAACCGGCGCTGCTTGTGCACTTCGCGCTGGTGTTTCCTGAGCGCAACAGCAGCCTGTGGCTAAAGCTGGTCGGCCTGTACAGCGTCCCGGCGGCCTTGCTGGCTCTGCATGCCTTCATCGCCACGGCGATGCTCGACTTCATGCCTTCGATCAGCAGCCGCGATTTTCTCGCCAACCTCGAACTGGTTTACGCGGGAGTCTATTTTCTGTTCGCCGCGGCGATTTTCCTGGTCAGTTATCTGCGCGCACCAAGCGGCATTTTGCGTCAGCAGTTGAAGTGGGCCACCTGGGGAACCTTTGGCGGAATCCTGCCTTTCTTTGTTCTCTACGTGATGCCGCGTCTGGTTTCTGCTTCCGTATCGCAGCCCTGGATGAAGGTTTCGGTTTTCTCTCTTGTGCTGATTCCCCTGTCGTTCGGCTACGCCATCATTCGCTACCGCTTGATGGACGTCGACATTATCTTCAAGCGCGGGCTGGCCTACACCTTTGCGACCGCCGGCGTGGTGGCGGTTTATTTCGCGGCCATCGGACTGATCGGCGAGCTCTCTCACGCGGCGTGGCCTTCGGGCCCGGTGGGAGCGATGATCGCGATCGTGGTGGCCGCTTTCTTATTCCAGCCTCTTCGCGATTGGGTGCAGGCGCGGCTGGATCACTTTTTCTACCGCGACCGGCTGGATTATCGGCGCACACTGATGGAATTTGGCCGGGCGCTGACTAACGAAGTGCGGCTCGATCATCTGCTGGGTTCGGCGCTCGATCGAATCTCGCAAACACTGCTCGTCGATCGCCTGGCCATATTCCTGGAGGATCCCGCGCAAGCCGGCCGCTTCGCGCTGTCGCGATCCATGGGTGTTGAGGCGCGCGGCGATCTTGATTTGAGCTTTCTTGATCCGGCGCGGCCGGCGTTTGAGCGCGGCTGTTTGTTCTTTGAATCCGCGAAGGCGGCAACCGAGGAAACGGAAACGGTTCGCCACACGCTCAGCGAGCTCGGCCTGAACTATTTCATCGCCTGCCGCTTCCGGGATCGAACTGTAGCGATGCTTGGCCTTGGCAAGACCGTCGATGGGGAGTATCTGTCCAGCGACGACCTCGAGTTGCTTGCGACCATTGCCGGCTACCTGGCGATCGCCATCGAGAACGCGGAACTCTATCAATCTCTCGAGCAGAAGGCCTTGCAGGTCGAGAGGCTGAAGGACTTCAGCGAAAACATCATCGAGTCGCTTAAGATTGGCATACTCACCACAGACCTTGAAGAAGGCATCGAATCCTGGAATCCGCAGATCGAAGACCTCCTGGAAATCGCCAGGAGCGCAGCGATCGGCCGGAAGCTGCAGGAAGTTCTCCCCGCGGATTTGTCGGTTGAAATAGCCGCGCGCGCCACCTCCGATCACGTTGCCGGAATCTATAAATTCCGGATGAAAACGCACAGCGCGCGCGAACTGGTTATCAATGCCTCGATTGCCCCTCTTTTGAGCAAGGACGGCGCACGCATCGGCCGCTTGATTCTGCTCGACGACATTACCCAGCGCGTGCGCATGGAAGAGCAGATGCTGCAGAACGAAAAGCTCACCTCGCTCGGGTTGCTGGCGGCCGGTGTGGCGCACGAGGTGAACACGCCGCTGGCGGTCATTTCCAATTACATCCAAATGCTCGCCAAACAAATTCCGGCCGACGATCCGAAACAGAAGACTATCGAGCGCATCGTGAAACAAACCTTTCGGGCCAGTGAAATCGTCAATAATCTGCTGAATTTTTCGCGTACCGGGTCGACCGAGACGGTCGAGGTGGACCTGAACGGGGTGCTCGAAGAAACGCTAACGCTCGTGCAGCATCCTTTGAAGGCCAATCGCGTTAACGTGCTCAAGAATTACTCCTCCCCACTGCCGGCCGTGCTCGGCTCCACCACCAGGCTGCAGCAGGTGTTCCTGAATCTGTTTCTGAACGCGCGCGACGCCATGCCCGGCGGAGGCATGCTGGAGGTGCGCACGGCGGCGCATAACGGCTCGGTCGAAGTCGAGGTTACCGACACCGGGATGGGCATCCCGCCCGAGCATCTGCACCGGATTTTCGACCCGTTCTTCACCACCAAAAGTACCGGCAAGGGAACTGGACTTGGCCTGTCGGTGAGCTACGGTATTATTAAGGAGCACGCTGGAAAGGTCGACGTGCGGTCGACGCCAGGCAAAGGCACCTCCTTCCGCCTGGAGTTTCCGGCCGCTCAAAAAGCAGTCCATGCCTAGGGGTTCCATTCTCGTCGTCGACGACGAGGCCGAGATACGCGAAGGGCTCGAAGCCCTTCTCCGGTCCGAGAATTTCGAGGTCACTCTAGCCGAGACCGGCGAGGCCGGCCTGCACCAAATCGAAGAACATCCCTTCGATTTAATGCTGCTCGATGTGAGCCTTCCCGACCGCAACGGCATTGAGATGCTTCCGGAAATACGCCGGCGCGACCCTCAGCTTTCCATCATCCTCATCACCGCGTTCGGCTCGATCGACATGGCGCGTGCCGCCTTTAAGAATGGCGCGCAGGACTACATCACCAAGCCTTGGTCGAACGACGAGTTGATCGCGCAGATTTCGCTGGCCATCGAAGGGAAGCGGCTTCGCGAGGAAAACGTCCAGCTCAAGCGGGCTCTCAAGCAACGCTACAACTTCCCGAACATCGTGGGCAAGAGCGAGAAAATGCTGCGGGTCTTCGATCTGGTCACCCAGGTGGCTCCGTCGCGTTCGACCGTGCTCATCTATGGCGAAAGCGGTACCGGCAAGGAGCTGATCGCCAAGGCCGTGCACTCGGCTTCGACGCGCGCCGACAAGGCGTTCATCCCCATCAATACCGGGTCGATTCCGGTCGATCTGCTCGAATCACAGCTATTTGGGCATGTCCGGGGCGCCTTTACGAGCGCCATCGCCTCGAAGAAAGGGTTGTTTGAAGTAGCCGACCAGGGGACGATTTTTTTCGATGAAATCTCAACCATCAGTCAGGAGACGCAAGCCAAGCTTTTGCGCGTGATTCAGGAGCGCGAATTCATGCGGCTGGGCGGCACCGATACCATCAAGGTCGACGTGCGTATCCTCGCCGCGTCGAACGAAGACTTGAAGAAATTGGTCGGCGAGGGGCGCTTCCGGGAGGATCTCTATCACCGCCTGAACGTGATTGCCGTTCAATTGCCGCCGTTGCGCGAACGCAAAGAAGATATCCCGCTGCTGGTGGCCCGCTTTCTTGATCAATTCTGCCGCGAGAACGGCAAATCGGCCCGCGAATTCACTCACAACGCAATGAAGTTGCTGATGGACTACGATTGGCCCGGAAACGTGCGCGAACTTGAAAATGCCGTCGAACGCGCCGTGGTGCTGTCGACCGATGAAACCATGGATGGAGAGCTGTTACCCGAAGGCGTCCGCAGTCGCGAAATCGCCCATGGCGTACGCGCCCAGCTCTCTGATTTTCTGCCGCCGCTTCCAGGACAAGGCCTGCGCAGCTCGGCGCCGGCGCCTTCGCTGTTCGCAATTCTGGAAGAGGTCGAGCGCCGCATCATCGCCGACATGCTCGAGCGCACCAATTGGAACCAGACCGAAGCTGCCGAGCGCTTTCAAATCCCACTTTCCACCCTGAATCAGAAGATCAAGCGCCTGGGCATTGAGACTCGCCGCCGCAGCGGAGCTCCCCGCGGCAGTCTCGGATATGGCCATGAGTCTGCGGAATTCTCAACCGGCAAGTAGTTCCGGCCACCCGCCCCAGCCAACCTTCAGTTCCCGTCCGAGACCTCTTGATAACTAAACTAAATAAATAACTAACTAATGCACCAGCGCGCGGCCGGCAATATTTTCAAGGATGCGGCAGGGGGCAACCTCGGGAGAAACCAGCGCCTGGGCGGGGATCAAAAACGTCTGCTCCAACGCGTACTGACCTGACATCACCGCATGGGCCACGCCGTCTGTGTAAACGATCCAGGTGGCTAGCGGCGGAAACTCCAGCCGGACTTTCGGACAGTTGGCCTGAAAGGAAGAGTTCTCCTTCAAGTAATCATGGAACCGCAGCATGAAGAGGTCATAGGGCGTTCGTCCCATGCCGGGTATGCCAAACTTGGCGCCCCAGTCCTGCACCCGGCGGCGCAGCCAGGAGTCCTTTTCGGCAATCTTGCGCAGCCCGGCATCGTCTGCGAACTGTCGGGCGAAAGATTCAAATGGTCCGGTCGTTTGCCACACGCGCGCCTTGCTCGGATTCACATTCGTGAATAGGCGAAGGATCCGGCCGCCACGCGTCGGGCGACTCGGGAAAGCATCGACGTGCAGCAAATCGTTGCGCTGGTGAAGCGGCAGGTGGCGGCCGTCTTCTTCAAAAGGACGAAAGCTCGCAAAATCGATGATCCACTTGTCGGCGTAGGGGGGCATAAATTTTGAAAGGAAAGCAATCGCCTGCCGGCTGTAGTTAGCGAGCACGGCATGAATTCGTTCGGTCACCGCAGCGTCACCCGAGACGCCGCGGAGAAGGTCATCACCGGGCCGGTAGGAAACGTTTTTGTGCATGCGCAGTTCGGCCCATTGGGGGGTCAGCAGGAACTCGCGATCAGTCGACGGGAAGCTGAAGGGCGGCTCGGGAAAATAGAGCACCTCACCGCGCTCGAGCATCTGGCAATACTCGCGAGCCCGAACCTGGCTCTGCCCGGGGTCGACCCAGCCTGCGGGCATTTTGTAGTCATCCACCTGAACCCAACTGGACTCGGGCATCGCAGCCTCGGTTTATCTTCGTTGTGGAACAAATGCAACCGCCGCCAGGGAAGACTAGCCAGCCTTCCGGGGCGGACTGTATCCGCGTGGCAATAGAGTCGTTGAAAGATCCAGACCGGTGAGATCGACCCCCTCGAGCTTGGTTTCGCGCAAAATCGCGGTTTTCATGTTGGCGCCCTGAAAATCAGCGCCGGCAATATCCGCGTCGCGGAAATTCGCTGCCCCGAAATCGGCGCGCCGCAGGATGGCCTGTCGCAAGCTCGCGCGAAAAAGCTCCGCTCCGCCCACCAGAGCGTCGGCCAGATCGGCGCCGTCCAGATTGGCTTCGGTCAAATCGGCCTTGCGCAAATCGGCCCGGCAGAGCCTCGCATTGCTGAGATTGGCCGAGGAAAGGCGCGCTTCTTTCAGGCTGGCGCCCTCCAGATTGGCCCCCTCGAAGTTCACATAGGCAAGGTTCTCGCGCTCGAGATCGGCGCGCGACAAGTCTGCCCCGGTCAAATCAGCTCGTGCGCCGGCTTCCTCGCCGCGCACGAATTTTTGATGCGCCGCGAGAATGTCGGACAAACGTTTGCCGTTATGACGAATGCTGTTCGCAGACCGCAGACTTGGCCTCCTCCGGGATTGCGCGACCTTGAGGGAATCGTGCCGGGCGGCGACAAAATCGCCCGCGCTATTTTACTAGAGTTGTCCGCAGGATGCGCGGCGAAACGCAAGCGGTGTGGTATGTTAGCTTCATGTTCCGCTCCCTGCGAATCGCGGGACCGCTGGCCGCCCTGTCGCTGGCCGTAATTTGCCTCTGTGGGACTTCCGCGCAAGAACCGACGCAGTCGCCCGGCCAGGAAATCGTGGCCAACCTGGCTGCCGGACGCGTGGTGATCGCAGTCGTCAAGGACGCAATTCTCATCGGCACAATCGAGAACCCCATCGAAGCTGAAACTCGCCCGCCCGCTCCTGTCCAAATCGACAGCGACCGCATTGGAATCATCCTCGGGTCGGTTGAGTGGTTTTCGCCATCCTCGCAACAGGATATCGCACGCCTGGACAGAGAACTTCCGCATCTCCAGACGCGCTTGGTCACCGTTTCTCCGCATCTCGGCCAGTCGCAAGGCGGCGATCAAGCAGCCGACATCGAAGCCACCGGCCAGGGACTCGGGGAACGCCTGAACCAGGTTGCCAAGGGCCTTCGATCCCGGGTAAATCTGCCCGCCGATGAACCCCTGGCAGAATTGATTATGGCTGACTACCTCAGCGGCTATGGCCCCGAGGTATGGCAACTGAGCTATGGCATGAAGCAGGAACAGCAGAAAGGTGACTACTGGGAAACGCGCGTCTTGAAGCCTACCTACCTCCAATTTTGGCCACCGGAAAAGGGTCAAGCCAAGACCTTGATGGAATTTAACTACCCTCCCGAGAACGCGCCTGCTTCATTGCTTGAACTCATCCACCAAAAAGATCCCCCGCCTTGAGAAGCTTCGCTCCTCCGATCCACAGATGGCCATGATCGCCAGCCAGATTCAAAGCGACAGCACCAAGCTGCTCGCCGTCGATGCCACTCAATTCCTTCGCGCCGCGCTTGCAGCCATCACTCCGCCCAAGGCGCGCCAGACGATGGCGATGATCGGTGCGCAAAAGGGTTTTGCCTGGATCCTCCCGCCGCCTGCCGAGGTTGAACACCCGGCGCCGGCACAAACCGCGCAGGCCGACTCCCAACCCAAGCAACGGCCCGCCGATGCGCCCTCCCTGCTCAAGCATTGATTGCGTGCCCCTTCCGATTAGCGCGAGGGTCTAGGCGTCGTGGTTTAAGGGCTTTCCATCGGGCGCAGCTGCGCCGGAGTGATGGAGGGATGATAATCGATCGCCCGAGGACCGCTTGAAAGATTCAAGCGGGGTTGGCTAGCGCTCCGGGGTGCAGCGCCCTACTTCTGCCCGGCAAGCTGCTGTTTCAAGCGGGCATTCTTCTCAGCCACCGCACGCGCCAGGTCTTCTTTGTGTTCGACCAGTTTCCGCGCAATGATTGGGTCGGCGGTGCCGAGAATCTCGGCGGCGAAAATTGCGGCGTTGACGGCGCCGGCCTTGTCGATTGCCATGGTCGCAACAGGTATGCCGCCGGGCATTTGCACGGTGGCCAGAAGCGCGTCAAGCCCATTTAGCGAGCTTGTCCCGAGCGGCACGCCGATTACCGGCAAGGTCGTGTTTGCGGCCATCACTCCTGCCAGGTGAGCGGCCGCGCCCGCGGCGGCGATCAGAACTTTTAAGCCGCGACCCGCCGCTGAGGTGGCGTACTCGTGGGCGCGAATCGGCGTGCGGTGCGCGGATACGATTTCCAGTTCATAGCCGATTCCGAATTTATGCAATATTTTCCCGGTTTCGCTCATGACGGGATAATCGGTGTCTGAGCCCATCAAAATTCCGACAAGAATCGGCCCGGCTTGTTTTTCTGAGGTCAAAGAATTCTCCGTATGTGGTTTGGCCTGTTTCAGCCAAGGCGGGTTGCGGCGCCCAGGCCTTCGAGTTGAACCGGAGCAGGTGCGCGCTGCTTGCTCGCAGCCGATCCAATGTCCTTGCGGTAAAAGGCTCCTGGGCTATCAATCGATCCGATGCGTTCATAAACGCGTTCGAGAGCCTGCTCTAAATTGGAGCCTCTTGCCGCCACGACGAGAATCCGGCCACCGGTGCTGTAATAGCAATTGCCTTCGAGCCGCGTGCCGGAGTGAAACACGGCGCACTCGCCGGTGCTCCCGGCGTCGTCCAAGCCGCTGATTTTTCGTCCCGTGATGGGCTGGTTCGGATAGCCTTCTGAGGCCAGCACCACGCAGGCGCTCGCTCCGGGAAACGGTTTTGTCGGAAAGTCCTGAAGACTGCCAGCCGCGGCGCATTGAAGGGCCGCCGCCAGATCGAACTCCGTGCGCAAAAGGACCGCTTCGGTCTCCGGATCACCCAGACGGCAGTTGTATTCAAGCACTTTGGGGCCGTCCGCGGTGAGCATCAATCCAAAATATAGAAAACCGCGATACGCCATGCCCTCCTGGCGAAGTCCTCGCAGCGTCGGCCGGACCACGGTTTCTAAAATGGTCTTCTCAAGCTCCGGAGGAAGAAGTTCGTCGACCGAATAGGCACCCATTCCTCCGGTATTCGGGCCGGCATCGTTATCATAGGCGCGTTTATGGTCTCTCGCGGCAGCCATGGGAACGAAATGCTCGCCGTCGGTCAAAATAATGTAGGAAAGCTCCTCACCCTGAAGGCCTTGCTCGAGCAAAATGCGTTGCCCGGCAGTTCCGAATTCGCGACGCTGGATGGCCCGAGCAATAAAATCGGAGGCCTCCTCGGGGGATGACGCCACCGCTACCCCCTTGCCGGCGCACAGACCATCGGCCTTGACGACCACGGGCCAAGGCACATCCGCGAGCGCTTTGCCGGCCTCTTCGGTCGAATCATAGACTCCGTACATTTTGGCGGTAGGGATGCCGTGGCGCTCGAGAAATCTCTTTGCGAATACCTTGCTGCCTTCCAGTCGAGCCGCGGCACCCGGCGGGCCGAGCAGGGCCAGGCCGCGCTCAGAAAACGCGTCCGCAATGCCCGCGACCAAAGGCAATTCGGGTCCGACGACTGTCAAATCCGCCTTCAGGCGGGCGGCCAGGTCCGCCGCAGCCCGGACATCGTTGAGATCAAGCGGCCAGCACTCGGCCAGCTGGGCAATTCCGCCGTTCCCCGGGGCACACCAGATTTTCTTGACCAAGGGGCTCTGCCTGAGCTTCCAGACGATTGCGTGTTCGCGGCCGCCGCCGCCGATGACGAGAATGTTCATAACAAGTTACAGAAAACAGAAGCTTGCACGATACGGTCTGGACCTGCTTTCTGTCAACCGCCCGGGTACGGGAAGAAAAAGAAACCGAAAGCACGAGGACTTCAGCCAGGCCGCTGTATCGATCGTAGGAGAAATCCACGGAAAATAAATAATCTCTTCAATACTTACCGATCGCCTCGAAATCCAATTCCAGCATAAGGTCTTTGTCCTCCTTGTGGATGCTAATAAATCCCCTATCTCTGAGTCTGAACAATTCCCTGACCAAAGTACGAGTGGTGAACTTTCTATAAGCTGCTTGCACATATTTCGAGGCTAAGAGTTCCGCGTACTTTATTTTTCGGGAGGGACTTTCGGAAAAGGGATCGACGGGTTCTGTTTCCGAGATTAGAAAATCGAGCAAATTATATTCTCTCTGATTGAGAAGTCGACGACGCTCCCCGACTCTTTTGTTAAAACCTCGCACCAACATATTCCGATACACGATACGATTCAATTTTGTCTTAATAAAACTATTTATGCCCTTCAGCTCGGTCGCAAAACCTTCCGCGCCAAAATCCACAAAGGGGCTGACGTCAAATGGACACGAGTCGCGACATTTCTGGAGCAAGGTTTTATATTTGGCCTCATTTCGGTAGAAATAATTAGATAGCCCATAAAATCCGTGCACGTTGTATCCTTTGCGGAAAAGGATTCCCGCTTCTACAAGTCTAGACACCCTTCCGTTGCCATCGCCAAACGGATGAATGGTGACAAGAAAAAAATGTGCTAATAGGGCGTGAATAACAGGATGTTCATCCGCTAATCTGTTGCCGTTTATAAACTCAATGTATTGATCCATAAGGTTCTCTAGATCAGCGGCAGGTGCACCCTTGTGAACACCGCCCATCTCTGGACTTCCGACAACCACTGAAAATGTCCGCAGTTTCCCAGGTATATTATTCTTGATGTCAGACTCGTCAGTCACCATTCTGTGAATCTGTAAAATGTCGGAAAGGGAAATGGGCGGGTGTTCAGGAGAAAAACGCATCCGCACCCACGCCTGAGCAATACCTGAGTTCCTGATCTGCCTCTGTTCTACCGTTGCCTTGGCTGCGTTTTCATTGATAGGCGCTTCAAGTAAATCTAATTGATGAGAAACCTCTGCCTCAGACAATGGGTTGCCCTCCAGTGCAGTTGTCCCGTAGACGGCGCGCACTCGGTTGAGTTTGTCCAGTTGCTGTCGCCACTCGGGTGGAAGCACGAGATTTAGAGCCGCTTCCTTGTATGCCTCGATGTGCACCAAGTGTTTGAATGTCTCGCCCGGATTGTTCCGTCGATACTCGAATTTGAAGTCTTCCCACTTCATTCTGTCACCGTGTATGGCATTCTATTTGACGTAGTATATATAAGCTCACATATAAGATAGCAAGTGACTTAAATGTATACAAACGTTATCTTGCCCTTGTATTTGACATTGTATCTGACGGAATATTTGGCATGAACAAATTGGGGACATCAAAGCGTGCTCAGCTAATCGCTGGCCTGGTCGAAGCACATCAATCAACGCACCTGCCGCACAACTGGGGTCGCCAGAAATCGGGACCGGGTCAAACTGCACCACTGCCATCGCCCGGCGTGGCTTTAACTTGCGGCCGCCAGTCAGAAATGATCTGATCAAGGCGCATGGACTTTGTCTTTATTATCATTTTCCTCGCGGTGGGAGTGCCTTTAGCTGGCAGGCGTCGCATCCGGCGACTCATGCAGATGCCCTGCACGACCAAACGTGACCGGCTGAGGTTGTACCTCTCAACGGTGCTTTCGCAATGGTTTTTGGTCGCGGTGATCTTCTGGCGTTGCAGAGTGCATCGTGTTTCGATCGAGCAGCTGGGTCTCGCGCTTCCCTATCCGCGACTGGCCGCGCTGGTCTCGGTAGCGCTCGTTGCCGTTTTGATCACCAATCAGCTGCTGGCCATTCGGCAGCTGAAGCAGCGATCGGATGCGCCCCCGGGCGCTATGGCGCAATTGGCCTGGCGAATTTTTCCCCAGGACAAGGGCGAACGTCTGGCCTTCCTCGTGGTGGTTTTGACGGTTGCTTTTTGCGAGGAAGTGATCTACCGCGGATTTGTGCAATCGGTCGTGACCGCTTCGGCGCGGGGGCTTGCCATTGTGGGGATCATTGCCTCGGCCGTTTTGTTTGGCGTGGCCCATCTTTACCAGGGCCGGCGTGGCTTGCTGGCAACCGGAATGTTAGGGATCTTGTTCTCGCTCGTGCGGAGTTGGACGCGCACATTGTTACCCGTGATGGTCGGGCATTTCGCCGCCGATTTGACGGTCGGGCTATTGGCCCCCACCCAACTGCCTGCCGTCACCCAGAATAGCAAAATCAACTGAACTTATAACTACTTAAATAGTAACATGTAAGATGATTTTAGATGACACATCGATCGTCGCCGTCCTCAAAGTGTATGGTTTTACTGCGAATTCGACGATTTGTGAAAAGATCAGGACCTACATTGCCCTCCTGCTTCGCTGGAATCAGCGTATTTCGCTTACAACCGTAACCGATCCTCTAGCGGTCCTCAGATTTCATTTTGGTGAAAGCGCCTATGCCCGCAGCGCCGGCCTGGCTGCTTTCGGTCGGCTCGCCGACGTAGGCTCCGGAGCTGGATTTCCGGGAATGGTCATTGGGCTCGTGGATCCGGGCATTCAGGTGACCTTGATCGAGCCTAATCTGAAGAAGTCCGTCTTTCTGGCAGAAGTCAGTCGGGAACTGGGGCTCAGCAATATTCAAGTCATCCGCGAGCGAATGCAGGATATTGCGGCTGGCGAATTCGATTTCGTGACCGCAAGAGCCCTGGGACGCAGGAATGAATTCCTCGACTTCGCGCGGGCGCACTTGACCGGTCGCGGGAAGGCCCTCCTTTGGATTGGAAGGGAAGATGCTCGCAAGCTGATCCTCGAAGAGCCAGGATGGAGGTGGTCGACTCCCATTTCCATACCTGACTCGGAGCGCCGCTGTATCCTGGTTGGGTCACCAGATTAGCGGTTATTGTTTCACGTGGAACAATTGTTTCACGTGAAACAAATGATGAACGCCTGCGAAATCTCGATGTTCCACGTGAAACAACTTGCAACTGCAGAAGTATTTCTGTAAATTCGCGCACGAAGCGGAGGATATTTGGCGCGAGTCATCTCCATAGCGAACCAAAAAGGTGGTGTCGGAAAAACGACTACTGCTGTCAATCTCGGTGCTTCGCTTGCGGCGTCCGAGCAGAAGACCCTGGTCGTTGATTGTGATCCCCAAGGCAATACCACGAGTGCTCTTGGTTTCCCCAAGGATCCAGCCCGCAGAACCTTGTACCAGGCCCTGATCCTGGATGAACCAATTGAGAGAATCGCGATCGGCGCTCAAGTGGAAGGTCTCGATCTGATTCCCTCCGACAAGAACCTTGTCGGGGCAGCAGTCGAGCTTGTCTCGATGGAGAATCGGGAATATCGCCTAAAAGCTGTGATCGAGCGAATCCGCGACAAGTACTCCTATATTCTAATCGACTGCCCACCGTCGCTTGATCTGCTGACGTTGAATGCGCTGGCAGCAAGTGATTCGGTCCTGGTTCCGATTCAGTGTGAGTACCTTGCGCTTGAGGGGGTCTCGGAGCTACTGGATACATTGATGCGCCTGCGTCGGACGATCAATCCCTCTCTCGCCATCGAAGGCATTCTATTGACGATGTACGATGACCGTACCACCCTTTCCAAGCAGGTCGCCTCCGATCTTCGAAGCTTTTTTGGGGCCCAAGTGTTTGATAGCGTGATACCTAGGAACGTGCGTCTCGCCGAGGCTCCTAGCCACGGGATGCCTGTTATGTTCTACGACATACATAGTAAAGGTGCCGAAAGCTATATCCAACTTGCTAAGGAGGTTATCGCAAATGCCCAGAAACGCCTTGGGCAGGGGATTGAGCGCCCTGATCCGGGAGCCGGAACTGGAACCGCCGCCAGTGCCGCCGCAGCCGGCAGCAGTGACACCGGGGGGAGCAGCGGTGGCGCCAGCCCTGGCCCCAGCGACAATCCCGAGTGACGGATTGCTGCAGGTCGATATCGATCTGATCGATCCCAGCCCTTACCAGCCGCGAACCCATTTCCGCGAGCAGGCCCTCGAGGAGCTCGCGCAATCGATCCGGGCGAGTGGAATCGTGCAGCCTCTGGTTGTTCGCCGATTGAACAACCGCTATGAGCTGATTGCCGGCGAGCGCCGCTGGCGCGCAGCTCAGCGGGCCGAGCTGCCGCGCGTTCCAGTCGTCATTCGTGATGTGCCCGATGAACGGGCCATCGAAATGACCCTGGTCGAGAATCTTCAGCGCGAAGATCTAAATCCGATTGAGCAGGCCCACGCCTTCGAGCGACTCACCGCAGAGTTCCATCTCACCCAGGAGCAAGTCGCCGAACGTACCGGCAAGGATCGCGCGACGATTGCAAATGCCGTGAGATTGCTGAAGCTTGAGGACGCGATTCAGAACCTGCTCGAGGAAGGACTGCTTACGGCCGGACATGGCAGAGCGCTGCTCGCCATCACCGACGGACCCACTCGCCTGGAATTGGCCAGACGCGCGGCAAAAGGAGGGATGACCGTCCGCCAGGTCGAACGTTTTGCGGCTCGTCCCCTTCGACCGGCGCCACTTCCCAGCTCCAGGAGCGTCGATCCGAATACCAAGGCGGCGCTCGAAGACCTGCAGCAAAGATTTGGCACACGAGTGCTCGTTCAGCAGCGGCCCGGAGGGGCAGGGCATTTGATCTTTGAGTACTACAACGATAGTGATCTTGTCCGCCTCTACGACCAACTCATGCGAGAATAGCTGGAACGGTCAGGAGAGCTCTTGTGGCCTGGGACTGGTTTGGCCAAAAACACGCCGGAACAGCGGAGTGGACAGGATTCCTTGAGAAGGGCGTAAAGCTCGAAGGAACGCTTGAAACCGCTGGCTTATTCCGAATCGACTCGGATATGAAGGGGACGCTAATCTCCCGCGAAACCCTGATCATCGGCGAGCACGCCTCGGTTGCCGGCGAGATCATCGGAAACCAGGTGGTTATTTGGGGCCGATTTGAGGGCACGATTCGCGCCAGCGGCCGCGTGGAGATTCAGCCCAAAGCCATTGTCAGCGGCGAGATTCGTTCCCCGTGTGTGTTGATTGAGCCCGGGGCGCTGTTTGATGGCCAGTGCCAGTTGGTCCCGAGTCCGACAAGCGAAACGGCGAAGCCGATTCTGATTGCCATCCGATCGGCCGTTGCCCAAAGCTAAGGCCCGGGTGCTTTTGTTCGTTTCTGTGAAATCCCCAGGCGGGCGCTATAATCGCTGCTGCACTGCTCGCCGGAGAACGACACGTTGCCAAGCACCGTTCGGTTGACCGCAACCGCTAAGTCGGCTGGCTGCGCGGCCAAGCTCAGCCCGAGCATTTTAGACGCTGTCCTCAAGCGCCTGCCGCCCACAAGCGATCCCCGCTTGCTCGTGGGTTATGAGACCAGCGACGACGCCGCTGTGTACGCGCTTACTCCAGAACTTGCTCTGGTGCAAACGGTTGATTTTTTCACGCCCATCGTTGACCATCCTTTCCTTTTCGGGCAAGTGGCCGCGGCAAATGCTCTGAGCGATGTCTACGCCATGGGGGGGCGGCCGGTTTCGGCGCTCACCATCGTGGCTTTCCCTTCCTCTCAGCCGTCCGAGATTCTGGAACAGATCCTGCGCGGCGGCCTGCAGAAAATGACCGAAGCGAACTGCACGGTCGGGGGCGGTCATTCGATACGCGACGATGAGCTCAAATTTGGCTACGCGGTCAGCGGACTGGTTCACCCGGAAAAGATTTGGCGCAATGTGGGAGCGCAGCCGGGCGACGCTCTGATTCTGACCAAAGCAATCGGGACAGGGGTGATCTCGACGGCCCTGAAAAATGGACGGGCGTCGGAAGCGTCGGTCACTGCGGCCACCGCATCGATGACTCGGCTGAACCGCGAAGCCGCCGAGGCTTTGCATGAATTGCAAGAGGCGGCGAGCGGAGCGAGGCCGGTACACGCGGTGACCGACGTCACCGGCTTCGGTTTGCTCGGGCACGCGCGAGAGATGGCTATTGGCAGCGGCGTCTCGCTGCAAATCAATCACGCCGTCGTGGCCTATCTTCCCGGTGCTCTGGAAGCGGCCCGGGAGAAGAATTTCTCGGCAGGGCTGGCGAACAATCGCGACTTTCTGGAAGGATGCGTGAGTTTTTCTTCCGCTGTTCCCGACGACATTCGCGGACTTTTTTTCGATCCGCAAACCTCCGGAGGGCTTCTTGCGGCCGTGGCGCCCGGAGTCCTGGATCGCGCCATGCGCGCCTTGGAGTGCCGCAACATCCCGGCTCGCATGATTGGCGAAGCCATCAGACGGCGCCACTCGTTGATCGAAATCATCTAAGGCATGCGAGCCCCTGTAGAGTTCCTCTACCGTTTCTAAATGGATCCGATAACACACGGAATCACCGGGGCTCTCATCGGTAAAGGAGTTTTTTCCGAGCGTTCCGGGCCAGTCGCGGTCTTTGCTGCAACCCTCGGCGCTGTTTTTCCTGATGTGGATGTGGTTGGGGAAGTCATTTCCCGCGATCCTCTTGCCATCATCAAATATCATCGCGGCATCACCCATTCCTTCGTGGCTCTGCCGCTGTTTGCGGCGCTGCTTGCCTGGTGCACCCGCGCCGTCGCCCGGCGCCGCGGCATGGAGGCGCCCTCCTGGGCCAGGCTGACGGTGATTTACGGCGCCGGCATCGCCAGCCACATTTTCCTTGACGGCACCACGTCCTTCGGGACCCGCATGTGGGCTCCCCTGTCGGAAAAGCGCGTCGCCTGGGACCTCATGTTCATCATCGATTTCGCTTTGAGTTCCTGCGTGCTGCTCCCTCAGGTGGCCGCGTGGATTTATTCGGCGCGCGACCCCCGGCTCGGCCGCTCTCGCGCCCTGCGCATGTGGGCGCTCTCGAGCGTCGCTGCCACCCTGGTATGGGCCGTAGCGGCAGTCGCCGGATATCCGTTTCACCTTTGGATCGTGGCGCTCGCTAGCGCCCTGATCGCCGCACTTTTTTTCTTGCCGGCCATGGGTGGCTGGGGCTTTCGACGAAAGCGTTCCTCATGGTGCCAGGCGGGCCTGTGCGTCACCGCCGCGTATATTTGCTTTTGCGCGCTGGCCCATCAAGCAGCGCTGCGCCAGGTGCAAGCCTTCGCCGCTGCGAATCACGTCGATGTCCTACGAATCGGAGCGCTTCCGGTTCCGCCTTCGCCGCTCGATTGGGGCGACGCGATCCGCACCCGGGACGGCGTGTATCAAGCCCGCTTCGATTTGCGAAATCCCGAGAAACCTTCGTTCTACTTGGTTCCCGATTCTTCACCCGATCCGTTTATCAAGCGCGCGCTCGAGCTGCCCGAGGTGCAGCTCTACTGGCAGTTCGCGCGATTTCCCACGATCCACACCTCGGATCTTGGCGACGATCACATCGTGGATTTCAGCGAACATCGCTTCACGAACGGCAACCGGCGGTCGCCTCAGCCGTTTTCCTATCGCCTTGTTTTCGACCCAGCCGGCGCGCTGCTGGAAGAAGGCTGGCTCCAGAATGGAATGTTCATGCAGTTGATGCGTCGAATGCAGCCGGCGCGAAAAGGCCCGCCCAAAACGGTGGCTCCGTGAGGATTCTGATCTTCAGCGACATCCATGGCGATATTCAAGCCCTCGAGCGAATCGTCGAGCAGCCGGCCGATCTGTTCATCAATGCCGGGGACCTGGCCACCTTCAGCAAAGGCCTCAAACGTTGCGGCGAAACTCTGGGGCCGCTCGCTGAGCGGCTGTGGGTTTTGCCGGGCAACCATGAAACACACCAGGCCACCCGGGCCCTCTGCGAGCAATACGGCTTCTTCGATTTTCATCGTCAGCTGCGGGCCGTCCAAGGGAAGTCAGGAAAAACGCAATGGGCGGGGCTGGGCTACAGCAACATCACGCCGTTTGGCACGCCCGGCGAATACTCGGAACAGGAAATCTCAAGCGCACTGGAGGCCTTTGACCCGAGCAAGCCCCAGTACCTGGTGGTTCATTGTCCGCCTTGGAACACCAAGCTTGACCAGTACGCTCCCGGAAGGCATGCCGGAAGCCCCGCCGTCCGCGCCTGGGTGGAAGGCGCTCAGCCGCACTACCTGTTCTGCGGGCACATCCATGAAACCGCGGGCCTGCACGATTGCCTGGGCGCAACCGAATGCATCAATGTGGGGAAACAGGGCTATACGATTGAGATTTAGCGCGGGCGAGCCGATCCGTCCTGCCGGGTGAGGGGATAGATTACCAGATGCCGCCGGTCCCCGGCTCCTTCACTGATCGTGCGTACACCGGGCGCGCCATTTAATTCCAGGTGCACGATACGCCGTTCGCGCGAAGACATGGGGTTGAACCGGAATGGCTGGGCCGTTTCGCGAACCCGCTGCGCTGCCACTCTTGCTGAAAGTTTCAACTCTTCCAGCCGGGAGCTTCGGTAATCGCCGCAGTCGAAACGGACGCGGTCGTGCATTCGGGGATCGAGCCGCAGCCAACGATGGGCGATGTGTTCCAGGGCCAGCAGAAGCTCGGCTTCTCGCTCGAGCAGCGCCGCCTGATCATCGCCCGCAAAGGCAATCACGACTTCGGAGTTCTCAGGCGAACGATTCGGCGAAGAGATTCGGTATTCGAGCGCCAGATTCATTTCCCGAATCGCCAGATCGAGAAAGCGCTTGAGTTCCTCGGTTGCGCGCGCCATGTCGAGCGAGGCTTCGCCTCTCAAGTATTCCTTGGTGGTCCGGTCGGCTGGGGGGCGCTGTTCGTTCATTCGTTTTTCTTCTTAAATTTTGACTTGGGCGTCGGAAGCGGCTGCGTGCGATTCAGATAATATTGCTGGCCCACGGCGATCAGGTTGCTCGTGAACATATAGAGGTTGAGGCCGCTCGAAAGATTGAAGAAGAACGCGGCCATCATCAGCGGCATCAGCGACATCATCCGCTGCTGCGAAGGATCGACACTGGTCTGCGGCGTCATCTTGGTTGAAAGATACATCAGGATGGCCATCAAAATCGGAAGAATATAGTAGGGGTCCTTCGCCGAAAGGTCGTGTACCCAACCGAGCCAAGGCGCATGCCGCAGCTCAATCGCGCCATTCAGAACGCGCCACAGCGCCCACCAGATCGGAAGCTGCGGCAGCATCGGCAAACAGCCGCCAACCGGATTGATGCCCTCGCGCTGATAAATCGCCATCACTTCTTCGTTCATCTTCCGTTTGCGCGGATCGCTCATCGAATACTTTTTGTAGCGGTCCTGGATGGAGCGAATCTCCGGCGCCACCTTGGCCATCCGTTGCATCGACCGCTGGCTCTTGTACTTGAGCGGGAACAACGCGAAGTTGATGACCAGCGTGAGCACCACAATCGCCCAGCCCCAGTTCGCAATGTAGCGGTGCAGCCACTGAAGGATGAAAAGCAGCGGCTTGGCAACCACTCCGGTCCAGCCAAAATTGACCAGCTCTTCCAGCGACGGCTTCTGCTGGCTGAGAATTGCCAGGTCCTTCGGGCCTACATAAACGCGCAGCTGCAGCGGCGTTGCGCCAACCGTGCCAGCGGCCATTTCGGCCTCCGGTTCGGTTTCAGGCTTATTATCGACGGTGATCTTGTGATCCTGCGTCCAGTGCCACAGGGCCAGGTCGGTGCCTTCCGGAAGGAAGGTCGCGGTGAAGAACTGGTCCTCGATTCCCAGAAAATCCATGGGCCCGGGCGCAGCCGAGGGCTGGCTTTGATTCCCGGACACACCGAGCTTCTTGTACTGCAGCAGGTTCAGCCGTCCGTTTTGCTTGTAGAAAACGGTAACGTTTTGAGACGCTTTATAGACCGCTTTGTCTCCAAACCCTCCGCGCCAGGCGACCGCGACAGGCAGCGGTCGGCCGTCGAGGGTCGCCGCCACCTCCATCGACATCTGGTAATCCTGGGTGAACTTCAACTTCTTGCTGACCTCGAGATGCCCATCGCTCCAATGAAACGCGAGTTCAGAGGGAGGGGTCACACTCTCGGTGGAAGGTGCCATTTCAAAAAGCGCCGAATTGATGCGCGATTCCAGTTGCGCATCAGAAAGCTGCAGCGAAAACGGCCAGCCGAGCTGCGCGGAGGAATCCGGATCGATCAGCTCGAGCGCATGCGGTGGTTTTTGGTCGTCGTTGTATTTCTTGAGCTTCCAGCTTTTGACGACTGCGCCGCGATTGGAAAGTTCGAGGCGATAAAGGGGGCCGTCGACGATCACCGACCTCTCCGCCGTCGCCTGAACCGCCGCAATTTTCTGTGGACTCGCGGCTGCGGCGACCGCTGTTGCTTGTTTTGTCTCCGGGGGGGTGCTCGCCTGAGCCGGGCTGGTTTGCTGGGACGAAGGCGGAGACTGCTTGGGCGGCGCGGGGACCGGCGGGCTATAGAAATGCGACCAGGCGAAAATGACTCCCATCACCAGTATGACAAAAATGATTCCGCGGACCTGATCGGACATCTCTTTCATCGAACAGGCTCCGCTGTGTGCCCGCCCGAGCGCTCCGCCCTCAGATCATCCACGCTTGGAACAGGATCGAATCCGCCTGGCACGAAGGGACGGCAGCGCCCCAGCCGCTGCAACGCCAGCAACACCCCGCGACGCGCGCCGTGACGCTCGATCGCTTCATAGGCGTAATTCGAACAGGAAGGGTGGTATTTGCAGGCGCCTCCGAAGAAGGGCGAAAGAAGGGCCTTATAGACCCCAAGCAAAGACAGCAGAATCCATTCTCCGGCCGACCGGCTGGCGCCTAGCTCCGCCAAGTGTGCCGAGCCCCTGCGCGAGGGATCAACTTCAGGAGTTCTTCGGTTAGCGACGAGAAGTTCGCGGTCGCCGCGGAGCTGCGCGGGTGAATCACAATATCCCATCCTGGGGCCATCTCCTGTCGATGCAATCTTACAATTTCCCGAATGCGACGCCGGATGCGGTTGCGCCGAACCGCGGTTCCCAGCGTCTTTTTGATGCTCCAGCCGAAGCGGCTGACGCTCTGACCATTGGGGCGGATGAAAATGGTGAACTCGCGGCTCGACCGGCGGCGCCCTTCGCGATACACCGCATCGTACTCGCTGCGGCGCACCAGGCGGCAAGCGCGTGGAAATCGGAGCGGTGGCGAATCAAACGCGCGTGAGGCTGTGTCGGCCTTTTTTCCGGCGTCCTGCAAGGACCTTCCGTCCACCCTGAGTCTTCATGCGTGAGCGAAAACCGTGTTTCTTGTGACGGCGGCGTACATGGGGCTGAAAAGTGCGTTTCGGCAATGATCTTTCTCCTCTTTACCGTCGGGCGCATCCGCAGCGGCCTTTTGAGTTTCGCTCAAGGGCTGGCAGGATCGCATCGAAGGAGCGCGGAAAAGTCCGGTTCCCGGCCGGGCGCGCTTCCCGAGCCTCAAGTCGCGCTGCACCTTCCGCGAATTGCGGACCTAAGCGGAACAGTAAGTCTAGTCGAGCACGGCAGGACGGTCAAGAAAGCGTATCGAGCCGTCTAGAATGTAACCGAAGGTTGAAACGTCGCGCCATTTAGAATGTAACCCAACCAAAAAGAGCATTTGAGGAGGAACGGTTGGGGATTAAGGGACGGTTGGAGTATCTGCGAGCGATCTATGAACGTTATCGGACAGCAGGACGAAAGAGCAAGAAAGTGATTTTGAGCGAGTTTTGCGCGAACACCGGGTACAACCGGAAGTATGCGATCCGTTTGCTGAACGGGCCGCGACCGGAGAAGCGACGGAGACCTCCCCGGCGACGCGGGTTGAGCTATGGCCAGGAAACCCTAGCCGTACTGACGGCGGTATGGGAGGCAGCTGGCTATCCCTGGTCGGTGCGGTTGAAGGCGCTGTTGCCTTTGTGGATGCCGCGGATCCGTAAACGCTTTCGTCTGCGGCCGGAAGTCGAGAAGCAACTGTTGAAAATCAGCGCGCGACAAATCGACCGACGGCTGAAAGCGGCCAAGACGCAGCAGCGGCGGCGAATCTACGGACGCACCAAGCCAGGCTATCTGCTCAAGCATCACATCCCGGTGAAGACCGATCGCTGGGACGTGCAAAGCCCCGGCTTCACGGAAGTCGATTTAGTCTCGCATTCTGGCAATTCGGCTAGCGGAGAGTTTGGGCACACGCTGAATGTGACCGACATTCATACCACCTGGACCGAATCCAGAGCGGTGCTGGGACGGGGCGAAGAGGCCGTACAGCGGGCTCTAAACGACATTGCCGGGAGGTTGCCTTTCCGGCTGTTGGGAGTGGACTCGGACAACGGATCGGAGTTCATCAACTGGCACCTGAAGCGCTGGTGCGAACAGAAGGAGATTCAACTCACTCGCGGGCGGCCCTACAAGAAGGACGACAACGCGCACATCGAGCAGAAGAACTGGACGCATGTGCGCAAGTTGCTGGGTTGGGAACGCTACGACAGGCCCGAGGCGGTCGAGGCGATCAACGATCTCTACAGCCAGGAACTGCGGTTGTGGCTGAACCTGTTTCTTCCTTCGGTGAAGTTGCTCAAGAAAGTGCGCGTGGGTTCGAAAGTGCGGCGGGTGTATGACGGACCGCGAACGCCGTTCGAGCGGGTGCGGGCTTGCCCACAAGCGGATCGGGCGGAAGTGGCTCGGCTCGACCAGCTGAGGAAGCGTCTGGACCCATTTCAGTTGGCCAGGACCATCGAGAGCAAGCTGGAACGGATCTATCGACTGGCGAATCGCCGCCTGAGTCCGAAAGAGGTGCGGGAAACAAGCACGCGGCGGGGAGATGACTGTGCAAAAGACGCTCGCTCCGCGAGCTTGGAAATCACAAATCGATTTCCACTTTCGCACAGCCACGGCGACGACGAATCTACGGTTACATTTCAAATGTCTCGACGATCATCGCTAGGGTTACATTCTTAGATGTCGTTTAGGGCCTGCGGCCCGCGAAAACTCATGAAAATGACTCATAGTAAGATCGCAAGGGCTGGGAGCGGCGAGGTCGAGTCAAGAATGGAGGCGTTGAGGCCGTTTAAATGTCTGATCCGGAACGTGCGAGTTGAGCGAATAATTGGGCGTCGTTGTCTTCCCCACGGGGAGCGCGATAGCCTGCGACCCTGGTCAACGTAACTTTGGGCACGTTCTCCGCTCCTCCCAAGGAGGAACGCATGCCTTACAGAATAGCGGGAATCGATGTCCATAAGAAAATGCTGGCAGTGGTTGTGTCGGACGTGGGAGTTGACAGCGAATACGAATTTGAGCGGCGGCTGTTTGGCAGCAACCCTGAACAGCTGCGATCGCTGGCCGCATGGCTGCTGCAGCAAGAAGCAGAGGAAGTTGTGATGGAATCAACGGCGCAATACTGGAGACCCGTCTGGGAAGCGCTGGAGCGACACTGGAAGCCGATGCGCCAGAAGCGGGAAGGTGCAGGCCCGAAATCGGGAACGCTACATCTTGCGCAGGCACAGTCAAACCGCGGCCGACCTGGGCGGAAGAAGGATTTCCCCGATGCCGAACGTCTAGTGAAGCGGCTGGTAGCACAAGAACTGACCCTGAGCTTTGTGCCTGATGCCGAGCAGCGGCTATGGCGGACGGTGATGCGCCGAAAGTGCCAGCTGACGCGGAACCGCGTCCAGTTACAGAACCGATTAGAGTGTCTTCTGGAAGAGGCGCACATTAAGTTGTCCAGCCTGGTCTCAGATCTGCTGGGCGCCACTGCACGGCGCATGCTAAAAGCGTTGGCCGAGGGGGAAACGAACCCAGTGATGCTCGCCGCGCTGGCCGATCAGCGCTTGCGCGCCACGCAGGAACAGTTGTGCGACGCTCTCGGCGCATGTACGGAGCTCAACGCAATCTACCGGCGGCTGCTGAAGATGATGCTAGAGGAGTTGCGATTGATCGAAGAGCAGATCGGTCAGCTCGATCAAGAGATGGCGAGTCTGCTCAGCCAGCACCAGGACGCGGTACATCGGCTGGCGGAGGTTCCCGGCCTGTAGGGCTGCGGCCCGCGAAAAGTCATGAAAATGACTCATAGTAATACGAAGGGCTGGGAGCGGCGAGGTCGAGTCAAGAATGGAGGCGTTGAGGCCGTTTAAATGTCTGATCCGGAACGTGCGAGTTGAGCGAATAATTGGGCGTCGTTGTCTTCCCCACGGGGAGCGCGATAGCCTGCGACCTGGTCAACGTAACTTTGAGGCACGTTCTCCGCTCCTCCCAAGGAGGAACGCATGCCTTACAGAATAGCGGGAATCGATGTCCATAAGAAAATGCTGGCAGTGGTTGTGTCGGACGTGGGAGACGACAGCGAATACGAATTTGAGCGGCGGCTGTTTGGCAGCAACCCTGAACAGCTGCGATCGCTGGCCGCATGGCTGCTGCAGCAAGAAGCAGAGGAAGTTGTGATGGAATCAACGGCGCAATACTGGAGACCCGTCTGGGAAGCGCTGGAGCGACACTGGAAGCCGATGCGCCAGAAGCGGGAAGGTGCAGGCCCGAAATCGGGAACGCTACATCTTGCGCAGGCACAGTCAAACCGCGGCTGACCTGGGCGGAAGAAGGATTTCCCCGATGCCGAACGTCTAGTGAAGCGGCTGGTAGCACAAGAACTGACCCTGAGCTTTGTGCCTGATGCCGAGCAGCGGCTATGGCGGACGGTGATGCGCCGAAAGTGCCAGCTGACGCGGAACCGCGTCCAGTTACAGAACCGATTAGAGTGTCTTCTGGAAGAGGCGCACATTAAGTTGTCCAGCCTGGTCTCAGATCTGCTGGGCGCCACTGCACGGCGCATGCTAAAAGCGTTGGCCGAGGGGGAAACGAACCCAGTGATGCTCGCCGCGCTGGCCGATCAGCGCTTGCGCGCCACGCAGGAACAGTTGTGCGACGCTCTCGGCGCATGTACGGAGCTCAACGCAATCTACCGGCGGCTGCTGAAGATGATGCTAGAGGAGTTGCGATTGATCGAAGAGCAGATCGGTCAGCTCGATCAAGAGATGGCGAGTCTGCTCAGCCAGCACCAGGACGCGGTACATCGGCTGGCGGAGGTTCCCGGCCTGGGAGTGGACTCGGCGCAGCAGATTATTGCCGAGGTCGGCGCCACGGCAGCGACATTTCCTTCGGCCAAGCAGCTCTCCTCGTGGGTTGGTGCATGCCCCGGCGATGACGAGAGTGCGGGAGTGAACTACAGCCATCGGTCTCCGAAGGGCAACCGACAAATGCGGCGCATTCTCAATCAAACTGCCAACGCCGCAGTAAGGGCCAAAGGAAGCATCTTCGAGATTATCTATCGCCGCACGGTACCGCGCCTCGGGCACAAACAAACTATCGGGGCGGTTGCACATCGGCAGTGTCGTCTGATTTGGAAGATCCTGCACCAGGGAGTTTGCTACGAAGAACGCGGATCGACTGTGAACCAGAAATCGAGGCAAAGACGCGCTGCGAGAATGATCCGCGAACTCCGCAGCCTGGGCTATCGGGTCGAACCCACTAATTCTCAACCACTAACAGCATCATGAGCGATGGATTTTCGACCCTGGGAGTGGACTCGGCGCAGCAGATTATTGCCGAGGTCGGCGCCACGGCAGCGACATTTCCTTCGGCCAAGCAGCTCTCCTCGTGGGTTGGTGCATGCCCCGGCGATGACGAGAGTGCGGGAGTGAACTACAGCCATCGGTCTCCGAAGGGCAACCGACAAATGCGGCGCATTCTCAATCAAACTGCCAACGCCGCAGTAAGGGCCAAAGGAAGCATCTTCGAGATTATCTATCGCCGCACGGTACCGCGCCTCGGGCACAAACAAACTATCGGGGCGGTTGCACATCGGCAGTGTCGTCTGATTTGGAAGATCCTGCACCAGGGAGTTTGCTACGAAGAACGCGGATCGACTGTGAACCAGAAATCGAGGCAAAGACGCGCTGCGAGAATGATCCGCGAACTCCGCAGCCTGGGCTATCGGGTCGAACCCACTAATTCTCAACCACTAACAGCATCATGAGCGATGGATTTTCGACCCTGGCTTGACAGGGAAAGCCCTGCAAAGATTGCCAAGATAACCAGCACTCTCTAGACGCTCGACCGAGCGATTTTGCATCTATACTAATAGCAGCGGAGCGGGCGCACGATAGAGTAAGCTCCCCTATGAGAAGCAGACCGGCGGGCGTGATCTCATCTGCTTTCATCGGAGCAAAATAGCCTAAAGGCATTCATCCGGGCTTATCGTGTAGCGGGTCCGATGAAAACCAAATGCCACTCACCACGTCAAACAGCTATACCCGGCCTGCCCGGTGGCAGCGTCCGGAAGGGAAAAAGGAGAACCGTATGAGCAGCAGCGAATTTCATATCCGCCGCTGGGTAGCCACCTTGGTGGTCCTGGCGGCAATCATCGTGGGAGTGGCGCTGGACGTGGGCCTGAGGCATTGGGGTGATCACACCGTATTTGGCGCGCCTTCGCTGGCCGTGAACCTGGCCCACGATGACAACCCGGTCCTGCTGGGCACATTGCAAAACGGCTTCAGCAGTATCTTGAAAGGTGCGTTGCCGGCTGTTGTGAACATCAGCACGTCAAAGGTTGTGAAAAACCGTCAGGATGATTCCCAATTTTTCAACGATCCTTTCTTCCGGCAGTTCTTCGGAAATCAGTCCGGCCCCGGGCAGGAAAGGCAGCCGCGTTCGCAGCGTGAGCGCAGCCTGGGTTCCGGCGTGATCGTCACCCCGGATGGCACAATCGTTACCAATAACCACGTGATCGACGGCGCTACCGATATTCAGGTGTTCCTCAGCGACAATCGCCAGTTCGGCGCCAAGCTTATCGGCACCGATCCGAAGACCGATGTGGCGGTGATCAAGATTAATGCCACGGGCTTGCCCACGCTGCCGATTGGCGATTCCTCCAAAATGCAGGTCGGCGACATGGTTCTCGCTGTCGGCGACCCGTTCGGAATCGGCAAGACAGCCACCATGGGAATCGTCAGTGCCACCGGACGCGGCGGCCTGGGAATTGAGAACTATGAGGACTTCATCCAGACCGATGCCTCGATCAATCCCGGCAACTCCGGCGGGGCGTTGATTAACCTTCACGGAAGTTTAATCGGTATCAACACCGCGATTCTTTCAGGCGAAGGCGGAGGCAATCAGGGCATCGGCTTTGCCATTCCGATCAACCTTGCCCGCAACGTGATGAACCAGCTCGTCGAGCACGGGAAAGTCACGCGCGGCTATCTCGGTGTCCACATTCAGGACGTCACGCCGGCTCTCGCGAAGCAGTTCGGCCTAACCCAGGGCGGCGGCGTTCTGATCGGCGACGTCTCCCCGGATACACCGGCTGCCAAGGCGGGTCTCAAGAAAGGTGACGTAATTACCGATGTGAACGGCCAGCCAGTCAATGCCGCCAACCAACTCCAGGTCCAGATCTCGCAAATGGCGCCTGGTAGTGCGGTCAAAATGAAAGTTTGGCGCGATGGAAAGGCTCAGGACGTGAGCGTCACCCTCGGCGAGCTGCCGGAGAAGGCCGACCAGGCTGAACCCGGAGAAACAAGCGAGGGCGCGCTGCAAGGCGTCGATGTGCAGAATCTGACTGCGGATCTCACGCAACAACTGAATCTGCCATCGGGAACCAAGGGCGTTGTGGTAACCCAAGTCGATCCTTCGAGCCCGGCAGCCGCGGTAGGACTCGAGCGCGGAATGGTAATTGAGGAAGTAAATCATAAACCGGTAAACAACATCGCAGAGTACAAGCAAGCACTCGGGGGATTGAATAACCAGCCCGTGCTGCTGCTGGTGAACCAAGGCGGTGTGACGCGCTTCTTGGTGGTCGGATCTCAGTAAAGAGGACGCGTTCTGCTTCTGGCAACTTCACAAGGCACGGTGTAACCGCCGTGCCTTGTGTTTTTTTAGGGAGTCGTCGAACTCCTTATCCACAATTTCCTGTATTCCGGCGTGAAACCGAATCACGCACCATTCGGGAGCGAAGCTGCGACCATCTTGGCTGGTCGGGGTTTGTTCGCATTCCTTAAGCGTCTGTGCCGCAAATTTGAGGATTTGTCGAAGCTCGATGAGATGGTATTGTCTGGTTATCGCTTTCGGCACGACCAGCGAGCGAATAGTACCAGAGACCTATTCACCCCGGCCTTATAGTCTAGTACTAGATAACGGTGCGCTATTCTTGTCTTTGCGCGCGCTCCCAGTGTGGGAAGGCATCTTTAGGGTGAAACGATGGCGCGGGGAATGAACGGGCCAGTGTTCAACGAGTCTCTTCTGCCGGACGGCGAGAAGCGCTGGGGTTCTTTTGGTCTGAGCTTCATCCTGGAATGCATCGCTCTTGCGATCGTCGTAGTTCTCCCCATGCTCATGCCGCAGAAGCTTCAAGCGGTTCGCAACTATTGGGTGATGCCCCTGGATGCGCCTCACATTGAGGCTTGGAAACCGCAGCCTCCTCCTCCGCCAAAACCTGCGCCTGTAGTGAACCGGCAAGTCGCTAAGCAGATTCCCAAGCCGGTCGAAGTGGAAGTGGCGAAGCCTAAGATCTTTAATCCGGTCATTACCGCTCCCCAGCTCATGGTTGCCAAAAAGGCACCTGTCCCGGATCCGACGCAATTGGCAAAAGCTTTCCCTGACCCCAGCCCGCCACTCTCGCTAGGCAGTTCGGCTATTCCGACCTTGAAGAAGCCCAGGGAAGAAGTTCAAACCGGCGGTTTTGGCGATCCCCACGGCGTACCTGATAACGGCAAGACAGAAAGAATCCCAATATCGCCAATATGGGGGCCTACGATATTCCCGCGGGCGCCGGCACACGGCAATGGCACCGGGGGAGCCAAGGGCTCAAAGGGCGTCGTAACCAGCACGGGTTTCGGCAATGGCGTGGCGATCGGAACTGGCGGGAGTGGAATCAGGCGCGGTCGAAGCCGGGAGTTTTCGCCGACCAGACCGCCGTGAGCGGCTCCGAAGGTAAAGCCGGCCGCAGCGGTCTTGAACTCGCGGCCGGTCGAAATCTTTTCAAACCCAAGCCGGAATACACCGATGAAGCCCGCGCCAAGAAAATCGAAGGCCAAGTGCTCCTGCAGGCGATTTTCACCGCCTCAGGCGAGGTAAGGTAGAGCGAGTGGTGCAAGGTTTGGCTACGGTCTGGAAAACACGGCGGAAGCGGCCGCGCGTCAAATCCGTTTCCGCCCGGCGCAGCAAGAAGGTCAGCCGGTGGATTCAAACGCCATCGTCCACATCACATTCGCGCTGGCATATTGAAGGGGGATCCGCAATGGCGAAGGGCAAAAATTTTTTTTTCTCGTGATCGTTATGGGAGCGCTGGCTGGGCCGCTTCGGCTCAAACTGCAGACCGCTGACCAAACTCAGCCCCCAGGCGGCACGGTCAGGCGCACGGCCGGTCCGGTAACCACCGTCAACCAGGCGGTTGACCGGATCATCGCGCGCGAACACGACGAAATCGCTACCATCCGTCACTACAATCCGATTATCGAAACCTACATCCAGGATATGCGCCCCGACAAGGAATGGGTGCGGTACCGGTCGGCGACCACTATTTCCTCGGACAAGCCAACCTTCCAAGGGCGTGGTCGACAACTCGATGATCGCAGGAGGAAGGGTAAGGCGGACTGAGTTCAATCCGATTTCCCATCTCGGCGGCTATTTCACTTCCTCCTATGTTCCGGAGGGCTTCCTGCAGATGATCTATATCGACATGAACGGCCTCGACCGGCAACACTATCAGTTCGATTACGTTCGCCGCGAATTTCTGGGCGATGTCCGCTGCGTTGTTTTCGATGTCACCCCGCTGCCGAAATCCGGCCGGGGCCGCTTCAAGGGGCGTTTCTGGGCCGAAGACCAGAACTACACCATCGTGCGTTTCAACGGCGTGTACACGCCGGTAGCCGGCATTAATGGATTTAATCTTCACTTCGATAGCTGGAGGCTCAACATCGAGCCCGGCCTTTGGCTGCCGGCGTTTGTCTTCAGCCAGGAATCCGACCTCAAGGATTTTCTGGGCAATCATGTCCGCTTTAAGTCCCAAACGCGCCTGTGGGGTTACGACCTCAAGAGCGCCAGCCACCAGGAAGAATTTAGCGAGTTGACGATTGAATCGCCGAACGCCCAGGATCAGGCCGGTGCCGAAGAAAAGGACCGCTCACCGATCGAGGCCGAACGCGAATGGCAGCATCAGGCTGAAGTCAACGTGCTTGATCGCCTGCAGCGCACCGGCTTGCTCGCCCCACCGGAGAAATCGACAAGGTCCTTGAGACCGTCGTCAACAACCTGGAAGTTACCAACAACCTCGATATCGAGCCCGAAGTTCACTGCCGCGTTCTGCTCACCGGCACGCTCGAATCGTTTTCCATAGGCCACACCATCGTTCTCAGCCGCGGGCTGCTCGACGTTCTTCCCGATGAAGCCAGCCTGGCCACCATGCTGGCTCAGGAACTTGCCAACATCATCGTCACCAAGCCCTCGACCGATCAGTGGGGCTTCAATGACACCACCAACGTGAGCACGGTCGAAGCCCTCAGCCAGTTCTCGTTCCGCGACAGCCCGGACCAGGTCAAGTCGCCAGCCAGAAAGCCGTCGAGCTGCTGAAGAATTCGCCTTATAAGGACAAGCTCGGCACCGCCGGTCTTTTCCTGAAGCAGCTCGATGCGCAGGAAAAGTCGCTTCCCGCCCTGATCAACCCTCATCTGGGCAATCGCGTCTTTGAATACACGCAACTGATCAGCTCAGCTCCAGAGCTTCAGCCTGACAAACTCGACCAGATTGCTGCGCTGCCCATCGGCGCGCGGGTGAAGCTTGATCCCTGGAACGACCGCGTTCAATTGCTGAAGGCCAAACCCGTGCCGCTACTGTCGGCTCGCGAGAAGATGCCCTTTGAGGTGACGCCGTTCATGCCTTACCTGACCCGCTATCAAAGGCCTTCGAGCGGCATGGCGGCCGATCCCTCCAAGGCTGATCTGGCCAAGCAGCAGGAACAGCACCAACAAGAACAGCCGCGCTAAAGGTTGGGATAAGCCTCGTCCTCCCCCGAAAGGCCCCGGCGGCGGTGCCCATGTGGTCGCCGGGGTTTTTCTTCGAACCTCCCAGACAGGCTGAGAGAGCCTTCCCAATTCCAGTGCAAATGAGGGACACTCGTGAGCGATGCCTCGCCAGTCCCTTCTCGAATACTTCCAACCGGACTCCCGCCCCTCAACTGAGATCGCTTTTGTTTGGCGCCGCGGGTATCGCGTCCTCCGCTGGTCGTATGGAGACCTGTTCCGCGCGGCGGCAAAGTTTTCCGCGCGGCTGCGCTCCGAGGGTATTGGCAAAGGCCGAACGAGTCTTCTGTGGGGAGAAACTCAGGTGAATGGGTGGCAGCCTTCTTGGGCTGCATGTTCTGCGGGGCCGTCGCTGTTCCGATGGATGCCATCGCGGACCCTGGGTTTGCGCGCCGCGTAGCCGAGCATTCCGGTGCGCGGGCTGCGGTCATCGGCCGCGGCCTGCCGGCGCTTGATTTGCCCATGACCCGGCTGGTGCTCGATGATCTGCTCGAATACACCAAGGATTCAGCAAGCAGTGAAACCTGCTGGGAGCCGGCCGAGCGCGGCGATCCCGTGGAAATCGTATTTACCTCCGGCACCACCGCCGAGCCCCGGGGAGTTTTGCTGACCCACGGCAACCTGCTTGCCAGTCTCGAACCGATCGAGAAAGAGATCGAGCGCTACCGCCGCTACGAAAAATTCGTTCATCCGCTGCGCTTTTTGGATCTGCTCCCCCTCAGCCACGTTTTCGGCCAGCTGCTCGGCATATTTGTCCCGCAGATTCTCGGCGCCACATCGGTTTTCACCGCAACGCTGAACCCCTCAGAGATCGTCGGCACCATCCGCGACGAGCGAGTTTCGGTGCTGGTTACCGTGCCCCGGGTGATTGAATCTTTGGAGGATCAAATCGAGCGTGATCTCAAGACTTCCGGGCGTCTCGAGAGGTTCCGCCACACCTTTCAGGCCGCCAAGGGCCGGCATTTTCTGTGGCGCTGGTGGCGCTTCCGCCGGATTCACAGCCGGTTTGGCTGGAGATTCTGGGCCATCATTTCAGGGGGTGCCACCTTGTCGTCGGAAGCCGAGGCCTTCTGGGGCCGCCTCGGATATGCCGTAATCCAGGGTTACGGGCTCACCGAAACAACTTCTCTCATCAGCGTGAACCACCCGTTTCGTCCCGGCCGCGGTTCCATCGGTCGGGTTCTCCCCGGTCTCGAAGTAAAAATCGCCGCCGACGGTGAAATCCTAGTGCGCGGCGAAAACGTCGCGGCGGGCTACTGGAAAAATGCCCACGTCGCTGCGGTTCGCAGTGACGACGGCTGGTTCCACACCGGCGATATCGGCGAACGCGATGCCGCGGGGAACCTGTACTTTAAGGGGCGCAGCAAGAACGTCATTGTCACCCCGGAGGGTCTGAACGTTTACCCCGAAGATCTGGAATCGGAGTTGCGCAAGGAGCCCGCAACCCGCGATTGCGTCGTGGTGGGAATAAACCGCCACTCGAACGCCAGACCTTGCGCCGTTCTGCTTCTGCGCAACTCTTCCAGTCAAACCGATGCCACGGCTATCGTCGAGCAAGCGAACGCGCGTCTTGCTCCGTTCCAGCAAATGCGGCATTGGATGGTGTGGCCGGGTGCGGACTTTCCCCGCACGCCGACTCAAAAGCCGGTGCTCAGCGAAATTCGGCGGGCGGCCGAAGCTCGTTTCGGCAATGGGTCGGGCGAGTCAAACGATGCCCCCTGGGCAGCCGGTGCGCTCGGCCGCCTGCTGGCTCGTGCGCTGTCGGGCGGCCCCGAGGACGCCGCCGCGAAACTTCATCTCAGCTCCATCGAGCGCGTCGAATTGCTCAGTGTTCTCGAAGACCGCTATCAGGTGGATCTGAACGAAGCCGACTTCGCGAGTGCCGAAACGGCCGGGGCTATCGAAGGTTTGCTTCAGCAGCCGGCCGGGCCTGCGCCCGTCTATCATTATCCTCGCTGGGCGCAACGTTGGCCGGTGCGCATCCTGCGCGCCGTGGTTTTTCATTTTCTGGCACGTCCGGCCATGTTACTGCTTGGCTGGCCCCGCATCACGGGGGGCGAAAACCTTCGCGGAGTGAACGGTCCGGTCATGGTCGTCGCCAATCACATTGCGTTCTTCGACCCGGCCTACCTATTGGAAGCTTTGCCGTCCCGCTTCCGCCGAAAGCTCGCGGTCGCGATGGATGGCGAGCTTCTGGAATCGCTGCGCAATCCGCCCGCCGACCGCGGCTTTCTGGGGAGCCTGCGGGATCGGGTGGGCTACTGGCTGGTGGTCTCGATCTACAACGTGTTTCCTCTGCCGCTGCGCTCCGGATTTCGCAAGAGCTTTGCGTTCGCCGGCGAGCTGATCGATCGTGGATGGAATGTGCTGATCTTTCCGGAGGGAACCAGAACCAAGGACGGGCGCATCAGTCCCTTTCGTGCGGGCATCGGTCTGCTGGCCACCCAACTGGGTGTTCCCGTCCTACCGCTGGGAATGGCAGGAATTTTTGAATTGAAAGCGGCTGGAAAAAGATGGGCCCGGCCGGGCCAGATCAAGGTTTCCATCGGTGCTCCGGCGCAATTTGCGCCAACCGACAAGCCCGAGGACATCGCGGCAGATTCAGGACGTCGCGTCGCCGTCCTTAGCGGCGTCCCGATAGCCGCTAAGCAAGCCTAGGAAGTCGCCTCGGCGCTGGCGCGAATTTCCTGCCAGCGTTTGGGGCGTCTCTTGGCATCGAGCACTTTCTTGCGCAAACGGATGGATTTCGGAGTTACTTCCACATATTCGTCATCGGCGATAAATTCGATCGCTTTCTCAAGCGTCATCTCCCGGGGAGGAACTAAGCGGATCGCTTCGTCGGCAGACGAGGAACGCATGTTGGTCTGCTTTTTTTCCTTGGTGATATTCACGTTCATATCGTCTTCGC
The DNA here is from genome assembly GCA_963718485.1 of uncultured Acidobacteriota bacterium. GTDB lineage: Bacteria > Acidobacteriota > Terriglobia > Acidiferrales > UBA7541 > Palsa-295. The sequence continues at coordinate 74,932 of CAVQZU010000069.1, forward strand.
GCGAATTCTCGCCGACGATCATGCCTTCGTAAACATCCACACCCGGTCCCACAAACATCTCGCCGCGTTCCTGGATTCCCCAGATGGCGTAGGCGGTGGAAACTCCCCCGCGATCGCAAACCAGCGCCCCGGTGAGCCGCGAGGCCATATCGCCCGCATACGGCGTCCATCCCTCCAGAAGTGAGTGGAGCAACGAGGTGCCCCGCGTGTCGGTCAGCAGTTGCCCGCGCAGCCCAATCAGTCCCCGCGAGGGAATACGAAACTCCAATCGCACGCGCCCGGAATGGTGGTTCACCATTTTCGTCATTTCGCCGCGCCGGCTGCCGAGCGATTCGATCACGATTCCGGTAAAGGATTCCGGGCAATCCACCACCAGCAGCTCCAGCGGCTCCATGCGCTGCCCGTTTTCTTCCCGGACGACAATCTCCGGCTTGCCCACCATCAGCTCGTAGCCTTCGCGGCGCATGGTTTCGATCAAAATCGCGAGCTGCAACTCGCCGCGCGCGAGCACCCGGAACGTATCGGTCGAGGCGCTATCTTCGACGCGCAAGGAAACGTTGGTCAACAGCTCCCTTTCGAGCCGCGACCGCAGGTCGCGCGAAGTCACATACTGTCCTTCGCGGCCGGCGAAGGGCGACGTATTCACGGTAAAAAGCATGGTCAAGGTCGGTTCATCAATCAGCAGCGGCTCAAGCGGCGCCGGATGCTCCAGATCGGTGATGCTTTCTCCGATCTGAATTCCTTCCACGCCCGCAATCGCCACGATGTCGCCCGCAAAGACGGTCTCGGCTTCGTCGCGCTCGAGCCCCCGGAAGGTGAAAAGCTTGGTAATCTTGGTGGGCTGAATCGCGCCGTTCAGCTTCGCAATACCAACCTCGGCGCCGCGCCGGAGCGTGCCCTGAAACACGCGCGCGATTGCCAGGCGTCCCAGATACTCGCTGTAGTCCAGATTGGTGACCTGAATCTGCAGCAGCGCGTTCGGGTCGCCCGAAGGCGGAGGAATGGCGGCCACGATTTTCTCGAATAGCGGCTGCAGAGTGCTCGATGAATCGCCGATCTGATCGTGCGCCACGCCGGTCCGTGCGTTCGTGTACACCACCGGAAAATCCAATTGATCTTCGGCCGCATCCAGATCGATGAACAGATCGTAGATTTCATCCAGTACCGCCGCCGGACGGGCGTCGGCCCGATCGATCTTGTTGAGCACGATAATCGGCGGCAGTTTGGCGGCCAGCGCTTTCTGCAGCACGTAGCGCGTTTGCGGCAGCGGCCCTTCGCTGGCATCCACCAGCAGCACCACGCCATCCACCATCCGCAAGGCTCGCTCCACCTCGCCGCCGAAATCGCTGTGCCCGGGCGTATCTACAATGTTGATCTTGGTGTCGTGGTAGGTGAGCGCCGTGTTCTTGGCAAGAATGGTGATGCCGCGTTCGCGCTCGAGATCGTTTGAATCCATCACCCGCTCGGCCACTTCCTGGTTGGCGCGAAAAATTCCACTTTGGCGCAGCATCCCGTCCACCAGCGTCGTCTTTCCGTGGTCGACGTGAGCGATGATGGCGATATTACGAATGGAGGTAGTCATGATCTGCGGCCAAAAAGAAAGGCTGCTCGTTTACCCAAGTCTTGCAGCCCCGGGGAGTCCTAGGAGGATTTATCTGGAGCAACAAACGCAGCCTTATTCTAGCATGCGCTTCGCGTTTCGCGCATGAATATACGGCTACCTCGATGTGCCGATTACTTCCCCGCAGCTGCGTAGCGGTCACCGAAAAAGTCCCTCGGATTCCACCTCGGGCGAGCCGTTTGTTGCGCGATCAGATACCCGCAGAGAAAATTGAACTGCGCGAACTTCGCTCCGGCGGCGAAATCCAACCCCGGTTGACTCATATTATCGAGCGGCGAATGGTAGACTTTTTCCTTCCAGGCAGCTTCGATCTTTGGCGGCTCGATCGTCGGATTGCTCGATTGCTCGCCCGCGTTGGTAAGCATCGCGGGAATGCCCTGTTTTACGAACGCATATTGATCGCTGCGGATAAAAATCACCTGCTCAGGCTGCCGGTCCGGGCTCACCGTCAGGTGTAGCCGCCGGGCCGCGTCCTGGGCAACGGTTGCCAGGGTGGAGTGCTCGGCCCCGTAGGCCACCACGTCCTGAAGCGGCCAGAGCATGATGTCTTCGTCCATGTTCAGGTCGGCCACCAGGGCGGACTTGGGCACCGTCGGATAGTGCGCGAAATAATCCGCCCCCAGCAATCCCTCCTCTTCTCCGGTTACCGATAGGAACAAGATCGAGCGTCTCGGCCGCGGATGGAGCTCCGCCATGGCCCGCGCAATTTCCAGCAAGGCTGCCGACCCCGAAGCGTTGTCGAGCGCGCCATGATAAATCTTGTCGCCGTTCACCGGCTCGCCAATCCCCATGTGGTCCAGGTGCGCCGTAAAAACCACGTATTCCCCGCGCAAGGCGGGATCGCTTCCCGGCAATTTCGCAACCACGTTCGGGCTGTGCACCTGTTGGGCCTCGGTGGCGACCTGAATGCGAAAGCTTACCGGGGTCAGAAAGGATTTGATATTGCCGGTCTTGGCCTCGGCAAACACCTGCTCGGGCGAATGCCCGCTCGCTTCCAGAAATTTTCGCGAGCCTGGGACGCTCAGCGAGGCGATGGCCTGCAGCGCCGGAAACTGGTCGTTCGGCTGCCCTTGCGGGTCGAGCCAGTTCAAGTCGGGGGAAGCCATGTCCTTCAGGCGATGCTCGAAGCTATAAAGCGCCTCGAGTCGGGGATCGTAGAGCGTCACATAGCCAACCGCCCCGTGCGCCACGGCGTTGGCCCGCTTGGTGACACCCGACGAATAATGCGCGCGCATCGACGACGCAAACGAAGGCGGCGCTCCAAAAACGGTGGCGACAATTTTCCCCTTCACGTCCAGGCCTTGATAGTCGTCATAGTGCAGTTCCGGAGAAGTTATGCCATATCCCACGAAGGCCACCGCTGCGTTGACCGCGGTCTCCGGACGCGAAGGGTCGGCTGCTGCTATGAAGTCCTTGCCAAAAGCGAGCGAGGTTTCCCTGCCGCCGGCCGTCCAGCTCATCGTCGACTTGCTAGGGTTGGTGCGCGAAGCCCGCAGCGGCACGTTTTGAAAATACGTTCCCTGATCTCCCGCGGGCTGAAGTCCCAACTCTTCGAATCGCGAGGCCATGTAGCTGACCGCAATTTCGTGCCCGCGCGTCCCGGTGCGCCGCCCTTCGAGCAGATTGTCGGAGAGGAATCGCATGTCGGCGCGGATGGCTTCCGGTTTGATTGTGGCCATGGCCTGATCGACCAGGTCGGTGGCGGCTGGCGTTGTCGCTGCCAGCGCCAGGATTGCCACCAAGCCAGGAGCGCGCATCCATTTCTCTATGGCCATCGCGGATTCTTCCTTCTGTTCAATCCAGGCGAAAGTTCAATCGCTCGATCGATCGAGCTCGTCCGGTGGTCTCGTCCACGTCGATCAGTACCGTATTCATCTGCACGTCGCCTTCGGCCACCACGAACCGCGCCGGCAAGGCATCCAGGAATCGTTGTAGCACGCCTTCTTTTTCCATCCCGATCACCGAATTGTGCGGACCGGTCATGCCCACGTCGGTCGTGTAAGCCGTTCCCCCGGGCAGCACGTGAAAATCAGCGGTCGGCACATGCGTATGCGTTCCCACCACAACCGAAACTTGGCCGTCGAGATACCATCCCATGGCTTGTTTTTCCGAGGTTGCCTCGGCGTGCATGTCCACAAAAATCACCTTGATCTCTTCCGGAATCTTGGCTAGTTCGCGCTTGGCCGTGCGAAAGGGATCATCCAAGGCGGCCATAAACGTCCGCCCCTGCAAATTCAGTACCGCGTATCCAACCCCGCCCCGGGTGCGGCCCAGGTAGAGTCCGCTGCCCGGCAGGCCGTTTGGAAAATTCGCCGGCCGCAGCAGCCGAGGCTCGTGCGGAAAATATTCGAGAATTTCCCGCCGATCCCAGATATGGTTCCCTCCCGTAATCACCTCGATCCCGGAAGCAAACAACTCCTCGGCGAGCCGCGGCGTGATCCCGAAGCCCGACGCCGAGTTCTCCCCATTGGCGATGCACAGGTCGATCGCGCGCTGCGAAAGGATATCCGCCAGGCGTTCGTGCACGATCTTGCGGCCCGGGGAGCCAACGATGTCACCAATGAACAGAATTCTCAATGCGAGGCTTTCTTACAACTCAATTTTCGACGAGTCCGAACGAGAGTGGAGCGGTCCACTTCGCCGTGCGCTGCTAGGCCCTGAACCCCACTTAAAAGGTGGGCGCCCAGCGCCTGCTTTGAGGCTTTTCCGCACCGGCAAGCCGGCTCGAAACGTGCACAAGGGCAGGACGACGCGAGCACCCTGGGATCCAGTGTTGGTTCAATAGGCTTTCGCAACGTCACCTGCGTCGCAGGCCATCTCCAAATTTATTGTAGCAGGGAACCTGGCTCCTCCTGCGGTCAAGGCACGAGATGGGGAGCTCATTTATCGAGCCCTCGGCCCGACCCGGCGGTATTCGGTCCCGTGCCGAAACAAACCCGCCTTCGGCAGTTCCTCTGAATACACGATCCGGGCTGGCAGGAAAATATTCGCGGCGTCGGGAGAATAGGGAACCGCTACTTCGACCGACACATTGGCGTCGAAGCGCCGCTTGCTGCGGAAGCACATGCCGAGCGGCGAGATATCCTCACACACGGCCAGCTCGTCGTCTTCCCCCGCCTGGCGGATACAGGCCGTCAGGCGGGTCTGCAAACGCAATCGTTGACGTTCTCTCTGCTCCGAAGCGGTGCGCTTCGGCTCCGGAGCTTCGCTTGTCCGGCGCCCCTTGCTTGCTCGCGCCGAGAGTTTCCGCTCGTTTTCATTGGGCACTTGAATCCAGACGCTCGGAACGTTGCATTTCTTGCAGTGTCTGGCGATGCCCTGATTTGTTTCGAATGCGCGAAGCTCGAGCTCGCCGAGGTAGGCGACCTCGCGCTGGTGGCAATAGGTGCACTCGAGCAGCATTTTGGCCACCGCTTCGGGGCTGTCAGCAAGCGCCGGGAAATCCACTCCCCACAGATCCACGCCGGGGTCCAGAACCTCGATACTGTAGAGGTAGCCGTCTCTTTGCTTCCCCATCTGGTTCACGATGCGTACGCGGCTTTGACGATGCGCCTCGGCCGGCGCCTTGCGCCGGATGTGAATTTGCTGCTCCGGCCTCAGGTCACGCCCCAAAGCGATCAAGGCGCCTTGGGAACTGACCATGAGAGTTTTCGCAGGTTCGTTGAACTCCTCGCCGTGGCTGTCGATTCCCGAAGTCTCCAGCAAGACCGTCAATGAAACGCGATCGCTGCGACGGCGCGAAGGCGAAGACATTGCTCCTCCTCTGAAAAGGTCAAAAATGTTGAAACCTAGGATACTCGATTTTCCTGCCAGGCGTGTTCATTGTCGGATAGGCCTCCGGAAGCGCGCAGCAGGAATGCCTGGCATTGCAGAAAACACCCCGGGCCACAATTCGCGCGTTCGGGCAGGCCGGGCTGCCACTCCGCAGTCGGATCGGCGAGCCAGCTTGTGGCTCACCCGTCGTGACGTTCCCAAGCAAAGCCGGTATAGCCTGCCGCCCGGCTCGTTGTATCCTGGCAACATGCTGGAACTGGATGGCGTGCAGGACTTTGCAGCGGCTCGCGATGCGCAGGTTTTTGAGAGCTTGCCAAGGCGGCCGGGAGTTCTGCTGATTGCCATGCGGGACGCCAACGCGCAGCCCTACCTGGCACGCACCGCCGACATTCGCCGTGCCGCGGAGCGTCTTTTGAGAGCTCCCTAGGAGCCCTCCCAGCGTCTGACTCTACGCAATGTCGCCGGCCAGCTCCGCTATCGCGCCACCGGCTCCAAGTTCGAGCAACAGCTTGCGCACTATCAGCAGGCCCGCACCAATTTCCCGGGGCGATACTGCGACCTGGTTCGGCTGCGCCCTCCGGCCGTGCTAAAGGTGAATCTAGGAAGCGAATATCCACGCTGCTACGTCACTCGCAGAATTCGCGCCGAGGACGGTTTTTACTTCGGCCCTTTCCCGTCCCGAAAGGCCGCGGACGCGTTTGGCGAATCGTTTCTCGATCTGTTCAAGATCCGCCGCTGCCAGATCAAAATCCGCCGGGACCCGAGTTTCCCGGGATGCATTTACTCGGAAATGAAGATGTGCCTGGCGCCCTGCTTTGCCGGTTGCAGCAAACAGGAATACGACCTGGAGGTCGAAGGCGTGCTCGAAACCCTGGATAGCTCTGGTGCCGCGCTGATTGAGCAGATGGAGCGAGACCGCGAAGCGGCAAGCGAGTCTCTTGATTTCGAACACGCTGCCGCGCTGCACAAACGCCTCGAAAAAGTTTCCAGTGTCTGGCGAGGACTTCCCGCCCTCGCTCGGAGGATCGATGATCTCAACCTCATTATTCTCCAGCGCGGCGCCGAGCAAAAGACCGTGGCCGCCTTCCCACTGCTGGGGGGGCTGCTCCAAGAGCCGATCTTCCTCCGCTTTGGCGAGCTGTCGAGCGAGCCGCGGTCGGTTGAGATGATCCTCCGCGCGGGACTGCAGCAAACCGAAGTCAATTCCGCCCAGCCTCGGTCGGAACCAAAGGGCATCCCGCCATCTGAGGAGCAGCACGCTCCCGCAGAGTCGCCCGAGGAGCGCACCAAGCGCTACCGATTGCGCGACGCGCCGCCCGAACTGAGCGAACACCTCGGTCTGGTTGCCCGCTGGTTCTACTCCAGCCCGCGCGACGGAGAGGTCTTCTTCCGGGAAGCCGATTGGCCCTATCGGCGAATTCTGCGCGCTTGCAGCCGCCTGCTGGCCGAGCCCGCCGCGGATTCTGCTTCTGCGGTCTCGCCGCAGCAAAAGGCCTCGCTCGCTCGCGAACGCATCAAGCGACTGAATGCCTTTTCCCGGCCGCGCCGCAAGCCCGCGAAGTGAATCCCTCCCGATAATCGCCACGGGTATCGGCGCGATACATCGTACAATTGATGCATGGCGGAAACGGCCACCACAAAACCTCCCACTCCCGCCAGCCTCGAAGACCGCTCTCGATTCCGCGACATGGTGCGCTCCCTGAAGCACCGCAATTTCCGCCTGTTCTTCAGCGGCCAAATGATCTCCCTGGTGGGCACCTGGATGGACAACATCGCCGAAGCATGGCTGGTCTACCGCCTGACGGGATCGTCGCTGTTGCTGGGAACGGTGGCATTCGCCGGCCAGATTCCCATTTTCCTGCTCGGCCCCATCGGAGGACTGGCCGCCGACCGCTGGGACCGCCGCCGCATCATCGTGGGGACGCAGGTCAGCTCCATGATTTTGGCGTTCACGCTTGCGTTTCTGACCCTGAGCAAGCGCGTAACCGTAGCCGAGGTGATCGTGATCGCCATGCTGATGGGCGTGGTGAACGCATTCGATGTCCCCGCGCGCCAGTCGTTTTTGGTCGAAATGGTCGGCCGCGAGGACCTCATGAATGCCATCGCGCTCAATTCCTCGATGTTCAACAGCGCGCGTGTGATTGGTCCTTCGGTCGCCGGAATCCTGGTCGCCAGCATCGGCGAAGGATGGTGCTTCTTTGCGAACGCCGTAAGCTACCTCGCCGTAATCGCCGGCTTGTTGATGATGCGGGTGCAGCGCGCACCGGCGACAGAACACAGCGCCTCGCCGCTCGAGCACATTGCGGAAGGGTTTCGCTTTGTGCTGCACACCGCGCCCATCCGGGTGCTGCTTCTGCTCACCGGCGTCATCAGCATTGCCGCTCTGCCATACTCGGTGCTGATGCCGATTTTTGCCGCGCGCATCCTGCACGGCAACGCTCGCACCCTGGGCGTGCTGATGGGCGCTACCGGAATCGGCGCTCTGCTAGGCGCGCTCGCGCTCGCTTCGCGCACCAAACTCCAGGGCCTGGCAAAACTGGTGGCGATTTCCTGCGCCGGTTTTGGCACCTCGTTGATCCTGTTTTCGCTGTCGCGTTCCTATCCCCTTTCGGTAATGCTTCTGGTTCCCGTGGGATTCTTCGTGATGGTGCAGATGGCTTCCACAAACACGCTGATCCAATCCATGGTCCCTGACCGCCTGCGAGGACGCACCATGGCCGTCTATTCGATGATGTTTCTTGGCATGGCTCCCATCGGCGCTCTGCTCTCGGGCACGGTCGCCGACCGCATCGGAGCGCCTTGGACCGTGGCACTGGGCGGAATCGGAGCCATCATCGGGGCGGCGATTTTCGCTCGCAACCTGCCCAAAATTCGCGTGGAGGCGCGTGAACTCATCCTGGCGCAAGGGCTCGCGGGGGGCGACCCCGCGCAGGAGATGACTTCTACCAGCATTTCCTGAATTGCCGTCCTGTCTTCGTACTGTTTTTCGTTCTGCTATACTTCGTCGTCTCTGCCATTGGCGCGGAAAAGCGAGCTTAGGCATGCCTGCTTCGGCACCACCCAACGCTAGGTTGATCGCTGGTTCAGCGACTGCCGCGGGCACCTTGCGCTACGCCGCCCGGTTCAAAGGCAAGTCCGCCGCCGGGCACTTTCGCCAGACAACCGACGAACTCATCCTTTCTTCGGTCGGTATCGGCACCTACCTTGGCGAGGCAGACCAAGCTACCGATGAAGCATACAGCGGCGCTGTCGTCGCTGCGGTTGAAGGCGGCTTCAACCTCGTCGATACGGCCATCAATTATCGCTTTCAACGCAGCGAACGCTCGATCCGCGAGGCACTGAGGGAGCTCATCGCCAACGGATTCTGTCGCGACGAAATCGTTCTATGCACCAAAGCGGGTTTCCTCACACCGGACGGCGACATGCCGTCTGACGCCAACGACTATTTCTCCCGCGAGTTCCTCGAGCAAGGCGTATTTACGCCCGAAGACGTTGCCGCCGGATGCCACTGCATGACGCCCCGGTATCTTGGCAATCAGATCGAGAGAAGCCGCCGAAACCTCGGCGTGGAATGCATCGACGTCTTCTACCTGCACAACCCGGAAACGCAGCTCGACGAAATCCCTCGCGAACAGTTCCAGCAACGCATCCGGGAGGCCTTTGCGTTTCTGGAATCCGCGGTGTCCGCCGGCAAGATCGGCGCGTATGGCCTGGCCACCTGGAATGCCTTCCGCGAAGACCCGAAATCCCAGGGATATCTGTCGATCGAGGAAATGGTAACCATCGCCTCCCAGGCGAGGGGCAAAGACCACCACTTCCGGTACGTGCAATTACCGCTGAACCTCGCGATGCCCGAGGCCCTGGTGCGTCCGAACCAATTGGTCGCCGGCAAAACCATGGCCATGGTGCAGGCGGGGCGGGCCCTGGGGATCACTCTGGTGTCCAGCGCAGCCTTGCTGCAGGGACAGTTGACCCGCAATTTACCCGCGCACATGCGCGCGGCCTGGGGAATGGCCCAGGATTCCGGCCTGGCGCTGCAGTTCGCCCGCTCCGCGCCGGGAGTTACCACCGCGCTCGTGGGCATGAGCCAGATCGCTCACGTGGAAGAAAATCTCAAGCTCGTCGGCGTCGAACCCGCCGGGCGCGACGAATTCCTGAAGGTATTCGAGCCCCGCGGTTAGGCTCGATTGCCCGTCGAAGGCGCGGCAACTTCGGTTTCCTCCACCCACTGATCAATGGCCGCCGCCACCTCGCTCAACTTCCCCTGAAAAAAATGATCCGCCGCCTCGATAATCACGAGGCGTTTGGGATCAGGCAGCGTGGCAAATACCGCCACCACGCTTGCGCGCCCACCGAATTGGTCGTTTTCGCCCTGAAGGATCAGTTTCGGTTTGGCGCAGGACCGCAGGTAGCTCAGATCCGCTGTGTCGACCGGAATTCCCAAGCCGATCAGCTTGCTCACCCGCGGATCTTCGCAGCCCACTCGCAGGCCAACCCACGAACCGAAGCTGAATCCGGCCAGCAGAATGGGGCGATCCGGAAATTCCTGCGCCAGGTAATCAAGGGCGGTGCGCACGTCGTCTTGCTCGCCTTTTCCGCGATCGTGCTGCCCCTCGCTCAGGCCTGCGCCGCGAAAATTGAATCGCAACACCGGCATACTCCGGCGATGCAAGGCCTTGGCCGTTTGGTAGACCACTTTGTTGTGCAGGGTGCCGCCAAACAGCGGATGCGGATGGCAAACCAGCGCCACCAGCCGGGAATCAGACGCCGGCGCCGTCCACAGCATGGCCTCTAGTTTCCCGGCAGGTCCTGGCAGGAAAAAATTGCGATGGAACACTTCGGCCATGGGGGTCCTGTTCGCCTTTCGTTCTAAAATAGAGTAATACGATTCCGCTCGAGACCGGCGCGACGGCTCGAAATCGGTTGCGTCACGCGGAAAGCGATGATAGCTTGAGCTCACCTGGTCGACGTGAGGGCTCATGGACAATGATGTCGAGCGCCGCGCTGCACGACGCTTCCTGATGAACCTTCCGGTGAAAGTGCGGTTCTGGCCGGCGACGACGTCACCGAACGCCAGGGCGAGACCCGTGATGTCAGCTTTCGTGGGCTCTACTTTACCATCGAGGCCAGCCTGGAAACCGGCAGTTCCATCGAATTCGTATTGACGCTCCCTCAGCAGATCACCCTGGCAGGCGATGTGAACATCCGCTGCTACGCCCGCGTGCTTCGCGTCGAGCCCCACAGTGGCCGCCGAGGCGTGGCTGCCCGCATCGAGCGCTACGAATTCCTTCCCGCCACCGCCTGATAGGTCCTAGTTTCCGGTTGGAAGCCAGCGTCGCGGTCCCCGGCACGGCGTTTGCCGATGTACCGATTCTTCTGGGCAGTGAGCCGCCGGCTGGGCTTGGGCTCGACACAACTGCAGGCCGCAGGCCCGAGGATCATTTCTCGGTCCCGGTCTCGGTCCCGGTTCGCGACCATCGCCCTGCGGCGCCTTGCTATGCCAGTTAATAACCATCCTTGCGAAAATTCCTTCTCTTATTTTCGCGCCTACCGCAAGATTTGACATCGGGGTCTAATGGCGCGCAATACCATCATCGTCGATGCGGACGACACGCTCTGGGAAAACAACGTTGCTTTCGATAAGGCGATCACCGAATTCGTCTCCCAGCTCGAATATCTCGGCTATACGCCCGATTACGTGCGTCACATCCTGAATGAAACCGAAAGGCGCAACATCCGCCAGCACGGATACGGAGTGCGGAGCTTCCGCCGTTCGCTTGAGGAAACCTACCTCAAGCTGGCCGGCAATATGGCCCGCCGCGAGATTGTGAAGGGAATCGAGCAGAGGGCCGCCGAACTTGAGAACACTCCGCCTCAAATTCTGGAAGGAGTGCCCGAGACTCTCGCCTATCTGGCCAAGCGCCACCGCCTCATCCTGCTGATGAAAGGAGAAGCTGCCGAACAAGCGGGAAAAGTCGAGCGCTCCGGCCTGCAAACCTATTTCGACGCCATCGAAATTGCCATGGAGAAGAATGCCGGCGTTTTCAAGCGGCTCATCGAGCAGTTCAAAATCGTGAAGTCGCTCGGTTGGATGGTCGGCAATAGTCCTGCCACCGACATCAATCCTGCGTTGCAGGCGGGATTAAACGCCGTCTTCATTCCCCATGCGGCCAGCTGGCAGGCCGACAAGGCGGAAGTGGAAAGCGGAGCGGGCAGGTTGCTGATTATTTCAGCGTTTCGCGAACTGCGTGCGCATTTCTAGCCCCAGGTCAAAGGCCAGCTATTGCTCGGGAGGTTTGTAGCGGAAGGGGATATAAACCACGGCTTCCAAGTCTACGGGAACGCCGTCTCGCGCACCGGGGCGAAATTTCCAGCGCGCAAACGCCTCCATGGCATCCCGATCGAGTTCCGGATCGACTCCGTGCACCAACTGGATGCTGCCAACCGAACCATCCTTGCCGATGATCGCGTAGAGAATCACTTGCCCTTCCACATGATCCTTGATGAGCTGCGGCGGATATTTGGGGTCGGTTTTCTCGAGGGGCACTGGGCCGGAAAGCTGCCCCCGGGAATGAAAGGGAGGCTCACCGGGTTGGTCCAGTTGCGCAAAATTCAGAATCCAGCTTCCCGCCACGCTGGTCAGGTTCGGTAAATTGATGTTCAAGGTATAGACTTCCTTGCCAAAAAGGATTTTCTCCGGTGGCGTATTGGGCGCGATCGTACCCACCACCGAGGGCCCCTTCCGAGTAGGCGCCCTCGGATCCGGCGCCGCCGGCTGCAAATTCAGCTTTCCCGGCGCCAGGCCTCCCGCGCGGCTGTTTCCCCCGCTGATGCTCACGGCCGCCGGCAGGGAGCTGGCCTGTGCGGTTCCACCCTCTGCTCCAGGCGTCGTGGGAACGCCGCCAGCCGCTCCCCCTTCCCGCCCGCCCGGTGTGCCGGGCTGCCGCCCCGCAGGAGAAATCGAAATCCGCGCGGCTAGATTTTCTTGTGGCACGCTGATGGCAGGCGCGGCCGGCCCGGGTGTGGCGGAAAGCGCGATCAGCCGGTGCAGATTCGCATCATTATTCGCAGCTCCGATGTCGGGCGCAGCCGTGCTATCGGTACGCGCCCGGCGCTGTGCGGCAACCGCGGCCGAGGCTGGCGCTCATCGCCAGCCGTGGCTGCGGATTGGCAACCGCAGCCGACGCAATGTTCAACTCCGCCGGATTCTTCTCCGTGTTTGGAACCTCCGGCACCGCAATCTCACGGACCACTCGCTGCCGAATGGCCGGCGCCGCTGCGGTGGGAGCGAGCTGTAGTTGCGGTCGGGGTATCGCCGGCGTCGACCACTGGACCATATTGGGAAGCTGCGCATCGATTTTCGGCGCCGTCTTCGGCGCATCCGGCTGGATCAAAGTTTGCCGTGGATGCGTCACCTCCACCGGCACCGAGAGAATCGTCTGGCGCGGGTGATAGGCATCTGCACCGGGCGCAGCGGTAGGCTTGCTTCCGGCAGTCTGCTTTGCAGGGGCGCGGGGTTGGGGCCGCGGGGCGGGAAGTGAAATAGGAGGCAGATCTTGGGCCGGCACGTAGACCACTTCGATTTGTACTGGCGCCAGAGTATGCTCGGGCGGCGGAAGAAAGCCCCAGATTGGCAGAGTCAGTATCAGAACCGCGGCAACGTGCCAGAGCGATGCAGCCGCAAAGGCACGCCCCGGCAACTGTCCACGCACCCAATCGACTTGAAAGACTCGGTCTGCTGGCCATTCGGAGTCTTTTGCCGGGCGAGGCCCGGAAAATAAATCGGCCAGGCTGGTTCGGAATTCGCGCCAGGGTGATTCCCAGGCCACCTCCAAATTGCGCAGCGCGGCGTGGGAGGCTTCCGACCGCTTTAGCGGATACGCCGGAGTGAGACCGAGATGCATGGGAGGCGCCATTATACTCGTTTGATTGAGATGCGCGGTGTTAGGCAGCGGCTGCCAGACTGTAAAAGCTGAGCGCCGCATCCCCTTGCTCGAGCAAACGCGTGCGCTCGAGCCGGTCGAATCGCCCGGGCAGCTCAAGCTTGTGGTCATGCTCGACGATCACGATACCGTAGGGCGCGACCAGGTGCGAGCAGTCCAGGTACTCGAGCACCTTGCGATACTGGTTCGACTCCTCGTAGGGCGGATCGAGGAAAATGAAATCCGCAAGCAGACGACGGCTGGCCAGTGTCTCCAGTCCATGCAACGCGTCGTCTTCGATGACCTCGGCACTGGCGCTAATTCCGAGCAGCTCAATGTTTTCTCGCGCCAGGCGCGCGGTGGCGTTGTGTGCTTCGACCAGGATCACTTCCCGGGCCCCGCGGCTGACGGCTTCGATGCCAATGGCGCCCGTCCCGGCGTACAAATCTACGAACAGTGATTCCCGGACCGCGGGACCCAGCACGTTAAACAGGGTCTCGCGCAGCCGGTCGCTCGTAGGCCTTAGTCGAAGCTTGCCCGGTCCTTTTAATCTGCGGCTGCCATGGGTACCCGCAATCACTCGCATCTGCTTATCCCACCGACGCCAGATGATAGCGCTTTTGCCAGGCGGGACTAAACGTTTCCAGACGTTCGGTTAACTCCTTGGCGCGCACGGGATCTTCGGCAATCGCCAGGGCCTCGCGCCGCGCCAGTTCGAGCAGCTCATGATCCCGAAGCGGCTGCGCGAAACAGAACGCCGCATCTCCATGTTGACGGGTGCCAAAAAATTCTCCTGGCCCGCGTTGTTGCAGGTCGCGCTCGGCGATTTCAAATCCATTGCAGGTCGCCACCATCGCTTCCAGCCGCTCGCGCCCCTCGCCGGTGATCGATTTGGGCGCGACCAGAACACAATAGGATTTTTCCTGTCCCCGCCCGATCCTGCCGCGCAGCTGATGAAGTTGCGCCAGTCCGAAGTGCTCGGCGTGTTCGATCACCATCACCGTGGCGTTCGGGACGTCCACTCCCACTTCGATGACCGTGGTGGCCACCAGAATCTGAATTTCGTTCCTCCGGAATCGCTCCATCACCTCATCTTTTTCCGCGTTCCTCAAGCGCCCGTGCAGCAATCCCACCCGCAGCTGCGGAAACACGGTTTTCGCCAGCCGCTCATACTCTTCGGTGGCGGCCTTGAGCTCCTGCTTGGATTCCTCGATCACCGGATAGAGCACGTAGCTTTGCCGCCCGCGCGCGATTTCGCGACGCACCGACTCCCACACGCCGGGCAACTGGCCCTCAGATACCCAGCGGGTCTCGATCGCCGTGCGCCCCGGTGGCAACTCGTCGATCACCGACAGATCGAGATCGCCGTAGAGCGTCAGTGCGAGCGTGCGCGGAATCGGCGTAGCCGTCATCACCAGCACGTGCGGCGAAAGCCCTTTGTCGATCAGCCGCTTGCGCTGCAATACGCCAAAACGGTGCTGCTCGTCAACAATGGTCAGGCCCAGCCGCGAGAATCGAATCGGGTCTTCGATCAGCGCGTGTGTGCCCACCACGAACTGCACCTCGCCGCTCTCGATGCGCGCGATCGCGCTTTCCTTTTGAGCGCGGTTGCGGCCGCCGACGACCAGTTCCACCTGGTAGGCAGCCGGCTCAAAAATGCGCCGCGCCGAAAGGTAATGCTGCGCCGCCAGAATTTCTGTGGGCGCCATCAGTGCGACCTGATAGCCGTTTTCGATCACAATGGTCGCCGCTTCGAGCGCCACGATCGTCTTCCCGCTTCCCACATCGCCCTCGAGCAGCCGGTGCATCGGAAAGGGACGTTCGAGATCGCCGGCAATTTCCGCCAGCACGCGTTTTTGCGCGCCGGTTGGCTTGAAGGGAAGAATTCGCTTTAGGGCATCTCGAATTTTGTCTTCCCGGATGCGCATGGCGATCCCGCGCCGCCGCTTTTCGGTTTGCCGCCGCAAAATCATCCCGAACTGGTAGTAAAAAAATTCCTCAAAAATCAGTCGGATCTGCGCCGGACTTCGAAAGCTGTTCAGCAGTTCGAGGCTCACATCGTTCGGCGGGAAATGCGCGTACAGCAGCGCTTCCCGGCGCGTTGGAAACCGGAGGCGCTCGCGAATGCCCGAAGGCAGCGGGTCAGCCAGATGGCCGTCAAAGTCGATGAGTGCGCCATAGATGATCCGGCGCAGCAGGCGCGAGCTGACCCCGCCCATGGCTTCATAAATCGGCACGATCCGCCCGACTTCGGTCGAATCGGCCGCCTCGCCCTCGCCTGCTGTGATCACTTCGATCTGCGGATTCACCATTTCCAGCCGCCCCGGCCGGTAGGCATCGCGTTCTACTTTTCCATGCAAGACCAGTTTCTGCCCGTCTTTCAGTCGCCCGGCGAGATAGCCGCCGTGAAAGAACCGCGCATGCAGCCGGCCCGATCCATCGTCAACTGTCAGGTGAAAGACGGCGCCTCGGCCGCGCATGAACCGCACCGTGGCTCCGCCGCCGCCCGATACCTGCGCGCAAATCGTGTGCACTTGCCCGGGAATAATCTCCGCAATCCTGGTGAAGCGGATGCGATCCTCATACCGGAACGGAAGATAGCCCAGCAGGTCAGCGACCGAGGTGATTCCGCGCTCTTGCAGCGCTGCCGCCCGCTGCGGTCCCACGCCGCGCAAATATTTTATGGAATCACTGAGCCTGGTGGTCATGAATATTTCCAGATCCCTACTCTTATACCATTGGCAGTCGAGCCGAGGCGCGCTCGCCTGGGTGGACGAAGGCGACGTTTACATCGATCCTGCCCTGACCTATATTGTGATGGTCGCCTGGGGCGAACGATTTCATGGCTAAAGCACGACAATTCCTTGGCGTCACTCCGATCCGTTGGCTGGAGTATCTCCTGGCAATACTGATTGGGAATGCCATTTACTACCTTTCGCTTGCGCCGCATCTTCCGGAAGTCTTTCGTCATCAGGGATTTCAAATGGACGGCGGCGTCCTGGTGGATTTTGTGGTCTGCGTCGCGGTGTACGGCCTGATCCGGCTTGGCGTGCGGCTCAATGAAGGAGTCTTTGAAAGACAGCGGGGGCGATAATCGCTTGAAAAGCCTGGAGTTCGCAGCTAAGTACTTTCACTGCAACGAAATACCGGGCAGCCGCATCCATTAGTTATGGCCCGCAAACCTGCTGCCGGTAACAGTTGGCCTGCTCACCACACCGGAGCCAGTGCGTCTATGTATTTGAAAGGCTCAGAAGGGTTTAACGAACCCAGCGCAGGAGTGGATACATCACTCGCGGGCAGCCCCCAGCCCACGGGAAACGCCATGGCGATGAGCGTCGCAGTTGAGGCAGATCCCCGCCAAGCCGCAGCGGATAAGCGCGCCGAAGAGCATGCGCTTGTCCGGCAGGCCCAGACGGGTGAGCGGTTCGCTTTTGAGGAGTTGGTGCGTCGCTACGACCGCGAAGTCTTGCGTCTGGCTCTCAATCTTGTCCATCGGCCCGAAGACGCCCGAGACATATACCAAGAGAGTTTTCTCAAGGTGTATCGCAACCTGCATCGGTTCCGGTTCGAATGCAGCTTTTACACCTGGCTATATCGGATTACCACGAATGTAGCGCTTGATTACTTGCGCCGTCGGAGCACGCACCGCGAGGATCAGGCTCCTGTCCCGCCGGACGAAGCAGAAGGGCCGGCGCAGGACTTTTTCGACCGCCAGCCCGAACCAAGCCCGGCCTCCAATCCGGAACGAAGCTTTTTGGGGCGCGAGCTCGGCGAGAAGATTCAAGAAGCGATGAAAAGCCTCTCTCCTCGTGAACGGACCGTGTTCGAAATGAAACACTACCAGGGGTTGAGATTGCGGGCTATCGGCGAGCTTCTTGGCACGTCAGAAGAAACGGTGAAGAATTCCCTGTTTCGCGCCACCCGAAAACTGCGCGCGAATCTGGACAGCATGAGATAGTCAAGGATTTCCCGACAATGCGTTGGCAGGATAGAAATGCGGGCAGCAGCGGGGCAACCGCCGAGAACTGCGCCTTTTGGCAGCCCAGGCTGGTCCTTTTCGCTGCGGGCGACGAGCTCAGTGCCGCCGAACGGGAGCAGGTGGCGCAGCACCTCTCGCAATGCATGGCCTGCTCGGCGGAAATTTCCCGCGAAACAGAATTGTTGGCGATGCTAGCAGAGTATCGGCTCGAGCCCGATGCCGCTATGCTTGCAAATTGTCGCGCGAGTCTGGAAGACGCGCTCGATCGCGAGGAAGAGGGCGGATGGCTGCGCCGCAAGATGGGAAGCTTGCTCCCGGCAAACTGGCTTTCACCTGAGCCCGCCTGGAGTGCGGCGCTTCTGGTTATGATCGGCTTTTCGGTCGGCCTTTTCGGGCCCCGATTTCTCGAGCGTCCGGCGCCGGCCCCAGCATCCGCTCACCACTCGTCGCTCGCCGCGACAGATCCTGGCAGCCAGCCGGCGGCCGGCCTGTCGGTGCCTCCCGCTTCGTCGGCTTCAGAATTGAGCGCGCTCGATCTTCACAGCGCCGATGTGGCCAGCATCAACGTTTTTCCCGTCGATGGCGGCGCTCCCCCTCAAGTGCAGTTGCAAATGAGAGCGCAGCAGCCCGTCACGCTTCAGGGCACGGTCGACGACGAGAGCGTAAAGCGCGTCCTGCTCTATATCCTGCGCAACAATGAACGTTTTGATCCTGACGTGCGCCTCAACGCCGTCGACCTGCTCCGTGCGCGCCAGGACGATCCCGAGGTTCGCTCCGCGCTGTGCCGCTCGGTTCAGACCGACCAGAACGCCGCCGTCCGCCTGAAGGCACTCGAAGCCCTGAACGGAGCCGAGCCGCAGGATATGATTCGCGACACCCTTCTCGGCGCGCTGGTAGACGACAAGAATCCCGGCGTCCGCATCGAGGCCATCAACTCGCTTCGCGACATGGCCGAAAGGGGCCAGGTTGTTTCCGATAATCACATGCGGGCTGTCTTGCGCGACCGGATGCAGCACGATCCGAGTACCTACATCCGTCTGCAGAGCGCTGCGGCAATCCGTTATCTTGATCCCGGCCAAAAGTAGCGAAATGCCCGGACCACTGACCTCTCCCCCTTCTTTCGGCTCGTCGCTAATCCTGCGAAGGTTATTTTTGAAGTCCTCGCTGGTTCTCTTGCTGATCGCATCAGCCTCGATCGGGGGGAGGCCTTCGGCGCGACCGGCGATCGCTGATAAACCGGAATCCTCGCAGCCCCCCGGCGCAAGTGCCCGGCTCAGTTCGGAGCTGGCCGGATCTGTCCCCGTACGCCAAGGGGAACACCTCCGTCTCAGTACCGACCTCGGCAACATCGTGATTCACACCCAAAGTTCGAACAAGTTGAGCTACCGCGTTCATCTGGAAACCGACGCCTCGCAGAACAATGCCCGGCAGCTGCTGAAGAATTTCGCGCTTTCCGCCCGGCGGACTCCGAATGGAGTCCATTTGACAGGTCAAACCGTGCAGGAAGCCGCCGGCCGCCTGTGGGTGACCGTGGAGGCGAGCGTTCCCCAGGATTTCAATGTCGATGCCTCGACCGGCGGCGGCAGCATCGAGGTTGACGACATCGGCGGTCGCATCGAGCTTTCCACCGCCGGCGGAAACATAACCGCGGGCAATATCGACGGTTCGGCGCGCCTGGAAACCAACGGCGGCCACGTTACGGTCAAGAACGTTTCCGGCGACCTGATCGCGAATACCGGCGGTGGCCACATCACCACGGGCACGATTGGCGGAACTGCTTCGCTGCGGACCAGCGGCGGGCACATCCGGGTGGCCTCGGTGGGCGGCGCGGCCCACCTATTTACCGGCGGAGGCAACGTTGCGCTGGAGCATTCCGGCGGAGAACTTTTCGCCGAGACCTCAGGTGGGCAGATCGAAGTCGGCGAAGCGTCCGGCCTGGTTCGCGCGAAAACAGGGGGTGGCGGAATTCGCGTGGTGCGCGTTTCCGGCCCTTCGATCTGCGCACGGTTGGCGGCAACATCTACTTGACCGAAGTCGACAGCACGGTCAAGGCCTCCACAGCGGCCGGCGGCATTACGGCCTGGTTTGTCATGCCCGCCAAGCAGCATGGCGATTGCGATCTGCAGTCAAGCGCAGGCGACATCGTTGTTTACCTCCCGCGTCAATTGCCGGTCACGATTGATGCGCAGATCCAAATGCCCGACGAGCACCGGGTCATCGTCGACCCCGCGTTTCCGATACGGGTCAGCTACAGCGACCTCTCGAACGGCCTGCGCGTAGTCCGTGCGGAAGGATCGCTCAACGGCGGCGGTGAGGTCCTGCGTCTGCGCGCCGTGGCGGGAAATATCCGGGTGGTCTTAAGCGATGCCGGCAAACAGGTTCAGCTCTATAACCAGCAGATGGAGCTCCTCGAGCAGGAAATGCGGCAATTGCGATTACAATTGCGCAATCTGCTGCCGTTGCAAGATGACCACGCGAGTTCGGCAAGGCGCTAGATTTGATGAAACCGAGAATTCATCGACAGCATGCGGGAGGTCCCATGAAGGCTACAAATCCCGAAGTGCCGGCCCTC
The DNA here is from genome assembly GCA_963718485.1 of uncultured Acidobacteriota bacterium. Classification (GTDB taxonomy): domain Bacteria; phylum Acidobacteriota; class Terriglobia; order Acidiferrales; family UBA7541; genus Palsa-295. Next base: position 94,800 of record CAVQZU010000069.1, read on the forward strand.
GATCGAAGCCATGTTCATGTCCCGGCGCGGATCGCCGCGTCGTCTATCCTTGCGATGCTGCTACTGCTTTGCGGTTCGCGCTGCTTTGCCGCCGATCAAGAGTTCACGCAAACCTATCCCCTGCAAGCCGGCGGCACCTTCCTGCTTGAAAACGTAAATGGTTCGGTCGAGGTGGACGGCTGGAATCGCGACGAAGTAGAAGTCCACGCGGTCAAAGTGGCAAAAACCGGTTCACCCGACCTCTCGCAGGTGCAGATTGACGTCGAGAGCGAACCTAGCCGGCTGCTGGTTCATACCCGCTACCCGCAGGGCGAAGGGGCCGAAGTTGCCGTCGAATACCACATCTACGTTCCTTCCAGAATTCTGCTCAGTAATGTCGAGACGGTGAACGGCAGCGTGCTCGTGAACGGAATCGATGGTCGCGGCGACCTGCACTCGGTAAACGGCAATGTGGAGGTCCTTAAGAGTGCGGGTCGATTCAGCGCCAAAACAACCAATGGCAACGTTCGCCTGGAGCTTTCCGAGCTCGGTGACGGCGCACCGATGAATGTTGAAACGGTGAACGGTTCGGTCGTGCTCGGGTTGCCCGTGAGCGCGCGGGCCAATTTGAGGGTATTAAATCTGAATGGCGATTTCTCCTCGGAATTGCCGGTTACCTCTGCAACGACTTCGGCTGGGGCGCGGGCGTTCCGCGGCAAGCTCGGTCTGGGCGGCGGCGAAATTTCAGTCCGGACCATTAATGGCACGATTCGGTTGATTCGGCAGCCCAGCGTCTGAACCGAGGCGCCGGCGGCCGAGGATCCAGACAGATCTCCGGGTAAGCCAAGTGCCCTAAATCACTTGGCCCTTTAGAATTCCTTGCCCCGCTCTTGATTTCCGCACCACATGGTTCTGCTGTCTAATCCACTTGCGCGCCGAAGTTGGCCGCGATTTCTCCGAGCGAAATTGCGCTCGAGGAAGCCTTAACGCGGTTGCCGCCGAACTCGAACGAGAACGACGGACAGTAGGGCCGAAGACCATGGGCCTGGTTTTCAGCCTTACTCAGGAGCGCGGGCAAGGAAGCCACTCACTCCTTGCCTTCGCTCCCAAGTAAATCCGAAAGCCTGTTCCCGGCGTACCCATAGGTAGCCATCACGTGAGACACGCTGCACCATCACCATTACAATCCGCCGTGCTCTCCGAGGCGGACGCAATCGGACTCGCGCAGCAGGGGGACGCAGCCGCGTTCGAACGCCTCTATGAATTGCACAGCCGCCGCGTATATGCGCTCTGTCTGCGCATGGTGAGCAATCCCGCCGAAGCCGAAGACCTGACCCAGGATGCCTTCCTGCAATTGTTCCGCAAGATCCACACCTTCCGCGGAGAGTCCGGGTTCTCTACCTGGCTCCATCGGCTCACCGTCAACATCGTCCTGATGCATTTCCGGAAGCGACGGCATGCCGAGCTCTCCCTTGATGAGCCGGCAGAAACCATGGAAGAAGGCGCGCGTTCGCGGACAGACCCCGGCGCGGAAGATCTGCGGCTGAGCGGCTCGATTGATCGCATCAACTTGCTACGCGCCGTCGACCAGTTGCCGTACGGCTACAAACAGATGTTTATCCTTCACGACGTCGAAGGATTCGAACACAACGAGATCGCCCAGATCCTAGGGTGCTCGGTGGGAAACTCGAAGTCACAGCTGCACAAAGCACGCCTGCGGCTGCGCGCCTTGCTCCAAGAGGAATTGCGCGGCCGGGCCTACGAGAGCCGCAGGGCCGCAAACAGGCTTGCTGTTACGGCCACCGCCGCGCCGGCAGCCCTACGGGCCCCTGATCGGGAGGTGGCAGCGAAAGGGTCCAAACATCTAGGAAGATCTGCTGGCGGATTGATCCCCGCGTGCGCTTGGAATTATGGAAAAGCTTGAGCGGGGCCGCTAGCCCAACATCTCCGGTCCGCGCAAAAGCAGAATCGGCAGAGTATGATCCCACGACCGACCGTGCGCCCGCCCGAGAAGGTTATCCGACGAGCTCGGCAACCGAAGCGATTGCCAGAATGATGAACATCGGATCACCCGGCCGTGGATTTTGCTCCCACCACCAGCAGCACGATGCCGCCAATCAGCGCAATCCCGCCGACAATCGGAGGAATCGGAAGTGTCTCGTGAGTGTCTTTGGTGGCGTGGATCGGCCCCACATCCAGCACATCTTTTCTCTTCGTGTATCCGATTCCCTGATACGCCAACCCGATGACTCCCAAAACGATGAGCACGATCCCCGCAATCAAGGTGCCTTTCATCTGATTCCCCCTTTCGCCGCCGGAGCCCCATCCGTTAGCCGTTCTTGGCCTCACGATACGCGCGGCGTCCCGCCTCGCTTAGGTCCTGGATGTGTCCCTTCACGTGGTCGACAGAGTCCTGTGCTTGCCGCGCAAATTCCTTCCCGCTCTCGACGACACCTGTGACGCGGTCTTTCACGTCGCGAATGCGATCGCCTACGTCACTGAATCGCTCTTTGGTCTGATTGATGCGGTCCTTGGCTGTTTCGAGAAGATAATCCCGGGTGTCTTCCCCCGACTGCGGCGCAAACAAAATTCCCAGGGCCGCGCCAATCCCCGCTCCAATCGCCATTCCGGTAATCAATGCCGGCCAACTATTTCTCCTCATAACATCCTCCTAGCTTCCCTGTTCAGGTTGTGGCGCGAGCGCCCGGACGTAAAACGCCACAGTGCCTTGCCTCGGTATGGCTGTGCGCGTGGAGCTGACGATAAACCTGGGGGGCTGTAGGCGGCTATACCGTAAAGGCCTGAGATACTAGCGCTTCTTACGGTAACCCAGATGTTGCGCTTGGTAGCGGCGGCCTTCGGGGGGCCATCTTTTGGCTACTGTCGAGCAATCGCCGGGGTTAGTCGCTGCGCTCGGGGAGAACTTCTTCTGGTTTCGCCGCAGGAGAGACGGCAGCCGCGGATTCGCCTTCCTCTGAATCGACATCACCTTCTCCCGGGGCCAGGAAAAGATTGGATTCAACACCGTGCTGCTTGGTGTAGAGATCGTAATAACGTCCGCCCGCTGCGTAGAGCGATGGATGGGTGCCGCGCTCAATAATTCTCCCGCCTTCCACCACGAGAATCTGATCGGCTCGCCGCACCGTGGAAAGCCGGTGCGCGATGACAAAAGTAGTTCGTCCGCGCATCAGGTAACGCAGTCCCTCCTGAATCAAAGCCTCAGATTCGGAATCGAGACTCGAAGTCGCTTCGTCCAGAATCAAAATCCGGGGGTCGGCCAGGATCGCGCGGGCAATCGAGACCCGCTGCTTCTGTCCGCCAGACAGCTTCACGCCCCGCTCGCCCACAATGGTGTCGTACTTTTTCTCAAACGCTTCTGCGAACTCATCCACGCGAGCAATCCGGCAGGCCTCCAAAATCTGTCCTTCGGTCGCCTGCGGGCGCGAGAAGGCCACGTTTTCCCTGATCGTGCCGTCGAAAAGGAACGTCTCCTGCAGCACCACGCCCAGTTGCGTGCGATAGGAATCGAGCTGAACCTCCGCCAGGTCGACGCCGTCGACCAGCACCCGTCCCGCAGTGGGCGTGTAGAAAGCCGCAATCAGCCCGATGACGGTCGATTTGCCCGCTCCAGACGGCCCCACCAGCGCGGTCACCGTATCCGGAGCGGACTCAAAGCTTACGTTGTAGAGCACCTGCTTCCCGGTCGCGTAGGCGAAGCTCACATCCTCAAATCGGACTCGCCCGTCGACACGATCAAGAGGCACCATCGGCCCCGCGGTCTGCCCCTCTGTCTTTTCGTTGAGAATTTCACGGGTGCGCTCGAGTCCCGCCAGGGCCTCGGTGATCAATGGCGCCAGCCCCACGATTTGGGAAATCGGCGCGACCAGCATCCCGAGAAAAAGCGTGAACTCGAAGAAGGTACCGAGCGTCATGGCCCCGGCCAGAATTTGACGCGCGCCCAGGAACATGATCACCGCGCTCACCAACCCGAGCAGGGCGGTGGCCGAAAGCGTCATCAGCGAAGTCGCCGTCAGCGTATCCAGCACGTTTTGTAGTAGCCGCTGAACCCCCGCGGCAAACACCTTTTCTTCCCGCTCTTCGGCGTGATATCCCTTCACGACGCGAATCCCGCCAAGCGACTCGGTCAGCCGCCCGATGACCTCTGCATTGATTTTCGGCCGCGCGCGATAGTAGGGGCGGATGGTGCGGATCGCCCGGCTCAACCCGAACACAAAAACCACCAGGATGACGATGGCCACGGCCGTCATCTCCACACTGATCCGCAACAGCACCACGAGCGCGATGGCCGAGGTCATCAACCCGCCCGCGAATTCGATCAATCCGGTTCCCAGCAGGTTCCGTACTCCTTCGACGTCGTTCATGATCCGCGACACCAGCACCCCGCTCTTGGTGGCATCGTAGAAAGCCACCGGCAGCCGCCCCACGTGGGCCTGCACCTTCAGTCGCAGCTCGTTAATCATGCGTTGCGAGGATTTCGACAGCAGTTGCGTCAGCGAAAACGAGGTGAGCCCCTGCACCACCGTGGCGCCGAGCACGGCGAGCACGATTGGCACGAGCAGGTGAATCTGCCTCTTGTTGATCACGTCGTCGACCAGATACTTGGTCGAACCCGGCAGAATAAACCCCGCCACTCGATTGATGGCCATCAAGCCGAATCCCAGCAAAAGGATTCCCCGCCGCGGGCTGATCAGCGCCCAGGCGTCCGGGAAAACTTCCCAGGCGTGCTTAAGCTTCTGCAGCTGCGTCGGACCGGCAGATGTTTCGGCTATGGCCATAAGGGTGCTGAAGTTTACTTGAAAACCTAGCGGCTCCTTGCACAGAGCAAGCTCTCAAGCCCGACGATACTACCAGCATCAGATGCCTCGCCACCCCCCAGGGAACCGAGATGTTTCCGCGCCGGTAAGCCGAGGGCTTAGCCCTTGGCTCGCTCGCCCGCCATCGGTCCATATATCTATATACCTATGTCTATGGGGGATTGGCATTCTTCAACCTCTCGCGAGACAATAGCGGTACCAGGAAGAATTCAGATGAGGGGCAATCAGCTGGCTTCGCGGCGCAGATTTCCAGTTTGGATGGTGATGGCCTTGTTCGCGGCCGGTTGGGCGTCGTGCCAGCCCGCACAAGCTCAATCGCAGGTCTCGCCTCCTGCTCTCCCGTCCGCCCGACCCTGGACCTTTGCCGTCTCCGGCGATTCGCGCAATTGCGGCGATGTGGTAATGCCCGCCATCGCCGCGGGCGCCATCAAGTCCGGAGCCTCGTTTTACTGGCATCTCGGCGATTGGCGAGCGATTTACAACTTTGATGAGGATATCGAACACCAGCCCGAGGTTCTAGCCAAGCCTTTGAACATTGCAGGATACGAGGATTTGGCGTGGAAGGATTTCATCGCGAACCAGCTCATGGCTTTCGGCACTCTCCCGGTTTATCTGGCCATCGGAAACCACGAGACAATTCCTCCCAAGACGCGCGAAGACTACCTGATCCAGTTTGCTGACTGGCTCGAGTCTTCGAGTCTGCGCGAGCAGAGGCTCGCTGACGACCCTCATGATTTCCAATTGAAAACCTACTACCACTGGATTGAGCGCGGCGTCGACTTCATCGCTCTCGACAACGCCACTCTGGACCAATTCGATCGCTCTCAAATGGCCTGGTTCGAAAAAACATTGCAGGCTGCGGCCTTGAACCCGCAAGTGCGCACCGTCATCGTCGGCAGCCACAAACCCCTGCCCGAGAGCATTGCTCTCACCCATAGCATGAACGAGTCGCCCGATGGTGTCGAGAGCGGTCGGCGCGTCTATCAGGACCTTCTGAAGCTCCAGAACCAGTCGCACAAGCACGTGTACCTGCTCGCGAGCCATGCGCATTATTTTATGGACGGCATATTCAACACAGAATATTGGCGAAGTCACGGCGGAGTGCTGCCGGGCTGGATCGTTGGCACCGCCGGTGCTCAGCGTCTTCCGCTCCCGTCTGAATCCGCTTCGGCTCGGATCGCGGAAACCAACGTATATGGTTTTCTTGTCGGCACGATCGAGCCGGATGGGCGGGCCGAATTTATCTTCCAACACCTCCAGGAATCCGATATACCTTCGTCGCTCGTCGAGCGGTATACTCCCGGTTTCGTTCACTGGTGTTTCGCCGAAAATTCAGTCGCGCACTAGAAAGAAATAAGGGGACGATTGCATGGCCACACATCCTGGAACCGCCGAATCCACGCCCGAACGTATTTTCGAAACCATGACCGCGTATCAGCGCACCGCAGTTCTTCGGGCGGCAATCGAGCTCGATCTATTTACCGCCGTAGGCGAGGGTGCCAACACGGTGGACGCTCTTGCGAGACGCTGCCAAGCGAACCAGCGCGGCATCCGCATGCTCAGCGACAATCTGGCTGCGGCGGGATTTCTCGCCAAGCAAGGCGAGGCCTACTCTCTGACCGAAGAATCCGCCAAATTTCTCGATCGCCGTTCGCCTCTTTGCGTGGCGGCGGCTGCGGGTTTTCTCACCCTTCCCAAATTGATGGATGGATATCGGAACCTGGCTGAAATTGTGCGCACTGGCCGCAACGGTTTGGGTGAGGGAGGTTCGGTTGAGCCTGAGAATCCGATGTGGGTGGATTTCGCGCGGTCGATGGGGCCGATTCAGGCGCCCTTTGCAGTGGCGATTGCCCAAACATTGCACGCCCAGGCCGGAGAGAAATGGAAAGTGCTCGACATCGCCGCCGGGCACGGCACCTTTGGCATCGTGCTGGCGCAGCAAAATCCCAACGCCGAAATCTACGCGGTCGACTGGCCCGCGGTTCTCACGGTGGCCGAAGATAACGCCCGCGCCGCAGGCGTGTCCGCCCGCTACCATAAAATCCCGGGCAATGCCTTCGAGGTCGACCTGGGGGCCGGCTACGACGTGATCCTGCTGACAGGTTTTCTGCACCACTTCGATCCGCCAACCATCGAGACGCTGCTTGGCCGCGTGCACCGGGCCCTGGCGCCCAAGGGCCGCGTTGTCACGCTCGAGTTTGTTCCCAACGACGACCGGGTCACACCGCCAGGTCCTGCATCGTGGGCCATCAATATGCTCGTCACGACTCCTGGCGGCGACGCCTACCCGTTCACCGAATATGACCGCCTGTTCCGCAAGGCCGGATTTTCTGCGAATGAATTGATTCGCGTTCCCGGGCCGGAAGCGCTGATCGTCTCCAGAAAATAATCACTGTGGCGGTTGCATGCCGAAGGCCAGCGAGAGCAGCGTCTTTTGTTCCAGCTCGTGAGCCTTGTGAGAGCCGGTGGCGGGGCTGGCGCTGGCCGACCGCTTGATGGACAGCACGGTCCGGCCCCGGGCCAGGCGCTCCAGTCTTGGCAGCACGAACGCCAGCGCGCCCATGTTGGCGGGCTCTTCCTGGACCCAAACAAACTCGTGCGCCTGGCTATGCCGATCCATTTCGGCGGCCAGCTCGGTCTCAGGGAAGGGGTACAACTGATCGAGAAAGACAATCGCTGTCGAACGATCCTGGCGCTTCTTCCTCTCCGCATCTAGTTCGTGGCCGATTTTTCCGGTGCACAGCAGCACGCGAGCACCCGAGCCGTCCCCGCGGTCTGGAATCACCGGCTGAAATCGTCCCGTCGTCAAAGCCGCGACCGAAGAAGAGGCCGCGGGATGGCGCAGCATGCTCTTCGGGGTCATCACTACCAGAGGCTTGCGCCACTTCCGAAGTGCCTGCCGCCGCAGCATGTGAAAATATTGCGCGGCGTTCGACGGCTGGCAAATCTGAATGTTGTCGCGCGCCGCCAGTTGCAGGTAGCGCTCCATCCGCGCGCTCGAGTGCTCCGGCCCCTGTCCTTCGTATCCGTGCGGCAGAAGCAGCACCACCCCGGAAAGCAAATTCCATTTGTCTTCGCTCGCGGCGATGAACTGGTCCATGATGATCTGCGCACCGTTTGCGAAATCACCGAACTGCGCCTCCCACAAAACCAGCGCCTCGGGATAGTCGCGGCTGAAGCCGTACTCGAATCCCAGTACCGAAGCTTCCGAAAGCGGCGAGTTATAGATCTCAAACCACGCAGAACTCCCCGGCAAATGTTCGAGCGGAACGTACTGCTTCTCGGTCTCGATATCGATGAGCGCCGCATGGCGTTGGTTGAAGGTGCCGCGCCGCGAATCCTGGCCGGTCAAACGCACGGGCACCCCATCCTTCAGCAGCGAGCCAAACGCCAGCGCTTCGGCCATTCCATAATCGAGCGGCCGCCGTCCTTTCGCCATCTCCCGGCGCTGCTCCAGAAGTTTCTGCACCTTGGGATGAATATGGAAGCCCTCCGGGTAGCTCAGCAGTCCTTCTCCAACGGCTGCCAGCTCGGATGGGGCAACCCCGGTATCCACCTCGAGCGAAGCATCGTACCGCCCGCCGCGGAAGGCATTCCAATACGCCGGCAGCCGTCGCATCGGTGGGTTTCGTTCGAGCTCCAGGGCATGCTTTTGCGCCGCTTCCAGATCGGCGCGCACCCGCGCCACGATCGGTTCGGCGTCGGCGCCAATCTTCTCGGCGTAGATCTGCCAGGTTCGCGGATGCGCCTCGATCTTGCGGTAGCGCAAGGGCTGCGTGATGGTGGGATCGTCCACTTCGCTGTGACCGTGGCGGCGGTAGCCAATCAAGTCGATGACTGCCGGACTCGCAAAGGTGTTGCGGTAGTCGAGCGCCATCCGGCCCACGCGCACCACGGCTTCGAAATCCTCCGCGTTCACGTGGAAAATGGGGATGGGCAGGCGTTTGGCGATATCGGAAGCAAATCGGGAGGAACTGATGTCGCCTGGATTGGTGGTGAAGCCGATCAGGTTATTGACCACGATGTGCAGCGATCCGCCCACCTCGTATCCCGGCAAGGCCGCCATGTTCAGCGTCTCGGCCCACACGCCTTGTCCTGCGAAGGCCGCGTCGCCGTGCATGGTGATCGCCAGCACCTGCTTGCGCCCATCTTCTCCGCGGCGCATCTGCTTTGCGCGCGTGCGTCCGATGACCACAGGGTCGACGGCTTCGAGATGGCTGGGATTCGAAACCAGGTGCATCTCCACCTTGCGGCCACTCGCGGCAATAAAGTCGCCCGTGGCGCCCATATGGTATTTCACATCGCCGCCGCCCAGCACGCTTCGCGGATCCACATCCTCGAATCGCGCAAAAACCTCCGCCGCTGACCGGCCGATAATGTTCACCATCACGTTCAGCCGCCCGCGATGGCTCATCGCCACCATTCCCTTTTCCGTCCCGGCTTCGGCGGCCGTGTTCAGGATGGCATCGAGGAGCGGCAGAAGCGCCGATTCGCCTTCGAGCGAAAAGCGCTTCGTCCCCAGGTAACGCGACTGGATGGTTTGCTCGAAAATTTCCGCTTTGATCAGCAACTCGAGAATGCGGGATTTGTCGACGGCGGGAGCTTCGGCCTCCAGGTGATCTTGAATCCACAGCCGCCGCTGGCGTTCCGGAATGTGCATGAATTCGGCGCCAATCGTGCCGCAATAGAACCGCCTGGCGGCCTCCGCCTCGCTACCGGCAACCTCCAATTCCGGTACGGCGATCGGCTCGAGATCACCCAGAGGGTCCAGGTTCGCCTGCAGGTATCCCCATCTGCGGAAGCAGTCCCAGATAGGTTCCTGCGACTCTCCTCGTACTGCGGAGTCTTCCATTACGTGTCCCCGACTCATTCGAGCTCCCCACGGAGGATTTCCTATCCATTATTATATCGACATTATATCGACAGACCGGTATCAGAGGCGAGAACCTGCCAGCTCACCCCTCCGGCCAGGAATTCAGCAGCCGCCGCAGCAGAACGAATTGCCCCAAGTGGTAGGAATTGTGGTCCGCCACCAGCAGAGCTTCGCGCAGAATCGTCTGGCCCCTACCGTGCGGAATGCGCGCGGCCAGATCAGTTTTGGGGTTCATCACCAATTTCACCATCGCCGCCAGATCCTGCTGAAACGCCTTCACGCTCTTATCCCAGGCCCCCGCGCTCGGAGGCCCCGGACTCTTGGGCCAGTACTCGGAAGGCCAATTCGGCGAGACGTGTTTTGCGTCGCGGCTGAATTCGAGAATGTCCCATTGCGCGATACGCACGTGCTCGAGAATTTCCCAGGCCGAATGCGGAGCCTTGGCAGGCCTGATCCCTCTCAGTTTGCTCGGAAACTTTCCTAACGCGGCCCTCCAGTCCAGGTGAGCTTCGCCCCCGGCCAAAAGTTTTTTCAGCTGCCCGCGCAGAATCCTGTCATCCACAGTTCACCCCGCCAAGGCTTTATTTTAGCAGGATGCTGGGCGGCCAAGAAAACCTCAAAGGAAATCCTGGGACTGGCTGAGGGCCTCAAGCGGTGGGGAATTCTGTCGGGCTCAAGATCGCGCACGCTTGCCGCCCGGGCGCAGGACGGCGGTCACAACGCACACCTGCGGTCGACTGCGTTCGTCAACCCGGAGAACTGGTCAAGCTTCTGTCGCAGCGCGGGTGAGAGCCGGACGGTCTCTACGCCGTCGCGCTCGCAGGTCCTATCGCCCGGCGCTGCTGGAAGCATTCCCGGCAGTACACGGGCCTTCCCTGCGTCGGTTTGAAAGGGACAGTGGTTTCCTTGCCGCACTGCGAGCAGACCGTCTTGGTTTCCACCCTCTGCACGCTGCCGCCGGCATCGCTTCCTTGCACGCGATTTCCTTTGCATGCTTTGCAGCGCTTGGGCTCGTTCTTGAATCCCTTATCAACAAAGAACATCTGTTCGCCGGCGGTGAAAACGAACTCCGCACCGCATTCAGCGCACTTCAAAACCTTGTCATGGTATTCCATACGCTTCTCCGGGACCGGTTACGGAGAGGGCAGGAAGCGGTAGAACTTGCGTCAGCCGGACGAAGGAACGCCGCCTGGAACCGCGACATTCTCTTCGTCGGCAGTCACAAAGTTACTGAGGAAGAGACAACTGCTCGGATCGCCTAATCCTGCTCACGCCGCTGCTTTTTACGGAGACGCTTACGCGAGAGGGCCTCTTTGGCGCGACGCCGCTCCCCTGGCTTCATGTAGTAACTGTGCTTCTTGATTTCCTTGATGATGTCTTCCGACTGCACTTTCCGCTTGAAGCGCCGGAGAGCGTTTTCCAGAGATTCACCCTCTTGGATTACAACTTCTGCCACGCGTATTCACCCCCGTCCCCTTGTGTGTCTTCTGTCAGTTCTCGCAAACGATCTAGTGTAGCCGGTTCTACCCGGCCATTGCCACATCCTTCTATCGGAGGCTACCCCGCAAGTCAAGAGATAAATTAAAAAAGCAACTCCTCGGTCTTTTTACCATTTCGGTAAGTCTCGCCGCGGCACCGGCCACGCTCTCTGGCTGCAGTCGCTCTTGATCTCGGGACCTAGCCCGCGATACGGTTGCCGCGAAGTTGCTGTTAGAATGCTGCATTGCGGGAAAGCGTGCCCGGAAAGAGTGACTCATGTCCTTGATGCAGGAAGCGATTGGCGTGCTCCTGGCCGGAGGCCAGGGAGAGCGGCTTTGGCCGTTGACGCGGGACCGCGCCAAGCCCGCGGTACCTTTTGGCGGTGCCTACCGTATCATCGACGTAACGCTGTCGAATTGTCTGAACAGCAACCTGCGTCGGGTCTTCGTCCTCACTCAATACAAAGCGCTCAGCCTCAACCGCCATGTCCGGCGCGGCTGGTCTTCGTTGATGGGATACGGTGACTTCATCGAAGTGCTGCCTCCGCAAATGCGGGTCTCGCAGCACTGGTATCTGGGCACCGCCGACGCCGTGTACCAGAACATCTATTCCATCGGCAGCGAGGAATCAAACTACGTGTTCATTTTGTCCGGCGACCACATCTACAAAATGGACTATCAGAAGATGCTGGAGCAGCACGTCGCGGCCGGCGCCGACGTGACCGTGGCGACCATCGAGATGGATCCGGCCGAAGCTGCGAAAAAATTCGGTATTATCGAAACCGACGAGCACTGGCGCGTTGTCGGATTCGAGGAAAAGCCCGCGCAGCCGAAGGTTTCGCGCGTGCACCAGGGCAAAGTCAACGCTTCGATGGGCGTCTATCTGTTTACCACCCAGCTCCTGGTGCCCATCCTGATCGCCGACGCCGAAGATCCGCTCTCTGCTCACGATTTTGGCAAGGACATTCTTCCGCGCATCCTCGAAAAGTACCACGTCTTTGCGTATAACTTTGTCGACGAAAATAAAAAGGAGACTTCCTACTGGCGCGACGTCGGCACCATTGACGCCTATCACGAGGCGAATATCGATTTGGTTTCCGTCTCGCCGATCTTCAATTGTTACGACAAGAGCTGGCCGCTGCACACCTGGCAGCAGCAGTATCCGCCGGCGAAATTTGTTTTTGCCGATCAGGATCGCATGGGCGTGGCGAGCGATTCGATTGTGGCCTCCGGGTCCATCATTTCCGGCGGCCGCGTGCAGCGCTCGGTTCTGGGCTACGACGTGCGCGTGAACAGCTACAGCGAGGTCGAGGACACCATCGTCTTCAACCACGTCAACATCGGCCGCCATTGCCGGGTCCGCCGCGCCATCATCGACCGGCACGTCAGCCTGCCCGAAGGCACCGTGATGGGCTACGATCCGGAGGCCGACCGCGCCCGCTATTCGGTTTCCGAAGACGGCGTGGTCATCGTCGTTCGCGCCGAATCCATGATCGAAGAACCCGAGTAGCTGTCGTGTCTAAATCACAGGGGGAGAGATGTCGACGAAGATTAGCAGTGTACACGGTCGCCAGGTGCTTGATTCGCGCGGAAATCCTACGGTCGAGGCCGACGTTCGCCTCGATAACGGCGCCATCGGCCGTGCCGCCGTGCCTTCCGGAGCTTCCACCGGAGAGCACGAAGCCATCGAACTGCGCGACGGCGACCGGTCGCACTATCTCGGCAAAGGCGTTCTGAAGGCCGTCGGCCACGTCAATGCCGAAATCGCCAGGGCGGTTGCCGGCCTGGATGCCGCCGATCAGCGCGCGCTCGACAGGCAGATGCTCGAAGCCGATGCCACGCCCAACAAATCGAATTTTGGTGCCAACGCCATCCTGGCCGTTTCCATGGCCGCCGCCCGCGCCGCCGCCGCCGCATCCCGCCAGCCGCTCTATAAATATCTGGCGCAGTATTCCAGCGACACCTCCGCCAATACCCTCCCGGTTCCCATGATGAACATCCTCAACGGCGGCGCCCACGCCGATAATTCGGTCGACGTGCAGGAATTCATGATCATGCCCCTAGGTGCGCCCAGCTTTCGCGAAGCCCTCCGCTGGGGCGTCGAAGTATTTCACCAATTGAAAGCCGTGCTGAAGAAAAACGGCTACTCCACCTCGGTCGGCGACGAAGGTGGCTTCGCCCCCAACCTCAAGTCCAATGAAGAAGCCCTCGAGCGCGTGCTCGAAGCGATCACCGCCGCCGGATACAAGCCCGGCGAACAAATTTCCATCGCCCTCGACCCTGCCGCCAGCGAGTTCTACGACTCCGCCTCAAAGAAATACATCTTCAAGAAATCCGATAAATCCGGGCGCAGCCCGGAACAAATGGCAGCCTTGCTCGCGGAATGGACGGCCAAATATCCCATCGTCTCCATCGAAGACGGCTTTGCTGAAAACGATTGGGACGGCTGGAAGATTTTCACCAAAAATGTCGGCAAGAAAATCCAGTTGGTCGGCGACGATATCTTCGTGACCAACCCAGAAATTTTCGCCCGCGGCATCCAGCAAGGAATCGGCAACGCCATTCTGATCAAGCTCAATCAGATCGGCAGCGTCAGCGAAACCATCGACGCCGTAGAAATGGCCCGCAAAGCAAAATACGCCGCCATTATTTCGCACCGCTCCGGCGAAACCGAAGATGCCTTCATCGCCGATTTCGCTGTGGCCATGGGCATGGGGCAGATCAAAACCGGCTCGGGCTCGCGCAGCGACCGCATTGCCAAATACAACCAACTGCTGCGGATCGAAGAGGAACTCGGTTCATCGGCGCGCTTCCCTGGCCGCAGCGCGCTAGCCGTGCACTGATCGCTTCTAAGATTGGACTTGAGTGCGGCGCGGTAAACGACGCCCAGGGATCCCGGGGGAGCCCTCAGCGGCCCGCGTGCCACCCGCCGTCAACGAACAGCGTCTGCCCGGTGATGAAATCCGACGCCGGGCTGGCCAAAAAAATAGCCGCGCCCACAATGTCTGATGGCTGCGCAAACCGCCCGAGCTTGATGCCGCTCAGCAGTCGTTCCGCGCGCCCCTGCTGGCTCTGCAAATTTCGCACCGTATTTTCGGTCGCTGTCGTCGTCGGCGCAATGGCATTGACTCGAACTCCCCCAGGCGCCCACTCCGTTGAAAGCGCCGCGGTCATGTAGGAAACCGCCGCTTTGGCAATCCCATACACGCTTTTGCCCGCATCCGTGCTCGACGACCAGGTCGAACTGAAATTGATAATCTTCCCATACCCACGCTCGATCATCCTGCGCGCGAACGCCTGGCAGCAGAAAAACGTTCCCTTGGCATGAAGATCGAGCAGCTTGTCCCAGTCTTCTTCCGTGGTTTCAAGCGCCGCCTTCGTAAATCCGAATCCCGCGCAGTTCACCAGCACCAAATGAACTTCCCTACCCGCAATCCGTTCGGTGACGCGGCCCTCCAGAGCGCGAATGTCCTCAAGCTTGCTGAGATCGGCCGGGATGGCATGAGCTTTGCCGCCCTTTGATTCAATCGCCTGCTGAACGTCGGCCAGTTGCTCGCGCCGCCGAGCCACCAAAAGCACCTCGGCACCGGCCGCGGCATAAGCCTGCGCGATGCCCCGTCCGATGCCGTCGCTTGCCCCGGTCACAATCGCCAGCCGCCCATCGAGTCGGAACGAAGGCAGCTCCGCCGCTGGGCCTTGGCTGGTCATGGGCGCCTTGGCGCAGGGAACCTCACCGCGTCCGCCCGGTAGTTTTGTCAAGCGGATGCAATTGGTTCACCAGCCGCTCATCAAACGGATACGTGGTGTAAATATCCACGCCATCCGCGGTAACAATATGGTCATTCTCCAGCCGAATTCCCCCCACCCTGGGATCGCCGGCGTAGGGCTCAAGGTTAAAGGCCATTCCTTGCTTCAGCACCACAGGCGCATCCTTCGAAGCCGGGCTAAAATAGGGTGCCTCCCAAGGATTCACGCCCGAGCCATGCCCCAAGCTGTCGAGCACATAGGGATCGGCGGCCGCAAACACTTCCGCGTTGGTCGAACCCGGACGCACCTTGCCGCCGGCATTGAACAGCGCGTCGTAGCATTTCTGATGCAGGTCGCGCATCTCCGCCGTCGGCTTCACGTTCCCGCAAACCCAGGTTCGCGTAAGATCCCCGTAGTAGCCGTTGTAGGAAGCGCCGATATCGATGATCACCAAATCTCCGTTACGAATGATGCGGTCAGAGGTAAACCGCCGGTAAGGCGCGGTATAAGGGCCCGAACAAACGATGTTCGAGCACTGCGTCCACTCGCTCCCCATCGCGGTCATCGTTTCCCAGGCAACCGCCAGAATCTCGCACTCCTTCACGCCCGGCCGCAGTTGCTTGAGCGCGCGGTCGAGCGCCGCTTCGGTCATCGCATTGGCAATCTTCAGGCAAAGAATTTCGTCCTGCGTCTTGATCTCTTTCGCGCGCATCAGCACGCTCTGATATCCGTCGGCAAACGTCGTCTTGGGAAAGGTTTCGCGGATGGCCGCTTCCATGTTCAGGTCCCATATGTCGACACCGACTTTCCGTCCCGCGAGCGACCCGACCAGCCCCTCGACTTGCTCCGCCCACCGCTTCATCCCAATTTTTTCGCGAAAGTTGGCTCGCGGCCGGATCTGATCCGCCGTGAGCCACGGCATGCGCAGGCGGCAATGCTCGAAATCCATGGTCCACAAAATCGGATCGTGATCCCGCGCCAGCACCACAACGGCATTCCCCATGATGAATGCCGGACCGAGGTGATGGCGGTACCCCATCAGGTAGCGCGCGTCTTCGGTGCGAAACACGAACAGCGCATCCAGATCTGAATTCTTGAGCGCCTCCTTGGCCCGCTCGAGCCTCTCCCGCAGCATCCGCTGCGGATCAAACCGCGCCTCCCAATCGACCGGAATCATCCCTATATCCGACACGCGTGCACTCTCCTGTCCCCGGATCAAACCGCGTTCCACTAAACCTTTTTTGCCCAAGGTGTGTCAAGCGCTGAAGCCGATTGCTGGCCCGTCGAGATGGGGTCATTTAAATAAAAGACGCCGTCCTGATCCTCGATCGAGACCCCGGGTTCCTTAGGGGGCCCCGAGCTTGAGAGCCTGGGTGGCAAAACCCGCAAAGCGCATGGATCCTGAGCCTTTCGCTGCATCCGCATTCCGCCAGAGTACTTGAAACGGCCGCAACTCCTGCTAACCTAACGCGGCAGCTTTTTCTACTGAGAAATTCCTGGCCCTTGCCTGAGCCTCGATCCTAGGAAAAGCCAGGGCGGAGCGGGCGTGAAAATTGTCATCACCGATCATCGGTTCAAGGATGTGGAGCAGGAGCGCCGCGCGGTAGAGACAGCGGGCGGAGAACTCGTCGTGGGCCAGGCGGCGGACGAGGAACAGGCCGCGCAATTGTGTCAGGACGCAGATGGCCTGCTGACGGCGCGGGCGCCGATCACCAAACGCGTGATCGCAGCCCTGACACGCTGCCGCATCATCGTGCGCTACGGAATCGGTGTCGAAACCATCGACATCCCCGCGGCCACCGCGCGCGGCATCATGGTCGCCAACGTCCCTGATTACTGCGTCGACGAAGTCTCTGACCAGGCGCTGACGCTCCTGCTGATGCTCAGCCGCCAGATGAATGTCTCGATGGGGCTCGCCAGAGAAGAAAAGTGGCTCATCGCCAAGATGCCGCCGCTGCACCGCCTGCGCGGCCAAACCTGCGGCCTCGTCGGCTGCGGCCAGATCGGCTCGCTGCTCGTCGCGAAACTACAAGCGCTAGGCATGAGGGTGGTGATTTACGATCCCTATCTGAGCGCGAGTCGTTGCCGCGAAATGGGCGCGGACCCGGTTTCCTTCGAGCAGCTGCTTGCGGAGAGCGATTTTATTTCGCTCCACGCACCGCTCAATGAGCAAACGCGTCATTTGTTTGGCCAAACTGCGTTTGCCAAGATGAAGCGCACCGCCTTCATGGTCAATACTGCCCGTGGCGGCCTCATCGACGAGTCGGCGCTCGTCGCCGCCCTCGATGCCGGAACCATCGCGGGCGCCGGCCTGGACGTACTCGAGTCGGAAACAACCGTAACGGCCGTGAGAGCGGCGCTGGTAAACCATCCGAAAATCGTGGTCACCGCTCACACCGCCTGGCTGAGCGAAGAAGCGCGCGCCACGCTGCAGGCGAAAGCGGCGGCGCAGGTGGTTGCCGGCGCGCGAGGCGAAAAGCCGTACGGCGTGCTGAATTTCGGATAGCCGCGCAACTCCCAGACTAAAGACGACGCGAAAGCGCTGCCTGCTCGCGGCGCTGGTTTCGCGAGTTTTGGTCTGCTGCGATTTTGGGAAGCACGGGGAGCTCCCCATAGCCTAGCTACAAAAGGTGGAAAACAAATGGGACTGCGAACAGCGTCGGAATTTCTGGAAGGTTTGCGGGATAACCGCGAAGTCTATTACCGCGGAGGACGTGTGCCAGTGGTCACCGAGCATCCTGAACTCGGCGTCGCCGCGCGACATGCCGCGATCGATTTCGAACTGGCGGAAGATCCGCAATCGCGAGAACTCGCGGTGTATTGCGAAGGCAGCGAAAAATATTCCGCCTACTATAAGATTCCCCGCGACGCCCAAGACTTGCTGGCTCGTTCGAAGCTCATCGAACTGGGCACCGCCGAAGGCGCAACGCTCGTGCTGCTCGTGAAGGAAATCGGCACCGACGCACTTCTGGCCCTGCGCCGCGTGCTCACACGGAACCAAGAATCCGGGGGACTCGCCCGCCTCGAATCGTTCTACCAGAATTGCCGCCAGCGCGACCTGGCGCTGGCCGTCGCGCAGACCGACGCGAAGGGAGACCGCAGCAAGCGGCCCTCTGAGCAGGTCGACCCTGACCTGTATGTGCGCGTCGTCGAAAAGCGCGCCGACGGAGTCGTGGTGCGCGGCGCGAAGGTCCACACGTCGTGCACGCCCTACGTCGACGAAGTGATCGTCCTCCCAAGTCGCAGCATGTCCGCGGGCGACCAGCCCTGGTCGCTGGCCTTCGCCGTACCCGCCGCCACCAAAGGCCTGCGCCTCTACTGCTCCGACTTCCTGCACGGGACCGACGACCCCTTCAACCGCCCCATTTCTACCACGCACAAAATGATCGAGACCCTCACCGTCTTTGATGACGTGTTTGTCCCCTGGGAGCGCGTCTTTTTTGAAGCCCGCCCCGACCTCGCCGGCGCTACCGCACTCACTTTCGTCGAATTTCACCGCTTCACCGCCGTAAGTTACAAACTGCCTCTGCTCGATGCGCTGGTCGGCGCCGGAATCGCCATCGCCAGAGCCAACGGCATCGACCACGCCGGTCATGTGCGCGACAAGCTCACCTGGCTGGGCGGATACGCCGAAACTGTGCGCGGCCTGACCGAGCTCGCCGCCCTGCGCTGCGAAACAGAGGGAGGCATGGCCTTCCCCCACGTTTTTACAACCAACCTGGCCAAGTGGACATTCGCGCGCGATTTTCACCGCGCCCTCGAGGTTGTGCAGGATCTCGCAGGCGGGCTTCTGGCCACCGGCCCCGCCCGAGCCGACTGGGAGTCTGTGGAAGTGCGCCCGGTGCTCGAAAAATATCTCCGCGGCGCGTGGCCAGCCGACCGCCGCCTGGCCCTGCTCAATCTGATCGGCGAACTGACCACGCGCCTCTACGGCGGCTACCAGGCGGTCCTGGCGATCCACGCCGAAGGATCGATCGAGGCCGAAAAACTTGCCATGTTCCGGGCCTACGATCCCAAGCGCGCGCTCAGCCTGGCGATGCGCCTGGCAGGCTTGGAGAAACCCTGAATGCCGAGGATAGGGGAGGGCAAAGTCGCGATCTGCCGCTGCGGCGGCTTGCGTACCGCTTGAGGGTGCCCATAGTGAGTGCTATTCTCTGTTCTCAAATTCACTCGTTCGGAAAACATGACTGATTTTGGCGAACACTTCGGCCACAACTGAACTCCTAGTCCCTCCGATCGGCACCAAAAGCCCTCCGCGAGCTCCCTCGCTAGCCGAGTCCCTGCACGTGAACCCCTGGCTCATCGCTTTCACCGTGATGCTCGCCACGTTTATGGAGGTTCTCGACACCAGCGTGGCCAACGTTTCTCTGCCCCACATCGCCGGAAATCTTTCCGCCAGCGTCGACGAGAGCACCTGGGTGCTGACTTCCTATCTGGTCTCGAACGCCGTCGTCCTCCCGCTCACCGGTTGGTTCTCCACGCTGTTCGGACGCAAGCGCTTCTACATGGCTTGCGTTGTGCTTTTCACCGCAAGCTCGTTGCTCTGCGGCCTGGCGCCCACGCTCCCCTTGCTGGTCGTCTTCCGCGTCATTCAGGGTTTGGGCGGTGGCGGTTTGCAGCCGATCTCGCAGGCGATCCTTGTCGATACATTCCCGCGCGAGAAGCAAGGCATGGCCATGGCGATGTACGGCATGGGTGTCGTCGTCGCGCCCACCATCGGCCCCACTCTCGGCGGATGGATCACCGACAGCTACTCCTGGCGCTGGATTTTTCTGCTCAACGTTCCCATCGGAATTCTGTCCCTGGCGCTAACCTCGATTATGATCGTCGACCCGCCCTACATGATCCGCAGAACCTTCAAGCAGGGTCTGAAAATAGATTTTCTCGGCCTCGGCTTGTTGGCCCTGAGTCTTGGTTCCCTTCAGATCGTGCTCGACAAAGGCGAGCGCGACGATTGGTTCAGCTCCTCTTTCATCTCTTGGCTCACCATCATTGCCGTCGTGGCGCTCCTTGCTCTGCTGGTCTGGGAGCTGACCATCGAGCATCCGGTGATCGATCTGCGCTCCCTGCAGGACCGCAATTTCGCCGTCTCCACCTTCATGATCTTCATCCTCGGAATCATTTTCTACGGCACCACGGTCCTACTCCCCGTTCTGCTGCAGACCCTCATGGGCTACAGCGCCATGCAAAGCGGCCTAGTCCTGTTGCCCGGCGGCATGACCGTCCTGATCCTGATGCCCGTCGTCGGCTGGATGCTCAACCGCGCCGAATCCCGCTGGCTAGTTGCTTTCGGCTTCGGCTTGGCCGCATTCGGCCTCACGCAGTTGGCCCACCTGAGCCTTGATGCCGGCCCCGCCACTCCGGTCCTCGATTGGGTCGTCTCCCGCGCTGGCATGGCTTTTCTCTGGGTGCCCATGAATGTGATGGCCTTCTATTTTGTTCCCCGCGAAAAAACCAACAGCGCCACCGGCTTGATCAACCTCGCTCGCAACATCGGCGGCAGCATCGGCATTTCCCTGGTCACCACGATGCTTGACCGCCGTGCCCAATTTCATCAGAACCGCCTGGTCGATCACCTCCAGCCCGGCAATCCCGTCTACCAGTCGGCGTTGCACCACACCGCCGCTCGCTTCACCGCGCACGGAATCGACGCCATCCAAGCCACCATCGAGGCCCGCCGTCTGCTATATCAACATCTGCAGCGGCAGGCCATGATGCTTTCCTTCGTCGACAACTTCCGCTTTATGTCCCTGCTGTGCTTGTGCGTAATCCCCCTGATCTTCATCATGAAGAAGACCAAGCCTCGCAGGAACGAGCGAGTTTCCGCACATTAGAAATCCGAGGCTAGGTCTTGGATCTCTGGAACGCCCCGTCGTGACGTGCCGGCCCTCCCTGGCGAGCCTTCTCTCCCGGTATCTGACAGGTCTCGGGCGGGCCAGACCGCTTCGCTTCCGTCGGGGCCGCTGTTCAGAGATGATGGAGAGCGATGAACCCGCCTGAACGCACACCATGGGTCTGCAGCCAAGCTCGAGCGGCCGGTTTCGACCTCTGCGGCGTCGCACCGGTCGAAGGTTTCGCCGAACTCGATAAATTTCCCGAATGGCTCGCGCGCGGCTACGCAGGCGAAATGATGTATCTGCACGATCCGCGCCGCTGCGACCCGCGTCAAGTTCTCGATGGCGCCCGCAGCCTTATCGTCGTAGCGCTCAACTACAACTCCCCGCATCCGCATTCGACTGCCGTGGCGCCCCAAGAAAACGATCCACAACCGCGCGGATGGATCTCCCGCTACGCCTGGGGTGACGATTACCATGAGGTCATCAGAGAAAAACTGGACGCCGTATTGGCCGCCATGCGCGCAGAATTCACCGAGCCCTTTGAAGCCCGCGCCTACGTCGATACCGGCCCCATCTTGGAGCGCGTGGCCGCAAAATATGCCGGCCTGGGCTGGCTTGCGAAAAACACCTGCCTGATCAACCAGCACCAAGGCTCATGGCTGTTTCTAGGCGTGATCATCACCACGCTGGCGCTTGAGCCCACGCTTCCCCCGGCCGCCTCTCCTCCACCTGATCTGTGCGGTAGTTGCACTCGCTGCCTGGACGCCTGCCCCACGCAGGCCTTTGCTGAACCCTACGTTCTCGATGCCCGCCGCTGCATCTCCTACCTCAACATTGAGCTTCGCGGCGCGATCCCCGAAGACTTCCGCCCCGCAATGGGAGCCGCCGTAATTGGCTGCGACATCTGCCAGGAAGTCTGTCCTTGGAACCGCAGGGCTCCGCTCACGAGTGCCCCCGCCTTCCAGCCCCGATCGATCCCGCCTTCGGCTGGCGGGGCACAGGAAATGGCCAACCCACGCGGCCAGGCTGCCGACGATCGCGTCTCTGACCATCCGCCAGCTGGACCGGAATCGCTGCTGGCTCCGAATCTGCAATGGCTCGCATCGCTCTCCCAGCAGCAATTCAGCGCCATCTTCCGCAACAGCGCCGCCAAGCGTGCCAAATGGCGCGGCATGGTCCGCAATGCCTGCGTAGCTTTGGGCAATTCCAATCTGAGGCCCACCGCCGGCGAATATTCTCAGGCCGTCGCCCTGTTGCAGAGTCTGGCCGCCTCTGGCGATCTGCTGATCTCAGACCACGCCCGATGGGCCCTGGAGCGCCTGGCCGGGGGCTCCCGGGTGCGCACCTGAGATTTCCTCCCTCACATCTGAACCGCGGGACTCTCACCGCTCCCGGAATCAAAAATCCCCGCCAATCGATTTTTTTGTTTCATAATGGCCTGGTGGTGGGCCGGGCTGCCCCCAGAAGGCTTTTTTTCCCGAGGGCCCTCGGCGAGAGCCCGTTCCGACCAGCCTGTAGCGGTAGCGTTTTTGACACAACCCTCTAACCTCAGCATCGTTCGCACCGTGCGAACAGTTAATAATAATGACAGGTGCAATCATGCACATCGGCACCATGCCTTATAACTTTTTCAGAATGCTGTTCCAGTATCCTCTCACCGACCGCGGCCTCGAGCTGTTCGCGAGCGACTGGGAAAAAGCGCGGGCAATACTGCGCGAAATCGGGGAACCGGCCGGGACGCACAAGGGAGCGCGTTGAAAACCCTTTTAACCGATTGGAGAAGCACGCTGCCAGTCGCCGGCCTGGGCGTCTTGGGTGTGACGGCGCTTTACTATTTCCTGCGACCGAAGCGGGAGGACCCGGACGCGCTCGAACGCGAGCGCCGTGCCTATTTGAACCGCGTCGGGCGGATCGTGGAAGGCCAGGTGGTCGATGTCGTCGACGGCAGCGCTTCGCCGCCGCCGCACGGTGTCTGCCTGGCTACCGATGAAGTCGTGCCTGCGCTCGCAGGCAAATCGGCCGCGGCGATCTCGGCGCCCCAGCCTCTGGCCCCCTCGCGCGCCATAAAACATGAAGCGCTGGTAGCCAACCGCCACGGCAACGGCAAAGCCCTCGCCGCCGGCTCCCCCAAGCTCCTGTTCTACACCTACTCCATCTCCGGCGTTACCTACGAAACCGCCCAGGACATCACCGGTCTGGAAGAGCAGCTCCACCTTGACCGCGTGGCCGCCGGACAAACCGCCAGCGTGAAATACGACCCCTCGAACCCCAGCAACTCCATCCTGCTAGCCGACGACTGGTCTGGCCTGCACTAGCTCGGTTCCGTGCCGGGCCGAGCAATTGCCGGGTTGCCATAGCAGCTCGGTTTGTCCTTGCCCTTTCTCTTTTGTCCCAGAACCGATGTGGCCGCAACGCAATGGCCTCGCCCGCGGCCTGAATGTGCTCGCGGCATTCCAAAATAACCGCCACAACTACTGGTTGAAACTCCGGCTCCATCATTGCTAGGGTGGTCCGTTGCATTTTCGACGAGCTTAGATCGTCAGGCGGGATGATCATGATCGGCGGCAGCCAGCAAGGGCGTAGCTTTCTCGGAGCGCGGAGCTTTCGCTCGGGAACAAATCCCGCACCGCTCTGCGGGGGTTTAGCCCCGCAGGAGCCGCCCTGGCTGCGCTTGGCCGCGCGGCCGCGACCGGCCACTGGCCTCTCGCCACTGGTTCTCTCATGACGACTCACCGCAACCATGCCGACCGCCTCGAAGAACTTCGCAAACGCAACGTCGCAGCCGAAACCGGCGGCGGCCCCGAGCGCAACGCGCGGCAGCACAAAGAAGGAAAGCTCAGCGCGCGCGAGCGGATTGACCTGCTTGTTGACGAAGGCACCTTCGAGGAACTCGACAAGTTTGTCCGGCACCAATCGCATGACTTCGGCATGGAAGCGCAGCGGCCCGCGGGCGACGGCTTCGTCACCGGCTTCGGCCACATTCACGGCCGCCTGGTGTACGTCTTCGCGCAGGATTTTACGGTTTTCGGCGGCTCGCTTTCTGAATCGAACGCCCGCAAGATCACAAAAATCATGGATCTCGCCATGCGTGCCGGCGCGCCCCTGATCGGGCTCAATGACTCCGGCGGCGCGCGCATCCAGGAAGGCGTCACGTCCCTTGCAGGCTACGCAGATATTTTTCTGCGCAACACGCTTTCAAGCGGCGTGATACCGCAGATCAGTGCCATCCTCGGCCCGTGCGCCGGCGGCGCCGTCTACTCGCCGGCCATCACCGACTTCATTTTCATGACCCGCGACACTTCCTACATGTTCGTCACCGGCCCGGACGTACTGAAAACCGTCACGCACGAGGAAGTGACCATGCAGGAACTCGGCGGCGCCATGACCCACAATGCCAAAAGCGGAGTAGCCCACTTCGTCGCAGCCGATGACGCCGAATGCCTGGCCATGATCCGCGAGCTCGTCAGCTATATCCCGTCGAATAACCTCGACGATCCGCCGCGCCGCCCCTCGAGCGACCCCTGGGACCGCGCCAACGCCTCGCTGAACACGCTGGTCCCGGAAGATCCGCAAAAGCCCTACGACATTCTCGAGGTGATCCGAGGCATCGTCGACGAAGGCGAGTTCTTCGAAGTTCACGAGCACTTTGCCAAAAATCTGGTGATTGGCTTCGCGCGCCTCGACGGACGCCCGGTCGCCATCGTCGCCAACCAGCCGGCCTTCCTGGCAGGCGTGCTCGATATCAATGCCTCGGTCAAAGGAGCCCGCTTTGTCCGCTTCTGCGATGCCTTCAACATTCCGCTCATCACCTTTGAGGATGTTCCCGGTTTCCTTCCCGGTACGCAACAGGAATGGGGCGGCATCATTAAGCACGGCGCAAAACTTTTGTTCGCCTTCGCCGAAGCCACCGTTCCGAAAATCACCGTGATCACCCGCAAAGCCTACGGCGGCGCCTATTGCGTGATGTCCTCCAAGCACATCCGCACCGACATCAATTACGCTTGGCCCACCGCGGAAATCGCGGTGATGGGCCCCGAAGGCGCCGTCAACATCGTTTACAAGCGCGAAATCGAGCAGGCCCCTGAATCCGAGCGCGAACGGCTGCGCGGCGAAAAAATCGACGAGTTTCGCGAGCGCTTCGCCAATCCCTACCTGGCCGCCGAGCGCGGCTATGTGGACGCGGTCATCGAGCCGTCGCAAACTCGCGCCAGGCTCATCACCGCCCTCCGTTCGCTTGAAAACAAACGCGATACCAATCCGCGGAAGAAGCACGGGAACATCCCGCTATGACGCTCGGCCGGGGCCGCCCGTATATGGAACAAAAAAAGTGTAAAACGTATACCGGCACTGGAATTCTGACGGCTTTTCGATTAGGATTCCCCGGTTTGTTTGGCAACCAACAATCATAAATCCGGGGAATGGTGGCAATCCGCATGGGGAAGAACTCTGTCAGAAGCAAAACGATTCTGGAAATGCTCGATGGCCTGATCGAACAGCATCATTTGCTAAAACATCCTTTTTACCGCGCTTGGGCCGAAGGATGTTTGCCCAAGGAATCGCTGCAACTCTACGCCGAGCAGTATTACCATCACGTGCGTTCGTTTCCGGAAAACCTGAAGGCGCTTTCAGCGCGCGCCGGCCGCAGCCTTGCCGGGCTGGTCGAGGAGAACCTGGCCGAGGAACTTGATCCCGCAGCGCCGCATGCGGTTCTCTGGCGCCAGTTCGCGCACGCGCTCGGCGTCACCGACGCTGCGCTGGATAGCTCCCGTGCGCTGCCTGGAATCGCCGCCCTGCTCGACGCCTACGATGAAGTTTCATCGCAGAGCTCGGAGGCGCAAGCCGTCGCCGCCTTCTACGCCTACGAAGCCCAGGTCCCCGAAATAGCCACGCAGAAAATTGCCGGGCTCAAGCGCTACTACGGCATCACCGATTCTCGCGCCCTGGAATACTTTGCCGTCCACGAGGAAGCCGACCAGCGCCATCGCGCCGCCTGGCGCAATTGGCTCGCCAGCGAGAAGAGCGCCGATTCCTTCGGCGTGCTCTGCGCAGCCGAGCGCAGCCTCAAAGCGCTGTGGGCGGCGCTCGACGCCGTCTACCCCCGAGCCTACGGCACAAAAAATTAGCGGCCGCGGAAGCCATGCTCTCTGAAAACTGGGTTCGGGGCTCTGGGTGTTGCGGGAAACTCTCAGGTCTGTAACATCGGCGTCTTGCCGCTCGGCTGGGCCGCGACGGGAATCGTCTGCACTACGCGGTAGAAGGAAATCGTCTTGCTGAGCGGAGCTAACTCACCGTCTGACGCTCCAGGGTTCTCAGCCCGTCGCGCCCTGCAACGAGCACCATCGACGCAAACCCCAGAAACAATCCGTGCTCGACCAATCCGGTCACATGGTCCAAGTGGTGTGCGATTTCCTTCGGTTTTTCCATGGCGCCAAACGCGCAGTCGATGATGTAGTTCCCGGAATCGGTCGTATACGGTTTCTGCTCGGAGTTCAATCGCAGCAAGGTCTTCGCGCCGATTTGCCGCAGCTTGTTTTCCGTCGCTTGCCACCCGAATTGCACCACTTCGACCGGCACCGAACACAGCAATCCCAGTCGCTCCCGAATTTTTGTCTCATCCGCCACAACGATCATTCGCTTGCTGGCCGCCGCCACAATCTTCTCGCGCAGCAGCGCGCCTCCCAGCCCTTTGATCAGGAACAGGGTGCCTATTTCCACCTGGTCTGCCCCGTCGACGGTCAAATCAATCTGGGCATGTTCGGCGAAGGTAGTCAGCGGAACATGCAGCTGGCGCGCCAGCTCGCTGGTTGCATCGGAGGTGGGAATGCCCGAAACGCGCAAACCTTGTTGCGCAACGCGCCGCGCCAGGGCCTCCACGAAAAGCGCCGCGGTCGAGCCCGTTCCCAGACCCACCACCATCCCGTCTTCAACCAGCTTCGCCGCCGCTTCTGCGGCGACGCGCTTCCATTGGTCCTGTTCGGTTGAACTCATTGCGCTCCCAATTCAACGCGCGCCGCAATCATAGCCGGGCTCGCCCAATCTTGCCAACCCACCGAGGTTAGAATCCTCGACCGATAGAGTTCTGCTATATTGCCCATGCGGGCCGGGACACTTGCCGGCGCCACGAAATCCATACCCCAGCGATGTTCAAGAAAATACTCATTGCCAATCGCGGCGAAATCGCCGTGCGCATCCTGCGCGCCTGCCGCGAACTCGGTGTTCGCTCGGCCGCGGTTTACAGCGACGCCGACCGCGCTTCGCTGCATGTGAGGCTTGCCGACGAGGCTTACCGTATTGGCCCGGCACCTTCGCGCGAGAGCTATCTCTCGATCGTGAACGTGCTGCGGGCCGCCGCCGCCGCTGGGTGCGAGGCCATCCATCCGGGGTACGGGTTTCTTGCTGAGAATCCCAATTTTGCGCGTGCCTGCGCGTCTGCGGGATTGATATTTATTGGGCCGTCGCCCGAAGCGATGGAGCGGTTGGGGTCAAAAACCGGCGCGCGCCGCCTGGCTCGCAAGCAGGGCGTCCCGACGGTTCCGGGCACGCTCGACCCGATTGCCACTGCGGATGTTGCGGTGGCCACGGCCCGCGAAACCGGATTCCCCGTCGTGCTCAAGGCGGTTGCCGGCGGCGGTGGCAAAGGCATGCGGCTCATCGAACGCGAAGACCAACTTGCGGCGGCCTGGCGCGACGCCGCCTCGGAGGCGGAAAACGCTTTTGGCGACAGCCGGCTCTACCTGGAAAAATATCTGGCGCGTCCGCGGCATATCGAGATTCAGGTTTTGGGCGATCACCACGGGAACAGCGTGTATCTCGGGGAGCGCGAGTGTTCGGTGCAGCGGCGATATCAAAAGGTGATCGAGGAGGCTCCGTCGCCGGTGATGACGCCGGATCTGCGGCGCGCCATGGGAGAGGCAGCCGTGAAACTCGCGCGCGCCGGAGGATACACGAACGCGGGTACGGTCGAATTTCTGGTCGATGAAGACCGGCAATTTTATTTTCTGGAGATGAACACGCGCTTGCAGGTGGAGCATCCAGTCACCGAAGCGGTTACTTCGCTTGATCTCGTGAAGCTGCAAATCCGCATTGCCGCAGGAGAGCAGTTGCCCTTTGCGCAGCAAGATGTTGCCTTGCGCGGCCATGCCATCGAGTGCCGCATCTATGCCGAGGATCCGGACAACAGTTTTTTCCCCTCACCGGGCAAGATTCTTGATCGCCGCTTGCCGGCCGGGCCCGGAATCCGCATCGACGATGGCGTGTATGTTGGCTGGACGGTGCCGAACGACTACGATCCTCTGCTCGGGAAGTTAATTGCCTGGGGCAGCGACCGCACCGAGGCAATCAGGCGGCTGCAGCGAGCGCTCACGGAATATTATGTGAGCGGTATCCAGACGAACCTGACCCTTTTCCGGCGCATTCTTGCGTCGCCTGATTTCGAGAAAGCCGATATTTACACCCGATGGCTCGATGATTTCCTGCTGTCGTCGCGCCAGCAAAAGTCCAGCCTCGAGCCAGTGCTGACAAAAAACGCCGAGAACGCAGCGATTCTCGCGGCGGCGCTTTGGCAGGCGGCGCCCCGCGGCGCCCAAGACGCTGCCGCCCCGGGGCCGTCCCAGGCGCGATGGAAGATCGAGGGTCGCTACCAGCAGGTGGATCGGGAACCGCGCCGATGAACGCAGCCAGCCAAAGGGCGCGCGCCAGGAACGCCGCATGAAACTCAGGGTCGAGCTGGGGGGCCAAACCAGAACGGTTGAGCTCGCGCGCGCGAACGGCCGGATGACATGCTCGATTGATGGCACCGCCCTTGATGCCGATGCCATCGAGATTGCGCCCGGCATGTATTCGATACTGATTGACGGCCAATCCCTCGAAGCGCGAGTCGCGCCGGAGCCAGGCAGGCTCAGCATTCAGGTCGCCCAGCAGGAATATTCGGTCAAGATTCAGGATCCCCGGTCATGGCCAGGCAAGCGCGGAGGAGGATCCGCATTCCAGGGCCGGCAGCAAGTTGTGGCGCCCATGCCTGGAAAAGTCGTGCGTGTTCTGGCCAAAGCGGGCGAAACGATCGAAGCAGGTCAGGGACTGGTGGTTGTCGAAGCGATGAAGATGCAGAACGAAGTGCGATCGCCGAAGTCGGGACAAGTCGAGCGCATTCTCGTAGGGGAAGGCCAATCGGTTAACGCCGGTGAGGTGCTCGCGGTCGTCGCCTAGCGCTGCGATCTCAGTGGGGAAGTTTTCCGGCGGATTCAAGGACCTGGCGGGCCATATAATTCGTCACATGCGCGTCGTTGCGCAGCTCGGTCATATAGGCGGAGCGCAACAATTGCTCCTTGCGGTTGCGCAGCATGTCGCGGATGCCTTGCTGCACCTGCAGATCAGACAGCTCCCGCTGCCCGGCGGATTCCTTCGCCAGCAGCTTGAGGATGCGATACCCGCCGCCCTTCACCGCGATGGGGTGAGTTGACTCGCCGGGCTTCATCTCCAGCACCGTTTTCTTCAGCACCGGGTCGGACTGGTTGAGCGCGGATTCGGGAATGAATCCAAGATCGCCGCCCGTCGAGGAACTGTTGTCCTCGGAGTAGTCCATTGCCAGCTGCGAAAAATCCGCTCCGGCAGTAAGTTTCTTCTCAATCGTTGCCGCCTTCTGCCCGGCTTCTGCTTCCGTGGTGGCCTTGTCGTTTTTGCGATTGTGCACCGACGGATCAGGATGCGGAGTGACCACGATTTGCGCGATGCGGTACTGCGGCTCGGCGATGTTGAACTGGGCGCGATTCTGATTGTAGAAATCCGCGATGTCCTTGTCGGTGATCGAAATCTTCGCCACCACTTCGCGATTGAGAAGCTTTTCGATCGAAAGCTGCCGTCGAATTTCGCCCTTCAGATCATCGACAGAAAGCCCGGTCTCTTTCAGCTTCCTTTGAAATTCGTCTTCGGTGTAGGGGCTTTTCGATTCGGTGAATTTGTCTTCGACCTCGGCGTCGGTGGCGACCAGATTCATCTGCGAAGCGTGCTCGAGCAGGATTTCGCTGTTGACCAGCTCATCGAGGATGCTGAGTTTCAGGGAAAGTGCTTCTTCCTGCGAGGGATCAGGTGCATCGGCGTTCACTCGGGAGCGGTAGGCCCTTTCCACATCCGCGCGAGTGATCGGCTTGCCGTTTACTACCGCCCAGACGTCGGGGGAAGGAGCAACCTGGTTCTTGCAGGACCCGGCCACGGCGCAGAAGGCGATCGCCGCGAGAAAAAGAACCCTTGGCCTCAACGCCGAGCTCCCCCTGGACTGCTTTTCAGGCAGCCTTCTTTATACAACCGGAGCGGATACAGGAAGTGCAGACGCGGACACGCTTTCGTACGCCTTCAACGACGGCCTTCACGCGACGCAAATTCGGGTTCCAGCGGCGGCGGGTGACGTTGTGGGCATGGCTGATCGTATTACCGTAGCTTGGTTTCTTGCCGCAGAGTTCGCATGCGAGTGCCATCGACAATTGCTCCCAATGCAAAATTTGCAATGTTCTGAACCTCCATGCTAGCAGAGATTACGCCGTGCCGGAAGCGCTTTGACCGGGGTCAAAGTGGGTTGTAAGGCATGGATTTGCGTTGGAGAGCCACCGCCGCTGCCCTGGGAAACGCACAAGCCCTGCTTCCGGTTTTGGTCAGCTGGGGAAGAGTCCGCGCGCATCGTTGAGGACCTTGCGGACCGGGGCGCCTTGCAAATTCCAAAGATTCTCAATAGGCTCGCCAGGTGAAACGGCGTGGGCAAATTTCGCAGGCGAACGCTCGTTCGGCCCCGTCGCGGGGCATGCTGCGCGACCTGAGGGGCCGCGAGCGAGAAATCGTGCGGCTGCTGGGGCGATTTGTGGAATGCGAGTCGCCGAGCCACGATAAGGCGCCGGTAGACGCGCTCGGTGAGATGGTCGCGGCGGAGTGGCGGAGGCGGGGCGCAGCGGTTCGCATCCTTCCGCAACCGGAGCGCGGCAATCACATCCGGGCCGAACTGTGGGCCGGAGACGGGCGCCCGGCGGGGCAGGTTCTCGTGCTGGGGCACCTGGATACTGTTTACCCCTTGGGAACGCTTGCGAGGATGCCGCTCCGGGTGTCGGGCGGGCGCCTGTGGGGGCCGGGAGCCTTCGACATGAAGGGCGGGCTCGTGCTAGCCCTCTTCGCGGTCGACGCGCTCAAGCGCGCCAGCATAAGGCCGCGCAAGCAGATGGTGTTTCTTTGGACGTCGGACGAAGAGATTGGCAGCCTAACTTCGCGGCGAGTGATCGAAGCCGAAGCGCGGCGCAGCGATGAGGTGCTGGTGCTTGAGCCATCGCTCGGTGCTGAGGGGCGGCTCAAAACCTCGCGCAAGGGAGTGGGTTGCGCCGAACTGATCGTCACCGGGCGCGCCGCGCATGCCGGGATCAATCCGCAAGACGGCGTGAACGCGGTGCACGAGCTGGCATTGCAAATCGAGCGCTTGATGAAAATGAATGATCCCCGGCGGGGCCTCACCGTGCAGGCCACGGTCGTTGCCGGCGGCACCGTTTCCAACGTGGTGCCCGACAGCGCCCGCGCGCAAGTCGACATTCGCCTGGTGCGCCAAGCCGATGCCGGCCGGATCGAGCGAACATTGCGCGCCCTCGGTCCAATTCTGAAAGGCGCGCGCGTCAAAGTGCGCGGCGGAGTGAATCGGCCTCCGCTTGAGCGCACCGCGGCGGTGGCCGCGTTGTTCCGCCATGCGCAAACGCTTGCGGCCGGGCTAGGAATTGATCTGGGAGAAGCTTCAACCGGCGGAGGTTCGGACGGGAATTTTACCGGCGCGCTCGGCGTACCCACTCTCGATGGTTTAGGCGCGGTCGGTGACGGCGCGCACACCCCGCGCGAGCACGTCATCATCCGCAAGCTGCCCGAGCGCGCCGCACTGCTGGCCGGCCTGCTGGCGAGTCTTTAATTGGGTGGGATGATTTTCAAAGGCATCGAAGAATCTAGGGACGACGCTGTTCCCGTCAAGAGTCGCGGCCCACTCAGCGCAGGTATGCGTGGCGAAGATAATCGAGGGTTTGCTGCTGGAGTTCTGCGTAATCAAGACGCAGAATTTCGCGCAGCGCCGCTTCGGTCGATGAAGAAGTCGCGATGCGGTCGAGCAGGCGGCCGATGTCGGTCATGCCGCCGGATTGAATGATCGATTCGACCACCGCGAGCGACCAGGCGTAGGCGAAGGCGGCCGAGCCTCCTGAAAGCCCCATCCACGATCCCTCCATCGAGGAAAGCGACGGCATGGCGGACTGCGCCGCGGCGTCAAGCAACGGCCCGGCGGCACTGCTGCTCCTGCGCCCCTCCATCCACTGCGCGATACCTTCCTGCAGCCAGGCCGGAGCGCGTCCGTGCGACTTCTGCCCGACGAAGCTGTGCGTCAGCTCGTGCTTGAGCACGCGAGCGAGTTCGGGCGTTACGCTGCTGAGGCCCTGCACCGGAATGCGGATGCGCCCGTCGTTGAGCGCTCCGACCCAGTTCGGCGCCCGGGTAATGTCGGAGAAAGCTTGTCCCGTATAAAGGATCACGCCAATCGATTCCGGGGGCGTGTAGTCGAATTGCGATTCGAGGTCCTGGAAATCGCCCTCGAGCGCGCGCAGGATGCCGCGCGCCAGATCCGGCTGCGCTCCGCCGGAGTATTTGAGCGAGAAATGCGCGGTCTCGCCTTCCCGGTAGCTTTCTTCCTCGGATTTGTCCCTTTCGGCTTTTTGCAGCGCCTGCTCGACTTCCGGATCAGGATGCAAGCGGTCGGCACGCTTCCATTCCTGCACCGCCAAGTCCATTTTATTGGCACCGTAGTACGCCCAGCCCATTAGTTTTGCCACGGCCGCGGCGGCCGGTGCCGAATCGGGCGTGAAGCGCCGCGCATGCTCGAGCGGATCGAGTGCGGATGTGAACTGGCTCTGCTTCAAGTAGAGAACGGCAAGATTGAGCAGCAGGCCGAGGTTATCGGGACCGAAGATCAGAGCCTGGCGGTATTGACTGATGGCATCGTCGGTATCGCCCTTGGCGATCAGAAATTGCGCGGCGGTGTGATGCGCCGCGGCCACTTTTTGCACCGGGATTGCGGCGCCTGATCGTGCCTCGGAGTCTAGCTGCGCGATATAGGCGAAATCGATCGCGTTGTCGTGCACGGCCAGCCGGGCGACATCTTCAAAGCCCGGCAGCGGTTCGATCGGCGGCGCCGAGACCGGCGACTCCGAGGAGGCGCGCGACGCCGATGAATAGGTAGAATTATCGCGCTCGACTCGCTCGACGATGGACTTGGGAAGCGACGTCTCGCCGGCGGGGGTCTGGTAGACCACATGGTCGCCGTCTTCGGTCACGGCTTCGGCGACGATGCGGCGTCCGTTTTTCAGCACAATCGTGTCGCCTGCGGCGCAGCTAGCCGCCAGGAGAAAAACCAAGCCGAGCGGAGTGACCAGGCGCATGGTTAATTTTATCAAGCGGGACGCCGGTTGACGGCAGCGCTGAGAACGAGGGTTGTCCTAAACTGCTACAACAGGAGTCGGCGAAATAAGTTCTGTCTACCGCGCGGTACGGCGGATTTGGCAGCAACGTTGCGGGCGATTTGTGATGAGACGCGCCCGTTTGCACGGCAGGTCGGGTAAAGAGGTGCAATGCTTCCCCAAGTTAACGATGGTTTTGTCGCGATGGTCACTAGAACGCGCCTGCTCTTTGCGCAGGCGCGTTCCCAGCAGACATTCCCACAAAGCCGCTGGCCTTGAATCGTTTACAAAAATGTTTTGATTTAAACTTGCGTATCTGCTGTTCCGGTTTTATTCTATCCCGTCCTAAATAGCCGCGCGCACTCACAGTAGGAGCAAGCGAGCGCGCAGGGGAGTAATTGCAAACGTAGTTGCGGCAATCGTCGATGTAGCGATCTCGTGTTGGGTATCGGAACTGCCGCTTCCTGGAGTGCGGGATCGGTTCCGAGTCTGCTTTGCAGGCGGCTCACAGGTACCAATCGTGCTGGGGATATCGAGTGGATCCTGAAGGTTCTCACAAAAATATAGTAGTTGCGGAGCCGATCCTTGGTCCCGGGCACACGCTCGGAAGCGTCACCGACAAGATTAGTTCGATTGTCCTGACGCCTGGCATTACCAAGGGTTGGCTCGGCGGCTTTACGATCGCCGTGGCGCTCTTCCTTCTGCTGAACGTCGTCATGACCTACCTGTTCGCCTACGGCGTCGGGATCTGGGGAATTAACGTCCCGGTTGCCTGGGCTTTCGCGATCACGAACTTCGTTTGGTGGATCGGAATCGGGCACGCCGGCACCCTCATTTCAGCCTTCCTTCTTTTGATGCATCAGCGCTGGCGCACCTCCATCAACCGGTTCGCCGAGGCGATGACAATTTTTGCGGTCATGTGCGCTGGAATGTTCCCGCTGCTGCACATGGGACGTCCGTGGCTTTTCTACTACATGATGCCCTATCCCAATCCCATGTGGCTGTGGCCGCAGTTTCGCAGCCCGCTGGTTTGGGACGTTTTCGCCGTATCTACTTATTTTACCGTGTCGTTGCTGTTCTGGTTCGTCGGTCTGATTCCGGATCTGGCGACGCTTCGGGACAGGGCCAAGAGCCGAGTTTCGCAGGTGATCTACGGCGCGCTGGCCATGGGCTGGCGTGGCTCGGCGGTTCACTGGTCGCGGTATGAGTTTGCTTCCTTGCTCCTCGCAGGTATTGCTACACCGCTAGTTGTTTCGGTGCACACGGTAGTGAGCTTTGATTTCACAATCGCCATCGTTCCCGGCTGGCACAGCACGATTTTCCCGCCTTACTTCGTGGCCGGCGCGATTTATTCGGGATTTGCGATGGTGCTGACGTTGGCGATTCCGCTGCGGAAGTACTACCGTATTGAAGACATGATCACCGTTCGGCACCTCGACATTATGGCCAAGGTCATGCTGGCGACCGGGATGATCGTGGCCTACAGCTACCTGATAGAAGCCTTTATGGCTTTCTACAGCGGCAGCCAGTACGAGAAATTCATGTTGATGAACCGCATGACCGGGCCATACAAGGTGGTCTACTGGGGCCTCATCACCTGCAACCTGATTATCCCCCAGGCGCTGTGGTCGCGGAAGATTCGCCGCAGCGCTGCCGCGCTGTTTGTGATCGCGCTGGTGATCAACATCGGAATGTGGCTGGAGCGCTTTGTGATTATCGCGATCAGCCTTCATCGCGACTTCATTCCCGGCAAGTGGGACATGTACTACCCCACCCGTTGGGACTGGGCGACGCTTGCCGGGTCCTTCGGATTGTTCTTTGTGCTCTTTTACCTTTTCATTCGCTTCCTGCCCATGATTTCCATGACCGAAATGCGGACGCTGGTGCATCAGGTGGAAGAAGAAAAGACACACGCGTAGAGCGAGAATTCAAAAGAATCGATGCCACAAATTTTTCATCGCAGCGCGAACTATCTGTCACGGGCCAGCATCATCGGCGCCGTGGTGCTCCTCGGATTGCTGAGCGTCGCGCTATGGGAAATCACCCTGTCGCCGTGGTACACCGAGCAGGACTTGACGCGGCAGCAGCCGGTCCCGTTCAGCCATCGCCACCACGCGGGCGAGCTCGGAATCGACTGCCGTTACTGTCATACCTCGGTCGAGAAGTCCTCCTTCGCGGGCCTGCCGCCGACGCAGACCTGCATGACCTGCCATTCGCAGATTTGGACCAACTCTGAAATGCTCGAGCCGGTGCGCGCAAGCTATCGTACCGACCAGTCGCTGGCCTGGACGCGCGTGAACGCGCTGCCGGATTTTGTGTATTTTGACCACAGTATTCACGTGGCCAAAGGTGTCGGCTGCACGACCTGCCACGGACCGATTGCGGACATGGCTTTGACCTTTCGCGCCGGCACGCTGTACATGTCGTGGTGCCTGGAATGCCACCGGCAGCCGGAGAAATACGTGCGACCCAGGTCGCAGGTTTTCAATCCGTTTTATCAGCCGCCTTCCGGTGCAAAGCAGCTCGAATTGGGCCGCCAGCTCGTACGGGAATACAAGATTCAGAGTTTGCAGCACTGTTCCACCTGTCACCGGTGAAAGCGAGATAATGAGCCCAGACTCCACACCACGAGAATTCGATCGACCTCGTTGCGGCGCGTGCCAAGCTCGAAGGTGCCGGCGGCCAGCGCCCCTGGCAGAGCTTGGAAGAATTGTCGGACACCCCGCAATACCGCGATTTCCTGCATAACGAATTCCCGGCGAATGCCGACCGGGGCGACGGGATCAACCGCCGCGACGTAATGAAGTTGATGGCTGCCTCGGCGGCCATGGCTGGCTTGGGCGCCTGCACCAAACTTCCCACGGAAAAAATCGTGCCCTACGTGCGGCCGCCCGAAGAAATTATTCCGGGCCGAGCGCTTTTTTATGCGACCTCCCTGCATCAAGCCGGAGTCGCGCTGGGCCTGCTGGTCGAGAGCCACATGGGCCGGCCCACGAAGATTGAAGGCAACTCCGAGCATCCCGGCAGCCAGGGCGGCACCGACGTTTTTGCCCAGGCCTCCATCCTGAACTTGTATGATCCGGACCGGCTACGCACCGTCTTGTATGAAGGAACACTCAGCAGCCGCAGCGACTTCGCGAATGCCATGAGCAATGCGCGCGTGAATTTCGGCTCGAAGGGCGCCGGGTTGCGCATCCTCACCGGCACGGTTACTTCGCCCACGCTCGGCGCGCAGCTCAAGAAACTGCTCGCGCAATTTCCCGAGGCGAAGTGGCACCAATATGAGCCGTCGGGCGGCGATTCGGTGCGCGAAGGCACGCGCATGGCTTTCGGCAAGCCGATGAACCCGGTCTATCACTTCGAGCTCGCGGACGTGGTCGTTTCGCTCGACGCGGATTTTCTGACCACTGGAAGCGGACACACGCGCTACACGCGCGACTTTTCAAAACGGCGTGATCTTGCGGCCGGGGCTTCCTCGAATCTAAACCGCTTGTATGTCGTCGAGCCGATGCCGACGAGCACCGGAGCGATGGCCGACCATCGGCTTCCGCTGCGCGCGACCGAAGTGGAAGGCTTGGCGCGGCAGCTCGCGGCGGCGGTCGGAGTTTCGATTCCGGGCGGGGCCTCAGGCAATTCGAAGATTCCCGCCGATTGGGCGGCTGCTGTGGGACGCGATCTCTCGCAGCACCGCGGAACCTCAATTGTTATTGCCGGCGAGTATCAGCCGCCCTTCGTGCATGCCTTGGCGCATGCCATGAACGCGGCGCTTGGCAACCTGGGCAAGACCGTTGTGTACAGCGAATCGATCGAAGCGAATCCTGTCAACCAAATGGATTCGCTGCGCGACCTGGTGAGTGACCTCGATGCCGGCAAGGTCGAGTTTCTGGTGATTCTCGGCGTCAACCCCGTTTACAGCGCGCCCGCGGATCTAAATTTTGCCTCCGCCATCCAGAAGGCAAAAACGCGCGTTTACTCGGGCCAGTTGAGTGATGAAACCGGCCGGGTCTGCCATTGGCAGGCGCCAGCTGTTCATTACCTGGAGTCCTGGACCGACGGACGCGCCTACGACGGCACCGTCAGCGTCACCCAGCCTCTGATCGCGCCGCTCTATGAAGGGCACTCTGCGCACGAGATCATCGCCTGGCTCACCGACGACGCCCCGAAATCGGCGCACGACACCGTGCGCGATTACTGGCAGAGCCAGCGCCCGGAGAAGGGCCAGGCTTTTGAAGCGCTGCTGGGAAACCTCTCTTCACGATGGGGTGATGGCCGGAACGGCGCTGCCCGCAGCTGCGGTTACGCTGCGTTCGGATTTCGTTCAGCAAGCGCCGGCCGCGCAGGAAGTGGCCAGCGGCCTGGAAATCGTGTTCCGCCCGGACCCCACCATCGGCGACGGCGAATACGCCAACAACGCATGGCTGCAGGAAGCCCCCAAGCCCATCACGCGACTGACCTGGGACAACGCGGCCATCATCAGCGCGGCCACCGCTCAGCAGATGGGCCTCACTTCGGGCGACTATGTGTCGCTGCAAGTGGCGGGTCGCCAAGCCAAGGCGGGCATCTTTATCGTGCCTGGGGCCGCCGATAATTCGGTGACCGTGCACCTTGGCTATGGCCGCTCGCAGGGCGGGAAAATTGGCACCGGCCCTGGATTCAACGCCAATCTTCTGCGCACCGCCGCCGCTGCTTGGGTGGCTTCCGGTTTGCAGATGACCAAGACCGGCCAAACCTTCGCCTTCGCCTCGGTACAGCACCAATAC
Organism: uncultured Acidobacteriota bacterium; assembly: GCA_963718485.1. Lineage (GTDB taxonomy): Bacteria > Acidobacteriota > Terriglobia > Acidiferrales > UBA7541 > Palsa-295. The sequence goes on from CAVQZU010000069.1 coordinate 132,764, forward strand.
AGCATCGATTTCGAAGGGCATCCCACCGATTTCGCAAGCGAGACCGCCTTCCGGCGCGACCTGGTGCAGATCGGCACGCTTGAGGACTTCAAGAAGAATCCCGCCTTCGCGCAGAACGAGTCAAACCAGGTCGACTATCAAGGCTCGTCGCTCTATCCGCGCTTCAACTACGACGGCTACGCCTGGGGCATGTCGATTGACTTGAACCGCTGCGTGGGCTGCAATGCCTGCGTGGTGGCCTGCCAGTCGGAAAATAACATTTCCGTGGTCGGGAAGGATCAGGTGGCGCGGGGCCGTTCGATGCACTGGATTCGCATCGATACCTACTTCCGCGGCAATCTCGATAACCCGGAAGTCTATTACGAGCCGCTGCCCTGCATGCAGTGCGAAAACGCTCCTTGCGAATACGTCTGCCCGGTGGGCGCTACGACGCACAGCCCCGAAGGCCTGAACGACATGACCTACAATCGCTGCGTTGGCACGCGCTATTGCTCCAACAACTGCCCCTACAAGGTGCGTCGGTTCAACTTTTATCTGTATGCCGATTACGACACGCCCAGCCTTTTCGGCCTGCGCAATCCGAACGTCACGGTGCGCAGCCGCGGGGTCATGGAGAAGTGCACCTACTGCGTGCAGCGCATCAATGCGGCGAAAATCCGCTCCGAGGTCGAGGGGAACCGCACCATTGTCGACGGCGAGATCCTCACCGCTTGCCAGCAGGCTTGCCCCGCCGAGGCCATTGTTTTTGGCAACATCAACGATCCCCATAGCCGCGTCTCCCAGTTGAAGGCGCAGACGCGCAATTACGGTTTGCTGACGGATTTGAACACCCGCCCGCGCACGACCTATCTCGCGCGGGTGAGGAACCCCAATCCGGAGATTCGCGGGTAAGGTCCCATGGTGAAACAGCCTCTTTACGGATTGCTTGCTGAATTCGAGACGCCCGAACAAGTGCTGCAGGCGGCGCTGCGAACGCACGCGGCGGGCTACCAGAAGGTTGACGCCTACTCGCCCATGCCGGTCGAAGGCCTGGCCGAGGCCGTGGGCTTTGAGTGGACCAGCCTGCCGATGGTCGTCTTCGGCGGTGGGTTTCTGCGGTGGCTGCAGCGGATTTTTCATGTGCTGGTATGCCAACGTGATCAGCTTCCCGCTGAACGTCGGCGGCAAGCCGCTGAACAGCTGGCCGGCGTGGATTCCGATTACCTATGAATTGACCATTCTCGGCGCCGCCTTGGCGGCGGTATTCGGAATGATCATCATGAACGGTTTGCCGAGGCCCTATCATCCGGTCTTTAACGTTCCACGGTTCGCGCTGGCCTCGACCGACCGCTTCTTTCTTTGCATCAAGGCACGGGACGCGAAATTCGATTTAGCGCAGACCAAGGCGTTTTTGCAAGATTTGAAACCCCAGGGAGTTTTTGAAGTTGAATCCTGACCTCCGATCGAAATCAGTCGCACCGGGCTCCTGGCTGCATGGGCGTCGCGTGGCGTGGCTTGCGGCCGTGGTGCTGGTGCTGGCAGGCTGCCGGCTGGACATGCACATCCAGCCCAAATACCTACCCTATGAGCCGACCGATTTCTTCGCCGACGGGCGCTCCGAGCGCCAGCCGGTGGCGGGAACGGTAGCGCGCGGGCAGCTGCGGCTGGATGAGCTGTTCTATACCGGCAAGGAAAATGGCGTAGAAGCCGACGAGTTTCCCTTCCCCATCACGCGCGCCGATCTCGAGCGCGGCCAGGAGCGCTACAACATCTATTGCGTTCCGTGCCACGACTATCTCGGAAATTCCTACGGTTTCATCGTGCGGCGCGGCTTTCCTCTTCCCGCTTCCTATCATATTCAGCGGCTGCGCGAGGCTCCCGCCGGACATTTCTTCGGCGTGATCACCAATGGCCTGGGAGCGATGTACAGCTATGCCGACCGGCTCGATCCCGCCGATCGCTGGCGGATTGTGGCCTACATCCGCGTGCTGCAGGCCAGTCGCAACGCCCATTTGAGCGATGTTCCGGCCGCCGAGCGCCAGAAGCTGCTGCAGCAAGGTAACGGGCAGGGCGATACTCAGCCTCCCGCGGAGCTGCCTCAACCGCAATGAGTCGTATCGGATACCGTTCGGCCGACGCTGGATCGCCTGCAAAGGAACGCGCTCGTTTGCGGCGTGATCGGCATCGTCGCGGCTGCGGTGCTGGGCCTGCGCGACAGCCAGCAGTTCTTCCGCTCCTACCTGTTCGCCTTCATTTACTGGAATTCCATTCCGCTGGGCTGCATGGGCGTCCTGATGCTGCACCACTTGACCGGCGGCCGCTGGGGCCTGCCGATCCGCCGGATTCTGGAGGCCGGCACACGCACGATCCGATTGATGGCCATTCTGTTTATTCCGGTGTTGTTCGGCATGTCGAAGCTCTACCTCTGGGCCAATGCCGCGGTCGTGCAGGCCGACCCTGTGCTTCTCGACAAGCGCTGGTGGCTCAACCCCACGGGCTTCGTGGTGCGCTACTTTATCTACTTCGCGCTGTGGCTGTTGATCGTGGGATTGCTCAACAAATGGTCGCGCGAGCAGGACGCCACCGGGAATCCCGAGCTGGCCGACCGCATGAGCGCCTTGAGCGCGCCGGCCGTGGTGGTCTGGGCTTTTGTGGTCAGCGGCGCCGCGATCGACTGGGTCATGTCGCTTGAGCCGCACTGGTATTCGACCATCTATGGGCTGCTTTTTGTGGTCATCAGCGCGCTCGCGGCCTTTTCCTTTACGCTGTTCGTGCTGCGCATGCTTTCAGAATATCCTCCGGTGAAGGATTCCGTGCTCCCCAATCATTACAACGATCTCGGGAATATTCTGCTCGCCTTCGTCATGCTGTGGGCCTATCTGTCATTCGACCAGTTGATCATCACTTGGGCCGGCAATTTGAAAGAGGAAATTCCCTGGTATGTGCAGCGGGCCTTCGGCGGCTGGGCTCCCATCGGAGTCGCGCTGGTGGTGTTTCACTTCTTTGTTCCCTTCCTGCTGTTGTTGCAGCGCGGCGTCAAGCGGCGCCTGCGAGCGCTTTCGTTTGTGGCCGCCTGGATCGTGGTGCTGACAGTCGTCGATGTCTACTGGATCGTGGTTCCCTCGTGGGATAAGACCTCGCCGCATCTGCACTTCACCGACATTTTCGCGGTGCTGGGAATCGGCGGTGTGTGGGTTGCCGCCTTTGCCTGGGAGCTGAAAAGGCTGCCGCTGCTCCCGTTGCATGACCCGAGATTTGAAGGAGTGCTCCTGCATGAGCATGGAGACTAGCCACCGGTCCGCGCCGGGCGGTCCGGGCCCCGGGGCGGGCTATGAAAAACGCGACGCGAATATTCCAGACCTGCTCAAATTCGGGTTCTGGATGGCGGTAGTGATCCTGGTGACGCTCGTCTCGATGAGGTGCACGTTCAATTACATGCAGCGTGCCGAGACCGAACGGGTGCCTGCGGGTGCTTTCGAGAGGCCTCGCGAGCTTCCGCCGAGCCCACGAATCCAGGCCGCGCCGCGACAGGAATTAAAGGACTATTGCGAGGTGCAGGAGCGGGAACTCAACACCTATGGCTGGGTGGATCAGCGCCTGCGGGTCGTGCACATCCCGATTGACCAGGCCATGGATCTGGTACTCAAGAACGGTTTGCCTATCCGCGCCACTCCGCCGACCGGAGCCGCCGCCGTTACCGTGGCGCCGCCGATGGTTGCCGGTGGCGACGATTTGCAGGGGCCCTGCGCCTATCTTGCGCCGCAAGGTAGCCGAGAGCCGCAAGAAAAGGCGGAGGAAAAGTAAAACCAAGGCAATGGCCATGGTCATCCAACCCGGGCGCTTCGGCAGGCAGAAAAGGGTCCTCTGGGGCTCTGTTTTGCCCTGGCGGTGCTGCTGCTGGCTGCCGGTGCCAGCGGACAGATGATCGATCCCGACCAGAGTCTGGGCCAGCGGCCTGAGCTGCTCAAAGATGTGGGCATCGACCAGAGGCTCAACGACGAGATTCCCCTGGATTTGAGCTTCCGCGACGAGCACGGGCGGACGGTCGAGTTGGCGCAATATTTCGGAAGCAAACCGGTGATTCTCACGCTGGTCTATTACAACTGCCCGATGCTCTGCACACAGGTGCTCAACGGACTGGATCGCTCGTTGAAGCTGATCCCGATGGACCTCGGCAAGGACTTTAACGTCGTTACCGTGAGCATCGATCCGACCGAGCGCCCGGTGCTCGCCGAAGCCAAGCAGGCGATGTACACCGGCATGTACGGCCGTCCGGGCGCGGCCGAAGGCTGGCATTTTCTAACCGGCGACCAGCCGCAGATCCAGCGGCTCGCCCAAGCGGTCGGGTTCCGCTACGCCTACGATTCGGAATCAAAGCAGTTCGCGCATGCCAGCGTGATCATGGTGCTGACGCCGGAGGGGCGCCTGTCGCGCTACTTCTACGGCGTGCAGTACCCCGAGCGCGATCTGCGGCTGGGGCTCGAGGAAGCCTCGCAGGGAAAAATCAGCTCGGCGGTCGATCAGATCCTTTTATTTTGCTACCACTACGATCCGCATACCGGGCGGTACGGACTTTTGATTTCGCGGGTGATCCAGCTGGCCGGCGCGGCGACGGTTTTGATCGGCGGAATCTTTCTGTTTTTTCTGTTCCGGGGCGAGCACGACAGCTCGCCTGGGCGAAGGGCATGACACAGGCGCGGGCGCAAGGCGAAGCCTGAAAGGGATTTCGACGGAACGATGATGACCGGTCTCACTCAAATCGGATGGAGTGCGGTGTCAGGGCTGGCGGAGATACAGCTGCAGCCGCCGGAAGCCTCGTCGATTGCCGGAGGTATCGACGGGTTGTACTACCTGCTCACCGGAATCACGCTGTTTTTCACCGTGCTGATTTTTTCCATCATTTTCTACTTCATGGTGAAGTATCGCCGCCGCTCCCAGGATGAAAAGCCACCTGAGGTTCACGCCTCGCTCCTGCTGGAGCTGGCCTGGACGATTATCCCTTCGCTGATTTGCGTGGGGATTTTCGTCTGGTCGTCGACTCTCTACGTTCGCGCCTATCACCCGCCCTCCAATGCCACCGAAATTTTTGTGGTTGGCAAGCAGTGGATGTGGCACCTGCAGCATCCGGAAGGCCCGCGGGAAATCAACGAGCTGCACGTCCCGGTTGGCGTTCCCGTAAAGCTGACCATGACCTCGCAGGATGTGATTCACGGATTCTATGTCCCCTCGTTCCGAGTGAAGAAGGACGTGCTGCCGGGCCGCTATACCTCGATGTGGTTTGAGGCCACCCAAGAAGGCACCTATCACCTGTTCTGCACGGAATTCTGCGGAACCAACCACGGCGAGATGATAGGCTGGGTTTACGTGATGTCTGCGAAGGACTATGCGGCCTGGCTCGCGGGCGGCGAGAGAAGCGAGTCGATGGCCCAGCAGGGTGAGCGCATTTTCAATCATTACACCTGCGGATACTGCCACGTGCCCGACGGCAGCGGGCGCGGCCCATCGTTTGTGGGAATCTTCGGCAAGCCCGAGAAGCTGGCGAGCGGCGAGATGCGTATGGTGGACGAAAACCTGATCCGCCAGGCGCTGATCGAGCCCAACTCGGTGCCCGTGGCGGGATTTGCTCCGATCATGCCGACCTTTAAAGGTCAGTTCACCGAGGAACAGATACTGCAGCTGATTGCGTATGTGAAGTCGCTCGGCGGGCAAGAAAGGGCGAACCTAAAATGAGTACGGCCACTGTAGATCTGCACGAGGTTCCGGCCGAATCTCGCGTCAATTATTTGAGCGCTCGATATGGGATGAAATCCTGGCTTCTCACGCTCGACCATAAACGCATCGGTTTGCTCTACCTGGGAACGATCACGCTCATGTTTGTTATCGGCGGTGTCGCGGCCGTTCTCATGCGCTTGAATCTGATCGAGCCCCAGGGCGCACTGGTGGAGCCCGACACCTACAACAAGCTTTTCTCGATCCACGGCATCATCATGGTTTTCTTCTTCCTGGTGCCGTCAATTCCGGCGACGCTCGGCAATTTTCTCATTCCCCTGATGATCGGCGCGCGCGATGTGGCTTTCCCGAGGCTCAACCTGATGAGCTGGTACGTCTTCCTTACCGGGTGCTGCTTCGTGCTGTATGCCGTGATGGCCGGAGGCGTTGATACCGGTTGGACGTTCTATCCGCCCTTTCAGCAGTTCGTTTTCGCACAGCCACGTGGTGGCCGCCGCGTTGGGCATTTTCATTGCCGGGTTTTCTTCGATTCTCACCGGTTTGAATTTCATCGTCACCATCCACAAGATGCGCGCCCCGGGAATGACCTGGTTCCGTCTGCCGCTGTTCATCTGGGCGATGTACGCCACCAGCCTGATCTTCGTTTTGGGCACTCCGGTAATCGCGATTACCCTTTTGCTGCTGGCCGCTCGAGCGGCTCCTGCACGTGGGAATTTTCGATCCGGCCATCGGCGGCGACCCGCTTCTTTTCCAGCATCTGTTCTGGTTCTATTCGCATCCGGCCGTGTACATCATGATTCTGCCGGGGATGGGAGTGGTCAGCGAACTGGTCACTGCCTTTTCGCGGAAGAAGATCTTCGGATACTAGCTTCGTGGCCTTCTCGAGCTTGGGCATCGCCATCATCAGCTTCGTTGTGTGGGGCCATCACATGTTCATCACCGGCCAGTCGGTATATGCCGGGCTGGTGTTTTCGGTTCTAAGCTTCGTCGTGGCCATCCCGTCCGCAGTAAAGGTCTTCAACTGGACGGCCACGCTCTACAAGGGCTCCATCTCCTACGAGGCGCCCATGCTCTACGCGCTCGGTTTCATCGGCCTGTTCACCATGGGCGGTCTTACCGGATTGTTTCTGGCCTCGCTGGCGACCGATGTTCACTTGAACGGAACCTATTTCATCGTCGCGCACTTCCACTACGTGATGGTGGGCGGCGCGGTCATGGCCTATCTGGGAGGCCTGCACTACTGGTGGCCCAAAATTACCGGCCGCCTGTATCCGGATCTGTGGGCGCGTTTTGCGGCTCTGATTATTTTCGTGGGCTTCAATTTGACCTTCTTCCCGCAATTTATGCTCGGTTATCTCGGCATGCCGCGCCGCTACGGAGTTTATCCTGCCGAGTTCCAGGTGCTGAACGTGATGTCCTCTGCCGGCGCTTCGATCCTGGCGATTGGCTACGTCATACCGCTGATTTATTTCTACTGGTCGTGGAACTACGGTCCGCCGGCCGGCCCGAATCCTTGGGGTGCCAAGGGACTCGAATGGGAGACCGCTTCTCCTCCTCCCACGGAGAACTTCGAGCGCACTCCGATTGTGACTGAAGAAGCCTACAACTACCCCACGACGGAACTGGGAGTTGCCGGTGAGTGAAACGGCTCTGCAGCATCCCAACCCGACCGGGTTCGCCCATCAATTCGAGGAGCTCGGCCAGCAGCGCGACGCCGGAAGGCTCGGCATGTGGATTTTCCTGGCCACCGAAATTCTGTTCTTCGGGGGGATGTTCACGGCCTACACCATCTACCGTGCTCTCCATTTGGCTGCCTTTGAAACCGGCAGCCACTTGCTCGAGGTGAAATTCGGAGCCACCAATACCGCCGTTCTGATCTGCAGCAGCTTGACCATGGCCATGGCCATTCGCTCTGCGCAAACAGGTAAAAGCAAGTCCACGGCGATCTTCTATCTGATTCTGACCATGATTCTCGGCGCGGCCTTCATCGGCGTCAAATTGTGGTTCGAGTGGCGCCACGACTACATGGAAGGCATTGTTCCCGGCCTTCATTCGGACCTACAACGGCCCGTACGCTGCCGGCGTGCAGATGTTCATGTGCTTCTATTTCTTCATGACGGGCTTGCACGCGCTGCACATGGTCGTCGGGTTGGGGATTCTTGCGGTGCTGGTGGTGATGGCTGCGCGCGACCGATTTTCCTCGCAATACTACGTGCCTCTTGAGATCAGCGGCCTGTACTGGCACTTCGTTGATATCGTCTGGATTTTCCTGTTTCCGCTGCTGTATCTGATCGGCGGACGTTATAGCGTGGGGGGACACTGATGTCGGATCCTGCGACCGAGCATACCGAGCATGTGGTGCCGGTAAGCGTCTATGTGGGTGTATTTGTTGCCTTGCTGTTTGGCACGGGGCTGACCACGGCCGTGGCTTATGTGGACCTGGGGCGCTGGAATACGTTTGCGGCGCTGCTGATCGCCGTAACCAAGATGCTGCTGGTGGTGCTCTTCTTCATGCACGTCAAATACAACCCCGGCCTCACGAGCATCGTTATCGTCGGCGCGTTTTTCTGGCTGGGCATTATGATGTGTTTCTCGCTGGCCGACGAATTGACCCGTAGCTGGGAGTACAACCCTCAGCCGTGGAATCCCGGCCTCATTCTCCCCTATCTGTTCCATTTCCTGCTGTAGCGCCGCGCTCCTCCCCGCACTTCGCGGCGCTGCCTCCCCCGGGGGCGCCATCTTTTTTAATTAAGCCGCGCAGTGGGTGTTCTCTAGAAGAACGCATCAGGAATGGATGGCGCGGAAAGCCACGACGGCGTTTAGCCCGCCAAACGCGAAGGAATTCGAGAGCGCCGCCTCGACACGCGCCGCGCGTGGCTCGTTCGGGATGTAGTCCAGGTCGCATTCCGGATCGCGCTCGTTGTAATTTGCGGTCGGCGGAAGAATGCCGTGATGCAGCGCGAGAACCGTAGCAATCGCTTCGAGCGCCCCGGCGGCACCCAGGGCGTGCCCGTGCAGCGACTTCGTCGAACTCACCGCCAGCTTGTTCGCGTGCGTTCTGAAAACTTCGTGGATGGCGCGCGTTTCGGTCGGATCGTTCCCGGGCGTTCCGGTTCCATGCGCGTTGATATAACCGATTTGTTCGGGCTGTAATCCGGCCTCCCGCAAAGCGGCGCGCATGGCACGCGCCGGTCCATCGACGGTAGGCTGCGTCAAATGATGCGCATCCGAGGTCATGCCCGACCCGCAAATTTCAGCATAGACTCTCGCTCCCCGCGCCCGCGCGACATCCAGGGGCTCAAGGATCATCATCGCCCCCCCTTCGCCTAGCACCATGCCGCGGCGGTCTTTGCTGAACGGCCGGCAGGTATCGGGCGCGATCACCCGCATGGCCTCCCACGCTTTCAGTAGTCCAATCGTAAACGGCGCTTCGCTTCCGCCGGTAACCGCCATTTCGGCGTCTCCGTCGCGTACCAGCCGGAACGCCTGCCCGATGGCATGATTGGACGAAGAGCAGGCTGTGGAAACCGTATAAGTGGGCCCGCTAAGCCGCAGATCCATGGAAATGTGGCTGGCGCCCGCGTTGGCCATCGTTTTTGGAATGGTCAGCGGGTGAACTCGCCCGCGTCCGGCGACGTAGAGATCCTCGAATCCGGTTTCCAGAGCGGCTTGCCCGCCCACCGCGGAACCGCAGACGATCGCGCAGTTCTCGCGCAATTCCTGCGTCAGCACGATCTTGGAATCCTGCAAGGCTTCGCGCGCGGCCACCACCGAGAATTGCGCGAAGCGGTCGATGTAGGCATCTTTGCCCCCTTCGAAATGCTCGAACGGGTCATAGCCGCTCACCTGGGCGCCATTCTGAAAGCGCAGCCCGGAACAATCCACTCCCTGGATCGGTTTGATTGCCGATCGGCCGGCGCTCAAGGATTTCCAGCATTCCGCCAGCTGCAGTCCGAGGGGAGAGATGATTCCCAGGCCGGTGATGGCCACGCGCCTCGGCGTCATCGAACAACACGCGGATCACAAGTTAGGATCGTTCCGCCGGCGGCAAGGGTGCGGAGCGCTCTGTGCGGCGCAATGCCGACAGCCTGGGCCCATTGGGGGAACCGGAAAATGTCGAATCGGCTCATCAAGGGAAGATCAGTTTGCCGGCGTGGGTGAGCGCAACGACGCATCGGGTGGAGCGGCGGCCAAAATCTTCTTGATGCCTGCGACGATGTCATTCACCGTGCGGATGGAGCGCACATCCTCGTCCGGGATCGAGATTTTGAACGCATTTTCGAGCTCAAAGAGCAGCGTAAAGACATCCAGCGAATCAATGCCCAGTTCCTGCAGGTTGGTTTCAACAGTGATCTTGTCCGCCGGAATCCGCTTCACGGTGGCAAGCGTCGAAATCACCTTTTCGGCCACGGCATCAGACATCGAAACGGCCTCCTTCGAGCAAGCGCCGGAATTCTGTTTTCAACCGATATCTCCTCTGGAGGCCTTGGCATCGCTATCTGTCAGCCCACATGGGAATGAAATAAATAGTAACAGGAGAAAGCGCCGACGGCTTGGCGATTTTGCAGCGGCACCCAACAGAGGTGCCTTGATTTTCGCACCGGCGCCGTCCTCAGGGCCGATGACGCAGCCGTGCATACTGGTCAGCGTTGATCCACAGGCTTCCCGCCAGTGCGAGCGCAATCGAAACTGCCACCACTGCCCAGGCCACAGGCTTCCCGCTTACCGAAACTAAAATTGCTTCGAGTACAAACGCCGGCAGCAAAGACGTGGCCACGAGCACCATCAGGCCCGCGATGTTGCTTCGAGCGAGGTTCCTGCCGGCAATTCCCGTGAAAATTCCTCCCACGAAAAAAATGAGCGAGTAGTAGATGTAGTTGTATCCGTCGATTTCGCCGGCCTTGATGTGGCGAAAATGGCGAGCCAAGGCCGTACCCGGACCGAGCCGGTACCCCGCCACCGCCCGGCCATCCAGGTAGGCGAACGCGCTGCTTCCGTCGTAGGAGAACACGATATCGCGCACGCGATGCGGGGTGAATACGTTCTTGATGATCCATCCGAGCGAATAACGTCCCGGTGCAATCGGGTTGCGAAACACGAAACCGAGATTGCTTTCCTGCTGCACGATCTCCATATCCGCAATACCAGATCGACCGGAAACCGAGACGATCGCGGCATCGATCTCCCCGACTCGATCGGGCCGGCAAACGACGCGAATCGTAAATTGATTTGTCCTTTGCAGCGCTTCGACCAGGTTTGCCACCGGCAGGCTTGAGCTGAGCCAGTGGTTGCCGTCGAAAAAAGGTGTCAGGTGCGCGGCGCCGGCACGAAGGGTGCTCCCATCGGGGCTGGAAACCACCGCCAGCGGAGGCATCAGGTTCATCTGATCGTGTGTCGAGAGAGGAGCCAGAAAATCATACCAGGCGAGCAAGCCGGGCTGGCTCAGGTGCGGTTGGTTTGCAGCCACCAGCTGCGCCACGGCCGCGGGGCCCAGTGGACGATCCCATAGTTGTAAGCGGTAAACGTCCCCTTCCCATGCCGCGCCATATTCCCCCGAAGCGTCATTTCCGATCAAAACGAAGGCCGAGGGATCCCAATTGCTCAACTGCGTTTCTCGCTGCAAGGGCACCGATATCGCCAGCCAGAACGCGAGATAGATCGGAATTACGGCGGCAAATCGCGGCCACCTGAGAAACCGTGTCAGTGCGGATTCAGCGCTCGACAGGAGCCGAACAATCGTAGTCCCGCTCCCCTCGTACAGCAAAAACCCTACCACCGAGCCAGCCGTATTGGTAAAAATGTCACCCCATCCCGAATCGCGGGAGGGGACGTAAATCTGCAGAAACTCGATGCTGTAGGAAAGCAGGGCACCTGCGGCAAAGCATCCCAGCAAGACCGCGGTTTTCGACTTTCGCCTTCCTAGAAGCTTCTCGGTAAACGCAAAGCCGAACGGGATAAACAGCAGGACATTTAAGAAGTCATCGAACCGGCTCGCGTCCTTTCCCCATCCTCCTAACAGGAAAGGAGATCGGTTACCAGGCAGTACCGTGTGAAAATTGAATCGGAAGGGCAGCAGCGTCAGGAAGAAAATCCCAGCCAGAGAAAGGATCAGAAAGCGGGTCGACCAGGGCGCCGGCGGGAGCGTGGTCGCTTCCACATTCAAGTGATTCTCCATAGCAGCTCGAGGGAAACCCCTCCGCAGACAACTTAAAGTCTAACATGCTGACCCCAAGACCCTCGGTTGGCAGCCCGCGGGCGATTCTCTCTGTTTACCGAACAAGCCCCAGGCCGGCACCTGTACCCCGGGGCGCGGAACCTCCGAAGAGGGCTAACCCCAATTGTTTCTTTTGTTTTGTACAGGTGTACCTACCTGTCCCAGTTATGTACCGGTGTCCAGTAGTTCTCCACAGCCCCCAGCCCTGACAATCCTTTCTGACAATCTTGCTGCAAAGAAAGGTCTTGAGCGACTTGAGGCTCTTGATGAGGCGGGGAATAAACGTGAGTTCTGGCTCGCAAAAACTGGCGGTGATCACCGCCCTGGCCGCAAGCTTTGTTTTTGGTGGCTGCGGATCAACGCACCAACCCGCCGCCGCGGGCTCGACGGCAAGCTCTGATGGAGGCTCGTCAACAACCACAACTTCCGCCGTCTCAGCGGCCGTGCTCTCTGTGAGCAACCAAACCCTGAGCTTCGGCAACGTGACGGTGGGCAGTTCCACCTCACAGCTGATCAGCCTGACCAATACCGGCAGCGCCAGTCTCAAACTCGCGTCGGTTTCTGTTTCAGGCCAAGGCTACAGTGTCACCGGCAACACCAGCGTGACTCTGACTCCGAGCCAGTCAGTCACGATTTATGTGAACTTTGGTCCTTCGACTTCGGGCTACGCAGGGGGCACGCTCGCAATTGCCAGCAATGCCTCCAACCCGGTCGTACAAGTTGGGGTATCCGGCACCGGAGTCACGGCGCAGACCTCGGGACATTCGGTCTCGCTGGCCTGGACGCCGGCCACCTCGAACGTGGTCGGATATTACATTTATCGCAGCACGGTTTCGGGCGGCCCGTATACCAAGTTGAATGCCAGCGCGGATACGCAATCCAGTTTCACCGATCCAGACCTCACCGCCGGCACCTACTACTACGTCGTCACGTCGGTTGATTCTGACAACGTCGAAAGCGGATATTCGAACCAGGTACAAGTCACGGTCCCATAGCAGTTCCCGAGTCGCTATTTCCGGACGCCCAAGTTCTGCCCGGCCGCTAGATCTGCCAGCTCATTGCCGGGCTGGCTTCCGGAGGTTTTCTCGGGAGGGCGCTCCCGGTATGGCATAATTATGGTTGCCGCTAGGATGGCCATGCGGATCGTCCTGGTGTGCGCACCGATCGGTGAATGCCCGGAAGCCAATTCGCAGAAAATCGCTCGCGGCGCACCGCAAGCTGCGGGAATTCGCGATGCTCGCCAAGGCGCTCGCTTCCACGCGCCACCGCTTTCTGGTGCACATCATCCCGATGCGTCGCTGCAATCTGGCGTGCACCTACTGCAACGAATTCGACGATTTTTCGAAGCCCGTGCCCACGGAAGAAATGTTCCGCCGCATCGACCGGCTCGGGAGATGGGCACGGCGATCGTCACCATCAGCGGCGGGAGCCGCTTCTGCATCCCGAACTCGACGCCATCATCGCGCGCATCCGCAAGAACGGAATCATGGCCGGGCTGATCACCAACGGCTACCTGCTGGTGGCCGACCGCATCGAGCGCCTCAATCGCGCCGGCCTCGAATATCTTCAGATCAGCATCGACAACGTGCAGCCCGACGACGTCTCGAAGAAAAGCCTCAAGGTGCTCGACAAGAAGCTCGAGCTTCTCGCCGAGCATGCCGAATTTCAGGTGAATATCAATTCCGTGCTGGGCAGCGGCGTCCGCAATCCCGAGGACGCCTGACCGTGGCGCACCGCGCGATCGAACTGGGATTCACCTCGACGGTGGGCATTCTGCACGACGGCAACGGCCAGCTTCAGCCGCTCGGTCGCGCGCGAGCGGCGAAATTTTCGAAGAGATCATGTCGCTCGGCAAGCGCTCCTTCACGCGCGTGAACGGATTCCAGCACAACATCGCCGCCGGCCGCGAAAACAACTGGCGATGCCGCGCCGGCTCCCGCTATCTCTACATCTGCGAGGATGGCCTGGTGCATTACTGCTCGCAGCAGCGCGGCTATCCGGGCATTCCGCTTGGCCGAATACACGCCTGAACGGCGCCAGCGCGAGTTCCTCACCAAAAAAGGCTGCGCGCCGCGCTGCACCGTCTCCTGCGTTCACCAAATTTCCGTGGTCGATTCCTGGCGCGCTCCTCAGACGATGGAGTCCGGCCGCTTCGCCCGGCCCGGATTCGCTGGTGCAACTGAGCGGGCTCGCAGTCGCCGAACTGCGGTTATTTAGGTTCCATTTCCCAGCGCGTCACTTCGTGCATACAGATCGGCTGTTTGCGATAGCATCCCAACAAAGCCGGAGCGTAGATGAATCCCGTCGCATGGCTTGCGGTCGGTGTGGTTAGCGGTCTTGGTCGTGGGGTGGATTGCCTGGTTCGCGGGCCGCCGCTCGGAATCGCAGTTGTCCTCGGTTCGACAGGAAGTGCACACCTCGCTCGCCGCCCAGAACCAGGCGATCGCCTCGCAGATCAACGGTCTGATGCTTTCTGTCACCCAGCAGCTCGGCCAGGTGCGGCAGGAACTGCAGGCCGGCGTCGCCAATACCGGACAGCTCGCATCCGACGCCCAGCGCGACGTGGCGAGCAAGCTGCAATCCTCAACCGAGGCCTTGCTTCAGATGAGCCAGAAAATTGGCGAGGTGCAGCAGACCAGCCACGATCTTTCCAAGGCCACGCAAACTCTGCAAGCAGTCCTGGGGGGCGCCAAGACCCGCGGAACGCTCGGCGAGGTCACCCTCGAACGCCTTCTCGGCGATGCGCTGCCGCAGAACGCCTATGCGACGCAGTACCGCTTTGCATCCACCGGAGCGATCGTGGATGCCATTGTTCGCAGCGGCGAGCGCCTGCTCTCCATCGACTCGAAATTTCCGCTCGAGGCCTATCGTCGGCTCATCGAGTCGGGCGATGCTGCCCGGCGCGATTTTTCCGTGGCCGTTCGCAAGCACGCCGATTCGATCGCCGAAAAATACATTCTGCCCGACGAAAACACATTCGATTACGCGCTTATGTTCGTTCCCTCCGAAGGTGTTTACTACGAGTTGCTCATGATCTGAGGATGCCAAGTACGGCAGGCTCGATGAATATTGCCGCGGAAAGCGCGTTTTCCCGGTATCGCCAAATACCTTCTATGCGTGCCTGAGTGCGGTCGCGATCAGCCTGCAAGGCCAGAAGATCGAAGAAAACGCCCGCCAGCTCCTTGCGGGCATGGCGGGACTCAAAAAGCAATTCGAATTGTTTCTAAGCGCCTATGAAAAAATCGGCGGCCATCTTCGTCACGCTCAGCAGTGCTACGAGGAAGCCGACAGCCGCCTGAGCCGCGCCCGAAATTCCCTCGAACAGCTGTCCCAGGGCGCTGTTCCCGACGCCGCTCCCAAAGCTCTGGAACCGACCGCCCATTCGTCTTGAGGTCGGTTCTTCCGGGAGTTGCGAGGAATCCGGAAGCGCTACAACGCGGTTCGTGCGGCGGCTAGAATTGTGCGCAGGTCTCCGGCAACTGTGTTGCTGAGAATCACATCGAGTTTTTGCCGGACCTCCTCGACATCGTGCCGATGCCGGTCCAGTTGCTTGAGCAAGCGACCGATGTCACGCTCGACATCCTTGGTCGCCAGAGGAAGGGCGGCCTGCAGATATTCGCGTGCCAGAGCCTCATCGGGCGACGGTAGGAGCTTGGCGTCAAACGAAAAATCTCCCGAACGCAGGAACTGGGCTTCCAGGCTGGCGATATTTTGCGCCCCGCCGCTGCTGGACAATTCCTGCACGTCTCCCCGCGCCAGGCGCAGCACGCCGGGTGTTTGGTTTTCGACAGCAATCCGCAGCCGTTGTTCGGAGCCGCGCACGCGCACGGTGATCAGGGATTTTTTGCCCGGCAGCAGCCCCGATTGCGGAAATTCGGAATCGAGCGAAACAAGCGCGGTAGTCGCGCTCCACTGCCCGCCAGGGATCACCGCGGAAACAATCGAGATTTGCGCCGGTCCCGGCGTGGCCCTCGAACTGGGCAGCACCTGAAGGCACTCGGGCGAGGCCGCCAGCACCAGCGCCGCTTCGCCGTTGATCCTCACGTGCGTCGCATTCGCATCGCCGCGAAATCCGGCTCCGCAAATCGAAAACGATTCGCGCAACGACACCACGGCGGCAACCGAAACGCGGCGCTCAAGGCCGCTATCGGCCGCCGCAGGCGGATCAAGCAGCGCTGCCGTCGAGCCGCCCGAGCCCTTCGCCAAGAGAACGCGGCCGGCCACCGGCGCCGTAAAAAACGCCCGGCCCGTCGTATCCGTTGTGACGCGTTCCCCTCCAACCTCCACCGTTACGCCCGAAGCAAGCCGCCCGTCGACACCGAGCACGGCGAGTGTGGCCTGCCCTCCGGCCACGACTCGGGGCGGAAGTACGATCGTTACCGTCCAGGTGGTGGATGAAGTTGTGGATGCAGGCGGCTGCTGCCCGTATCTTCGCCGCTTGTGCGGACCAAGCCCAAGCGCCCTGGGCCAGCAAAGTGAAGGCCAAGCCGATGAGAACCCTGGGAAGCCTTCGATGCGTGCACGGAAGCGAATTCGTGGCCATGATTTTAACCGGATTTGCGACCCTATAGGGAAACCCTCGAGCTCCGTGCAGCCGCAGCAAGCGAACAGGCCTACTCGTCAAGACGCACCACGAAGGTCACGAGTTGCTCGTCGGAATGCAGTTGATCGGCCAAGGTGCGCGCCGCCGCTTCGCTCGGCAGCCGCCCCACCCGCACGCGGTAAAAACGTCCCGTCGGCAAGGTGAAGGGCACGGTCTCGACGGGCGAGTAACGCTCCGCTAACTGCCTCCGAAGCCGGTCCGCGTTTTCCTGTACCTGAAACGCACCCACTTGCACGCCGAAGAACCCGGCTAAAGGATCGGGCCCCGACATGACTTCAAGCCTCACCTGGGTGGTTCCCGGCCCGACCATTTCGATGGCCTGCGCGGCGGCGAGCGAAAGATCGATGATCCGGTTTGCCACGAAGGGGCCCCGGTCGTTGACGCGCACTTCGGTCTGCTTGCCATTGGAGAGATTGGTGACGCGCACCATGGCATCAAACGGAAGCGTGCGGTGCGCCGCGGTGAATTCATGCATATCGTAGATTTCACCGTTCGAAGTACGTCGGCCATTGAAAGGCAGCCCATACCAGGAGGCCACGCCTTCTTCCACATATGGGCCTGGGCGCGGCGGGCTGCCGGCCGGGCGCGGGCGGCGGCCCGGAAGGTGCGCGAGGCAGGAGGCTGCATTGTCGGCGTGGGCGCCGGCGCCTGCGCGTGATAGCTGCGATGCGCGCATCCGGCCGCGAAAACCACGGAAAACGCCGCCACCATCCACGCCGACGAGAACCGGCGCCGCCGGATTGCTTCGGGAATTCCGGGCATTTCTTCGAAGCTTTCTGCCGCCGCGAAACGGATCACGCGCCGTCCCGATTCATCTGTTTGTTCTCATTTTTCTGTATGATAGAGACGAACCATTATAGAACGCAACTTGGTTCTCCAAGGACGCCGATTGCCTCTTTCACCGCGTCAGCGATATCAGCTCGAACGATTCCGTAAGAACGTGAGCGGCTTTTTCCGGGGCGGCGAGCAGGAGCGGCCCCGCCCGAAGCTCTGTCCATCTTGCGGCACGCTGGTCGGGGCGGGGGCCGCGCGGTGCCATCAATGCGGCGCGAGCATGACATTCTCAGTCGCGGCCGCCAGCCGTTCCCTGGGCCGCTTGCTTCCCACGACATCACCTGCCACCTACGGCCTGCTCGGCTTCAGTTGCATTTTGTATGTTCTGAGTTTGCTCTGGACGATGCGTCTCACCGGCCTGCAGCAGCCAAGCGGCGGAGCCCTCGGCATGCTGAACAACCTTGGCGGCATCGCCGGCGAAGTGCTGCGGCGCCTGGGCGCATCTCTTCCGCTGGCCTATAACAGCCAGCAGCCGTGGCGATTCGTGACCGCCGTGTTCCTTCACGGCGGCCTGCTGCACATCGGTTTCAACATGTGGGTGCTGATGGATATCGGCCCGCAAATCGAGGAGCTGTACGGCTCGGCTCGCTATTTGTTCATTTACGTGATCACCGGAATCGGCGGCTATGTACTCAGCAGTCTATCTGGCGCACTTCAGCGTGGGCGGATCGGGCGCGCTGCTCGGGACTGATCGGAGTGCTACTGGCGATTACCACGGGCCGGCGAAGCGCGGGCATGAAAATGCTCCGCCAGCAGATCATTCGCTGGCTGGTTTACATTCTCGTGTGGGGATTATTGTTTCCCGGAATCGACAATATGGCTCACCTGGGAGGCCTCGCGACCGGCTTCATCTTAGGCCGAATCATGATGGACCGCCCGCCCATGACTCCGGACGAGCGCAAGCAAGCCTATCTGTTCGGGCTGGGCGGCGGCACTAATTGTCGCGGCGGCTTTTGCGATGATGGTGTACAGCAATTTGCATCCGGCAGCCTCGGAACAAACCGCCCTGTCAACTCTCGGTGTGCAGCTGTCGCGAGACCGTGATGCTGTAATGAAGCCCTGAAATAATCACCAGCGGCGCCACGAAATAAGGGCAAATCTCCCGCACCACCCACAGCAGCCGGTTGTCCCACACGGCCAGCAGGAGAACCACAAACACCAAAGCGAACTCGAATAGCGTGGTGGCCTTTCCCCAGACACTCGGCGGAAACGGCCTATACCCGATCGTCAGCAGAATCGTCGCGCAGGCCACCAGCAGCAGAACGTCGCGACCGAGCACCAGGATCGCCAGCCACCATGCAATTCTCCCTTTGAGCGCCAGCACGAAATAAGACGACGACAACAGTAGCTTGTCCGCGATGGGATCCAGGTAAGCACCCAGCGGCGTTCTTTGGTTGAGCCCGCGCGCCAGCAGTCCATCGAGCCCATCGCTTAAGCCCGCCACCAGAAAAATCGTCAGCGCGGCCGCATAATGGTCGTACTTGATGGCGATGACAAAGAACGGCAAAAACGCCAGGCGCAGAAACGTCAGTTGGTTGGGAACGGTAAGAATTCGGCCTTGCATGGCTTTTTCCCGGGGAGAGCGAGCGAAAATCCGTCAGGCGAACTGCTCGAGATAATCCCTCAGCGAGCGGCCCACTTTGATCTCGAACATTTCCGCCATCGAGGGAATCGATCCGCGAGCCTCGTCGAGCGCGATCCGTTCGATGCGCAACATAGGAAAAAACAGCGTCGGCAGTCCGATGCGATCGCCTTCTGGATGCAGACACCTGGCTGACGAAATCGTCGAACGCGCTCAAGTCGATGCCGCGCACGGTCACGCCTGCGTTGGAAAGATCCAGCAGTTCGCCCCAGACCCTTTCTTTCGGGCTGTGCAGGCTCACTACCACGATCGAGTGCGGTTCCATCACTCTCCTTGCGGATTAAGAAGTATTTACATTGATGGTACCGCAACGGTTGCGGTGGCGCTATCCTTGCGGGCCCGGCGGTTTCTTGCTTCGGGTAAGCGTTAAACAGCGATGGTCTGCAGATCGGGGGCCAGCTGGAGGGTCGGCTCGGTCGCCTTCTGCACCTCTTCGGGCGAAACGCCTGGAGCAACTTCGCGCAACAGCAGCCCTTGGGGGGTCACTTCGATTACCGCAAGCTCGGTGACGATCAAGCTGACGACGCCCACTCCGGTGAGAGGCAAGCTGCACCTGTTTACAATCTTGAATTCGCCATCCTTGGTGGTGTGCTCCATGGCGATGATAACGCGCTTGGCGCCCGCCACCAGATCCATCGCGCCGCCCATTCCCTTCAGCATCTTTCCGGGGATGGCCCAATTCGCGAGATTGCCCTTTTCATCGACCTGCAAGAGCCCCGAGCACGGTAACGTCAACGTGCCCGCCGCGAATCATGGCAAAGGATTCGGCGCTCGAAAAATAGCTGGAGCCGGGAA
This sequence comes from uncultured Acidobacteriota bacterium, assembly GCA_963718485.1. GTDB lineage: Bacteria > Acidobacteriota > Terriglobia > Acidiferrales > UBA7541 > Palsa-295. Next base: position 152,561 of record CAVQZU010000069.1, read on the forward strand.
GTTCAGTGATGGTTTCCTTGCCCGCGTTTACCAGGTCGGCATCCTCGTCGCCTTCGTAAGGATACGGACCCACGCCGAGCATGCCATTTTCCGATTGCATGACGACTTCCACCCGGGAGGCAAGAAATTAGGCATCGAGCGTTGGCAGGCCGATACCCAGGTTGACATAGTAACCATCGTGCATTTCCCGCGCCACGCGGCGCGCGACGATCTCGCGCTTGTCTGTTTGCTGCGGCATGGTTCCTCCTAGCGCTTTCTCACCGTGCGGATTTCGATCGGCTTTTCGTAGCGTTCGCCCTGGAAAATCGCGTCCACGTAGATGCCGGGGGTGTGAACGCCATCCGGCTCGAGCTGTCCGAGCTCGACCATTTGTTCTACCTCGGCGATCACGTAATCTGCGGCGGTAGCCATCACGGCGTTATAATTCCGCGCCGTTTTGCGGTACACCAGGTTGCCCCAGCGATCGCCTTTCCAGGCTTTCACGAATGCCAGGTTGCCGCGCAGGGTCGGAACCAGAATGTGCGGACGGCCGTTGAATTCGCGCACTTCCTTGCCCTCGGCCGCGACCGTGCCATAACCGGTGGGAGTGAAGAAGGCCGGAATACCCGCGCCGCCCGAGCGAATCCGCTCCGCGAGCGTTCCCTGAGGATTGAGTTCCAGATCGATTTCGCCCTTGAGCGCGAGTTGCTCGAAGGTTTTGTTGCCGCCCACGAAGCTGGCGATCATTTTCTTCACCTGCTTATTCTGCAACAGCAAATCGATGCCGTAGCCTGCGACTCCGGCATTATTGGAAACCACCGTCAAATTCTTGGTTCCCTGCCGGCAGAGCGCTCGAATCAGATTTTCCGGCACTCCGGAAGCGCCAAATCCGCCCATCAGGATGGTCGCTCCATCCCGAACACGCTCGACGGCTGCTTCCGCACTGGCTACCCGTTTATCCATGCTCTTCTCTTTCCCTGGCCCCCGTGCTGGTCATCCATTTTTGCCCGACAATCTTAGGCCAGAAAATTCACACGACGCAAGCTGCGGCGGCATGGCCAGGGCTGCTTCATCGGCAAATCCGCCAGCCTGAAGGCCGATGGGGGGCCGCCGAATGGCGATTATTTTCGGCCGCTGACTCCGGTCCGTCGTGCCGCATCTTTCAGCAGTCGGATACGTTTGGCAACCGCTAGGGCAGCCGCGCTGCTGCCCAATCCGGCTTGGACGGCCCGTTCCACTTCCGCCACCAGCGCCGAGCCCACGACAACCGCGTCGGCGATACCGCCCAGGACCGAACAGGTGTTCGGGAAGCGAAATTCCAAAACCCACGGCGACCGGCAGCTGGGTGAAGCGCCGCACTCGGCGAACCAGATCCGGCAATTCTTCCGGCAGCGAATCGCGCGTGCCGGTCACACCGGTTCGCGAAATCAGATAGACGAAGCCGCTCGAGCATTCCGCAATTCGGGCCAGTCGCGCCTCGGTCGACGTCGGCGCTCCGAGAAAAATGGTGTCCAGATGGTGGCTTGCAGAATCCGGCGGTAATCCTCGGATTCCTCGCAAGTCAAATCCGTCGCCAGAACGCCGTCAATGCCGGTTCTTGCCGCCGCCGCGGCAAATTGTTCCAGGCCCATCTGCAGCAGGGGATTGAAATAGCTGAAAACCACCAGCGGCACCTCGGTGCGAGCGCGCAGGCGCGTGGCCAGTTCGAGAACCCGAGCGAGCGTCGCGCCGCTTCGCAGTGCGCGTTCGCTGGCTCGCTGGATCATAGGCCCATCGGCCAGCGGATCGCTGAAGGGCACGCCCAATTCGATTACATCAGCGCCCGCTTCCGCGGCAGCCAGCACGATTTCTTCGCTCGCTTCCAGCGTCGGATCACCGGCGGTGAGGTAGGCGATCAGGCCAAGTTCGCCTCTTTCGGTGAGCTCGCGAAAGCGCCGCGCGATCGCTCCCTCGCGGGCGCCGGGGTGACCGGCGATGGATGGTTGAACCGGGGATCCTGGCATGGCCGCCTCAGACATGGCGGGAGAGAAAATCCATATCCTTGTCGCCGCGCCCGGAAAGATTGAGGATAACGATTTCGCCTTTCGACAGGTTCGGGGCGCGGCGCAGAAGCTCTGCCAGAGCGTGTGAGGACTCCAGCGCCGGGATAATCCCTTCCTGGCGCGCCAGCGTGCGCGCCGCCGCGATCGCTTGCTCGTCTCCGATCGCCGTGTATTCGGCGCGGCCGAGCTCGGCAAGCCAGGCGTGTTCGGGTCCCACGGCGGGATAGTCAAGCCCGGCGGAGACCGAATGCGTGGTTGAAATTTGCCCGTCGGGTGTTTGCAGCACGTATGTGTAGGTGCCTTGCAGTACTCCGGGCTTGGCGCCGGTAAAACCTGCCGAGGCTGCCAGGCGCGAAGCGTGCTGGCCCAGAGTTTTTCCCCGACCTCCTGCTTCCACGCCAACCATTTTCACCCTGGCGTCGCCCAGGAATGCATGGAACAACCCGATGGCATTCGATCCGCCGCCGACGCAAGCGAAAAGCCAATCCGGCAGCCTCCCTTCGGCTTTGAGAATCTGCTCGCGGGCTTCTTCGCCGATAACCTTGTGGAAATCGCGCACCATCTGCGGATACGGATGCGCTCCGAGCACCGAACCCAGCAGATAGTGGGTGTCCCGGACGTTGGTCACCCAGTCCCGCATGGCTTCGTTGATCGCATCCTTCAGAGTTTTACTCCCGGCATCAACGCCGACCACCTCCGCCCCGAGCAGGCGCATGCGGAACACGTTCAGCCGCTGTCGCTCCATGTCCTCGGTGCCCATGTAAATGGTGCAGGAAAGTCCCAGCAGGGCCGCGACCGTCGCCGTGGCCACGCCGTGCTGGCCTGCGCCGGTTTCCGCGATGACCCGCCGCTTGCCCATGCGCACCGCGAGCAGGCCCTGGCCGAGGCAATTGTTGATTTTGTGTGAGCCGGTGTGCAGCAAATCCTCGCGCTTGATGTAAATGCGCGGTCCGCCGAATTGATCGGTGAGCCGCGAAGCCAACTGCAACGGAGTGGGCCTGCCCGCAAAGTCATGCAGCAGCTTGCCGAGCTGGGCCTGAAACCGGGGATCGGCGCTGGCCTCGGCATAGGCGCGCTCGAGTTCTTCGAGCGGCGCCACCAGCGTTTCGGGAACGTAACGGCCGCCGTAGGAACCGAAGCGCCCTCGGGCATCAGGAACCACTTGCGTGACGGCACTCATCGCACACCCTTTCGCGCATTTTCTACCTCGCGCATGAAGGCTTTCAACCGCTCGGGATCTTTCTTTCCAGGCTTGGCTTCAACGCCGCTGCACACGTCAACAGCATAGGGCTTCGCCGTACGAATCGCCTGGGCCACATTTTCCGGGGTCATGCCACCGGCCAGGAAAAGTCTGGTCTTGCGCCGGGCCGGTTGCGCAAGCCGCCAGTCGAATGTCTGGCCCGTGCCGCCCCAGTGGTTCGCATCGAAGCCGTCAAGGAGCAGTGCGCTCACATGGCGAAAGCGTGCCAGCTGCGAAGCAGGAAACGATTTTCGCACCCGCACTGCTTTGATCACCGGCAGCGAGCGTCCCAGGCGCTCGACGCTGGCTGCCGATTCATGGCCATGAAGCTGCAATCGATCGAGGCCGACGGCCTGCGCGATCTTGAGCATGTTCTCCTCGGTCTCGTTGACAAACACGCCGACCGACACAATCCCTTTTGGCAGTCGCCGCACGATCTGGCGCGCCCTGGCGGGCGTAACATATCGCGGGCTGCCCGCAAAGAAGTTGAAGCCCAGGAAATCGGCGCCCGCCTCGACGGCGCGTCGGGCGTCCAGCCAATTGGTAATACCGCAGATCTTCACTTTTACGCGGAGCGCTTTGGCCATGATGGATTCACGCGGTGCGCTGGGATGCCATCCGGGCCCATCAGCTCACGGAGCGGCTCGCCCGGATCCGCCGCCCGCATCAGGGTTTCGCCGATCAAGAAGGCATCGAAGCCGGCTTCCCGGAGCCGCGCAAGATCGGCGTGGCTGTTCAGCCCGGACTCGCTCACGGCGATGCAATCCTCCGGGATCGCGTCCGCCAGCTCGAGAGATGTTTCCAGCCGGACCTTGAAATTGCGAAGATCGCGATTATTCACGCCGATGATTTTCCCCTCCCCCTCCATAACGCGGTCCAGTTCCTGCCGCGAGTGAACCTCGATGAGCGGCTCCATCCCCAGCGAGCGCCCCAGCTGCAGAAGTTCGCGCAGCAGGCCGTCAGAGAGCACCGCGGCAATCAGCAGAAAGGAATCGGCTCCCGCGGCGCGCGCTTCCCACACCTGCCAGGGATCAAAGAGGAAATCTTTGCGCAGGATGGGAATCTTGGTCGCCTTTTTCGCTTCTTTGAGATTGGCAAGCGAGCCCTGGAAAAATTCTTCCTCCGTCAGCACCGACAGAGCTGCCGCCCCTGCATTTTCCAGGCCGGCAGCCAGGGTAGAAGCCACGTAATCCTCGCGCAGCACGCCGCGCGAGGGAGAGGCCTTTTTCAGCTCGGCGATGATGTTGTAGCCGTCGCGCGTCAGCGCGCCAACGAAATCGCGCGGCGGCTCGGCCTGACGCGCGGCGAGTTTGAGCGCGGCCTCCGGCAGCACCCGCTTGCGATGCCCGACCGATTCGCGGCGCGCATCGACAATCGTGTCAAGGATCGTTTTCTCGCGTGAAGTGATGGCCATAGGCAGAGCTGTCCGCCGGTCCCGCTCGCAGCAGGGTAACCCTCAGTGTACCCCAGGAAGGTGGCTGCCGGTATGCTAGCTAGCGGCGCACGGCGCAGGTCGTTCCGCTTTGTTCTGCAGCTTCTGCCGCCTCACACTGTGTGCCCGCACCGTCCGAGAGCCTTGCTATCCCAATTCGTTTGGAGACTCTGGTGGCTTGGATGATATGGATACCGGCATGCTTCCAACCGGAGCTCGGGCAATTCCTTTGGTGTGCCGAACCGAACGTCGCCTGAAGAGGTAGGGAACAAAGGGCCTGCCTTGGGCGCAAGCCCCCCGCTACCCGAAAGCGATTTTAGTCGCCTGAAACCCTGCTGCCCAGCACTTCGATATAGCCGATGTGGTTCGATGTATCCCCGCCCCACCACACGCGATTCGGATTGGTTGGGTCAAGCTCAATCCGGCGCATATCTGATTCCGCGTTGGGAACCGAAAACTCAAGGAACGTGTTGGTCTTGGGATCGTAACGGGTGATTTTATCGGCCGCCTGTTCGCTGAACCACACCCGCCCGTCGGGATCGCCCACGGCGTCATAGGGCGCTGCGTTCTGCGTGGGCGGATCAAGGATGGTCATCTTGCTGGTTTCGTAATCGATCTTCATGAGCTTGCCAGCTTCGTGCAGTCCTACCCACACGTTGCCCTGCGTGTCGGCGCCCATGCGCCGCGGAATCGATCCGGAGATGGGAGTGTCATACTCGTCGATCTTGCCGGTAGTGGGATCAAGACGCCCGATCTTGCTCGGATCGCGTTCGGCGAACCACACTCGTCCATCGCCTGAAACCGCCATACCATAGCCCTGGGCGCTCTTCTTGGTGGCCACCCAATAGGGAATCGGATAAGCGACGAATTTACTGCTAGCCGGGTCAAGGCCGATCACGTGGGTGTTGCCGGCGCCCCAGACCTTGCCGGTCTTATCGACGACGATGGTGTTTGATCCTACGCCGCCCTTGATTTCATCCGGCAACGGATAGACACCCCACTTTTCTGTTTTGGTGTCATAGCTCAGCCATCGCCGGTTGTGGCCAGTGTCCTGGACCCAGACCTTGTCGCCGTCCTTGCCGATGGCGCTCGATAGCCGCGAGGGGACATTTCCCGCGGGAGGCTGGATTTCGGTGAAGGTGAAGGTCTTCGGATCGAATTTCGCCAGGCAGCAGCCGTTGCGCTCGGCGATCCAGGCATTGCCGCGTGGATCGGTCGTCAGGTCGTGCGGGTCGCGCTCCGGATCGCGCGGCAGTTCGTAATCCATGGCCACGTAATTCGCGGCCGCTCCTTGCAGCAAGGTGCGCGGCAGGCGGCTGTTGGGATCAGGCATCGCGTTGGCCATTCCCGGCTGGCCGGAATAATTTTTCGTGAGATAGGCCACGATCGTGGCCTTTTCCTGATCCGACACTTCATGCACGCCCGCATCCTTGATGTATTCGCGCATGCGATCAACGGTCGTAGACCATTTCGTCTCATCAAAATGCAGCAGCACGATGCGCTCGGTCTCATGGCACTGCGTGCACTTCTCCTGAATGATGGCCTGGCCCTCGCCTTCGACCAGCGGCGTTTGCTTCTCGTGCACCCACATCTCGACGCCGCCTACTTTGCCAGGCCGCCCCGGCCAGCCATTGGCGAGCTGCGCCGGCTGCGGAGCGGTCAGCGACAAGTCGGCCTTGGCCGCTTTGCCAGCGGCCACGTCTACCGGCTTCGGCGTGCTCTGAAAGCCGTTTCCGACGCCCTGTACCGTGTATTTACCCGCCGGAAGATTTTTCGCCGAGTAGCGTCCCTGCGCCTGGCTGATGACCATGAAGGTTAGCCGTTTGGCGGAATCATGCAGCTTTACATACGCGCCTGCGAGCGGCTGCCCGGAAGAGCTCTTTACGACTCCCTCAACGCTTCCCGAGGTATCCGCCAAAGCCGGAGAGGAAGTGCCGAACGACACCAGGGCTGCGATGATTGCGACACAGATCGCTGAACTCACGTGCTTGAACATGTTCTAGCTCCTCACTACCCCGTTCGGGGGGCCCTGCGAAAGGGGACAAACACCGCCACCGACCGACCAAAGCCTGGCAGGACAATATGATAGCTGTGCGCCGCTGTCAATCATGAGATTGTGCGGAATTACTGGGATGGTTATGTCCGACTGGCTGGCTAGGCAGAGCTTCGGCGCAGGGCGCGCTGCAGCCGTTCCGGGGTGAACGGCACTTGGTGCAGGCGAACGCCCACAGCGTCGAAAATGGCATTGGCAATCGCGGCCGTGGTCGCGATGGAAGCCGCTTCGCCTGCGCCCATCGGTTGCAGTTCCGGGCGATTGATGAGTGCGATCTCGACGTCGGGGACCTCACTGAACCGCAGAATCGGGTAGCTGCTCCAGTCGAGGCTCCGCACACCGGCGGAGTCAAAATCGACTTCTTCCAGGAGCGCGCGGCTAACGGTCTGCAGCAGGTTTCCTTCGATCTGATTGTTGAGCCCGTCCGGATTGACGATGAGGCCGCAGTCGTGCGCCACGGCGATTTTCTTCACCACCACTTTGCCGCTGGACCGGTTGACTTCGACGTCGGCCACTTGCGCAACCACCGTGCCGGAAAGCCCGGAAAGCGCAATCCCTCTTCCCGCGACGATGTTTCCGGTTGCGGCGCGGGAGTGCGAAGTGCGCGGCTGCCATCGAGATTTGCTGGCCACGGCTTGCAGCACCTCGACGATACGCTTGCTGTCAGAGCCGCTCAGATGGCGTAAGCGGAATTCCAGCGGATCGGCATTTGCGGCGGCGGCCATCTCGTCGATTTGCGACTCGGTCGCGAAGCAGCGCGCCTGGCTATATGGCGCGCGCAGATTGCAGGTGCGCAGCGGATTGGCGCTCATGATCCAGGGAACGGCGGACACGACCGCCTGGCGATTTTCAAAGTTGTACGCCGCGCCGTCATTCCCACCCAAAAAGACGCCGTTCTCGTCAGGCTTGATTCCGGTCTGTCGCGAGGCCAGCATGGGCGTCAGCCGCGCGTCGGTCCACGGCAGGGTCCGCTCGTTGTACTCCCAGGCCACGACTCTGCCCTGCGCATCGAGGCCGCTGCGGATGGATATGAACTGCGGTGGCCCTTTGGGCTCCCAGCCGTGTTCGTCGGCGCGCATCCATTGCACGCGCACGGGCTTTCCTACTGCGCGCGACAGTAACGCCGCATCTTCGGGCGCATCGTCGGGCTCGAGCCGCCCGTAGCAGCCCGATCCTTCTCGGTAGATGAAACGCACGTCGCGCTCGCGCAAGCCCAGCAGCCGGGCCACCCCATTGCGGGTGATAAACGGCGCCTGCGACCCAGACCATACCGTAGCCTGGTTGCCCCGTACGTCGGCCACAGCGCAGGATGGCCCGATCATCGCGTGCATCTGGAACGGCCAGCGATAGATATTCTCAAATCTCTGGGCGGCCAGCCCCATGGCCTCGGCGACCTTACCCTTGACGGTGCCGCTGCGGTCGGCAAAGCTCTTGGTATTTTCGAGGTAGCCATACATGGCCTCGGGGCCCTCGGGAAATTGTCTTGGCGGTGCCGCCCAGCTGACCCGCAGCTGGCTGGCCGCGTGAATGGCTGCCCATTCGGTCTTGGCGACGACGCCCACAAAGCTTCCTTCGCGCACCACTTTTACAATTCCAGGAATCTGGGCAATCGAGGATTCATCGATGCTCACCGGCTGCGAATTCACAACCGGTGGCCGCACCGGACGCCCGTGCAGCATCTCAGGAACGCGCACATCGGCCGAATAGGTAAACTCGCCTGTGAATTTCGCGGGCAGATCGAAGCGTGGCACCGCCGTGCCTACGATTTTGTAATTCTGGGCTTCTTTTGGCCGCACGTCGGGTGCAATCTTCAGCTCCCACTGCTCGCCGCTGGCCGCGATTGCGGTTTGAAACGCCTTGCCGCCGACAAGCTCCGCATAGCTAACCGCTCGCCTGGGATCCCCCGCAACGCTCACCACGCCGTCGCTCACCAGGAGTTTTTCGGCTGGCGCGTCCAGCCTTGCGGAGGCGCGTCTGAGCAGTTCCTGCCGCGCCGCAGCTCCGGCCTGCCGCATCTGCGGCCCGGCGCGCTCAAGCGTGCGGCTCGCCGAAGTGCGCCCCTGATCCACCGACTTGTCGGTATCGCCAATCTCCATGCGGATTTTTGCGACCGCCACGTCAAGCTCTTCGGCGACGATCTGTCCGAGTGCAGTTCCGGTGCCCGTTCCGAGATCGACCTTGCTCGTAAAAACGCTGACGGTTCCATCCGCGGCGATGGCGATCCATGAATCGAGCTGGTCAGCCGGCCATCCGCCGGCGCCAGAAAGCGGTGTGCCGCCTTCTGCCCCTTGCGCCAGCACCGGAGAGGGCCCCCACAAATGGAAGCTCACCATGAGCGCGCCGGCGCTTTTCAGCAGCTCCCGTCGCGAGATTTCCGTGTGCATCGGCACCGCGGCTTCCTTCGGATGAATCGGCGATCGCAGCATCATAATCCCAAATGTTCGTCCCGAGTGAGTCACGTTTTTGGCGCGCGTGACCACAGCCGCTGCGTTGGGGTGATGGCCATCATGACACCGGGTTGCCAAATATCGGCTTGACACGCCCCGAAGCCATGTTAGGATTCGCCCAGTTTTGTTAAAACGCTAATCCTCGTTCAAAAGTTCGATGCGATTTTCACCGGGAGCGTGTGGCTCGGGCGAACGGCCCTGTTGAACGAAGGGAATGTGATTACATCACGCGTGGCTCCTGGGAGCAAGGGATGGGAGGCGCGATGGTGAGGGTGGGGTAAATGCGAAGTGCGTGCACTTCGTTTCTCGCCGGGACTGACGGGTGCGGTCGCGGCGTACGGATCCATACGAACATACTTGACTCGAGCCAGAAGGTTGTCCGCAGGGTTTCGTATGGGCCGAATTTCGCCCGCCCGTCTCGAAGGGTGTCGCCCATTACAAATAGCGAACCTCCCATTCAAAAAAAACGCACATCGACTAGATAGTCAAAGCAGAATAGCTGGCACGAGGGGTGCCAGTCAGAGAGGCTATATGAACCATAAAAGTGTGAGTCTGTTTGATCGGATTTTTGCTGTGGCGATGCTGCTTGCATCGTTGCTGCTAGTGGCGAAGCCCACAGCCGCGCAGACTGCCGGAACCATCCTCGGCGTGGTAAAAGATCCTTCCGGTGCCGCGGTACCCAATGCCACGGTGAGCCTCACAAGTGCGGAACGCGGCGACGTCCGGACCACCATGTCTGGTGAGGACGGCGAATTTCGCTTCAGCGCGGTTGATCCCGGGCACTACAACGTAAAGGTTGAATCGCAAGGCTTCAAGACATCGACGATGACCGGACTGACTCTGGACGTCGCCCAGCAACTGGTGGCCAACGTCACCCTCGAAGTCGGTACCTCCACGCAGGAAGTGACCGTTACCGGCGAAGCTCCCGTGGTCAACACCACCTCGAGCTCTCTTGGCGGACTGGTGAGCGACCAGCAAATTGCAGAGCTGCCCTTGAATGGCCGCAACTACAGCGACCTGGCTCTGCTCCAGCCCGGCATTACCCAGACCACGCACTCCGGCTTGGGCGACGCCGGCATTTGGTTCAGCAGCAACGGCATGAACCCCCGGGCCAACAATTATACGATTGACGGTACGCCCATCCTCACACAGAACGGCACGGGTCCGGCGGGCATGACCGGAAACACGCTCGGAGTCGACGGCATCAAGGAATACCGCGTCGTCACCAACATGTTCAGCGCCGAATACGGCTTACAGATGGGCAGCCAGATCGTCATCGTCAGCAAGGGCGGCTCAAACCAATGGCACGGAGACGGCTTCGAGTATCTTCGCAACAGCGACCTGGACGCCCGCAACTATTTCGATCCCTCGCCGGCCATTGTCGGTCATCGTTTGCCCGAGTTCCGCCGCAATAACTTCGGCGGCGCCGTCGGCGGGCCCATAAAGAAAGACAAGACCTTCTTCTTCCTCGTCTATGAGGGCTTGCGGCTGCAGCAGGGCGATACCATTCAGGACACGACGATGCCGGCCGCTTGCCATTTCTGGACCGTCGGCGGACAGAACATCATTGCCGGCGGCGGCCCGATTCCCGCGGGCACGGTCGTGCCGGCCGGTGCCACGCAGAGGATTCTTCAGGGGCCGGTCGGCGCCGCTACGCTCACGACCGCGGGTTGTGGCAGTGCTCCGGCAGGGACTGCGGTGGCCTCGGTTGTGCAGCCTTGGATCGGACAATTCCCGTTTCCCAACGAAGCCTCGTCCTCTCCGAACTACACCTTCCCGGGTGCAACCCACGGCCGGGATGATTACGCTCAGATCCGCATCGACCACAATTTCTCGGCAAGCGACACCTTCTTTGGTCGCTTCACCTTTGACGACGCCCGCGACACGACGCCGTATCTGGGCGGCAATTTGCAGGCCGTGGACACCGGGACTGGTTATCCCCAGTTCTTCAACATCGGTCCCAGCCGCAACCAGTACGTGACGCTTGGCGAGAATCACATTTTTACCCCCACGCTGCTCAGTTCCTTGCGCGTAGGCTTCAGCCGCACCAATTACGTCAACCACTTCGGCACGCCCAACACTCCGCTCAACCCCAATTTCCAGTTGCAGGATGCAAGCAACTGCGGACAGCCAGGGGCGCCCGCTTGCATATGGTCCTCGGTGCCGGGGCTGTTCACCGCGGGGTTCACCCCAGGATCGGGCGTAACCGCCCTGACTCCGCCGGGTACCTTTCCGAACTACCATATTCAGAACGATTGGACGGTTGCCGAAGATTTGTTCTACACGCACGGCAAGCACTCCTTTAAGTTCGGGACGCTGTTTAACCGCTGGAACGATCCCGATCTCCAATCCAAAGCCATCTTCGGCACCATTACGTTCAATAACATCTATAACGCTGGCGCCACGCCGACCGGGTTTCTCGCCGGCATCCCCACCTCGATCAACGTCGTAACGCCGGGCAGCAGCGTTGCTCTCAGTCCCGGCTCTCCTCTGCTGGCGCCTCCTTTCAAGGGCAATTTCCTGGAGAGAAACTGGTGGTACAACACCCTGGGCTTTTATTTCCAGGACGATTGGCGGGCGAGCAACCGCTTGACCTTCAATCTGGGGGTGCGTTACGAATTCAGAAGCGATATCACCGATTCCGATGGTCGCGTCTCAGCGTTGCGTGATCCGCTCACCTCGGCTCAGTTCACCATCGGTCCGATCATGACGAACCCCTCTTACAGAAACTGGAGCCCGCGTCTGGGATTCGCCTACGACGTATTTGGTACCGGTAAGACGGCGATCCGTGGGGGCTTCGGAATGTACTACGACGTTGCCAACCTGGGTGCTTTACTGACACAGAATCCGACCGGTACGCTTCCCTGGGTCGCCAACACCACCGCAACTTGGAGCGCCGCAAAGGGACCGATTACCCTGCCTTTGAGCTGCGTCTCACCTTGCGTTGGTGCTGTGGCCGCCAGTGGCGCGGCCGTCGGCAAGTCGCTCCAGAACGCCAACTACAACGCCAAGTCTCCGCACTCCTTGCAGTTCAACTTGACCCTCGACCAGCAACTTCCCAAGAGCATCGGGCTGTCGCTCTCCTACGTCGGCACAAGGGGTATCGACCTCTGGCAGGGAATTGAGGGCAATCCTGTGGTGCCACAATCCTTCGACGCTGCAGGCAACCCGACCTACAATGTGACCAATGGAATCGCGGGTTGCCAAAACAGCGTGCTGACGATCGGCGGGGCGAATACCTTCGGTGCTAACGCGTTTCCTGCCGCATCAACCCCTACTTTGGAAGCTCTCAATTGTTCACCAATGGAGGCGAGTCTTGGTACAACGGTCTTCAGCTGGTCGTAACCAGCGTTTCGCTTGGTTACGACCGCTCGAACTTGGTCTGCCAAGACTCGCCTCCATTGGCGAACAATTGAGACTCCAAAGTAGGGATTGATCCGGGCGGGAAACGCGTTAGCACCAAAGACACCCCGCCCGCTGTTTTGGCAACCCGCAATTCCATTACTCCGTGTAGGTCAGGTTGCCTGCAGCCGTCAAAGGATTGTGGGCCAGTTGCCCTCGATTCCAGCCCTGCCGACGTAGGAGAGCGACCGGCCTTGATGCTGGTCGAGGGTCAAGTTGAAGCCAAGGTGCAACTTGGGCGTGTCGGCGTTCTGAGCGACTTGCCGACGGCCGCGCCACTGGCGGCCAGGCACCACCAACGCAAGGTGGAGACGTAGGGTGATCGGTCCCTTTGCGGCGCTCCAAGTGGCATCACGACCTCCACGGAAGCGTACCGTGCGGTTCTGTGTGAAGCCAGGTTGGCAACGTCGTGTAGGGAAGACCCCCACGGATCGCCGGTACCAAATACGTCGTAGGCGAATCCCCAGACGCGTCAGTTTCTGTAAGAGGGGTTTGCTGATCGGACCGATGGTGAACTGAGCCGAGGTAAGCGAGAAGTACACGCAACGCTGAGAGGCTCGCGACCATCAGAAATCGGTCATATGGCTTAAAGTATAACGCACAGCCAGATTGAAGGTCAAGCGGTTGCTCAGCGATCGTACCTAAAAGCCCAGGGTGGTATTGCACCAGTTTCTCAAGGAAGGACCTGTTGAAAGGAGAGACGGCCGCGGGACTCGAGCAACGCCTGCCCGGGGACCGACGTTGATCGAGGTGGGATACCGAGCAAAACCCGGTCGGCGTGGCGCCACGGTTATATGTTATTGAACGTAATGGTGCCAAAGAATGGCTCTTGGAGATCGGATTTTTCCACTAGGTTGAACAAGCATCCCGACATGAAGATGTTGCCGTCGGTGAAAGCGAATACTCGGCAACCGTCCAATCGTTCTCAATATGGTAGTTCGGAAAGGTTGGCCTTGCGGGCGGTCGCTCCAATCCTGGGGATATTTCACTGACGTTCCCGGCACCGAGGACCAGACGCCTGGCTGTCCGCAGTTGCTTGCTGCGGAGATTGGGGTTGAGCGGAGTGTTGGGCGTGCGAGTGGATTTTAACGTGATTGGTGCGGCTGAAGCCTACGCGTGGGGGTAAAAATCTGATCACGTACTGGTTGCGGCTGGGGACGAAAATGTGAAGAACTGCGGAGACCCGGTATCCACGGCCTGCAATTGCCGCCGATACGGCGTCGTTGAAGCTCGACCAAAGAAGGTGTCGCTGGCCGAGAAATTGTGGTGCGAGGGATCCGGATACTGTAAACATAATCATCCCGGCGGTGGTGCGCGCCCCCGGGGGAAGGTGTAGTTTAGAGGCTTCCATTAGGAAGTGTCCGATCCGAGTACGCGACCGATGCCACCGGCCTGCGGAGCATTGCCAGTAGTGAGCATCAACCAGCCTGAAGGATAGCCTGCGTGGCGCCGGCCGCACGACCTGCCAGGCAGATGGGCGCCCACCGCGAGATGATCCGACGGT
>CAVQZU010000070.1:0-7070 GCA_963718485.1 uncultured Acidobacteriota bacterium
CAGCCGCCAACGCGCAGAGAGCGGTTGATTGCATCCTCGGCAGCGCGTTTGAAGAAGAGAAGGAGGCAACGGAAGAGGAAGTCAGGCCGCTTGCTGTCGCTTCCTGAAACGCAGCATCCTTTGTAACTCGCGGTTCAATCGAATGAGATCATTTTGGGGCGGGCACCGGCAGCTTCCGACACAGACCTGGGAAGTCACAAACTGCCAGTGCCCTTGGACGATCCTCTGTCGGAATCGCCCATCTTGCTCTCTACACCGGCCAGTGCTTCGGCCAGGAGAAACTTCATCGTCGCGTCGCATTCGGCCTCGATCCGCGCGGCAACCGCGATGAGATGGTTTTGGCTCTCAGGAAAATAACCGGCCAGCTTGTTCAACCGTTCGACGGCGGCCTTGATATTCGCAGTAAAACCCGTAACTGCTTCCCATGCCTTCGGATTCGTCACCGGCATCATGAAGTTCCCCCTTTTTCGTCGTCTATGAGCCAAGGGGGTGGTCCTACGCTTCCCTCGGTCATCTCATCCACACGTTTGTAGAACTGATGAATCTCCATGACGCCGAAACCCAAAGCCTGAACCATTTGCATTTGAAGGCGCATGGAATAGTTCGTTGTTAGCCGGTTCTCCTCAAACTTCCGTAGCCAGCGAGCGGAAATTCCTGTCTCCCTTGAAAAGTCCTCAAGATTCCAGCCCTTTTCGATGCGAAGCTGGCGCACCAGATCACCACAACAACGGTGGTATTCCTCCCTGTACCGTTTCATCGCGGGATCGTGCCGTGACTTCATTTCTTAGACCTCTTCACAGGCTTTCGCTGTTTCGGCGGTTGCTGAATCTGGTCGTATTGGGGATAGCAGTCGGGATGATCCGGTAAGAACATCTGTCCGCTTTCGGCAACGGGGTCGTCTTCAATGGAGACAAAGTGCGAAACCCTTGCTGTAGGCAGGGAAAAAGGCTCGATAGAGATGGACCACTCGGTGCGATCAGCAAACACCACGGTCACATAGACGGTGCTGCGCTCCGCTTGGGAAGACCGTATGTGGTCCACCATCTTCCCCTTCACACTCCGATCAATGAGAGAGCCTCGCTCATGCTCTAGGCGAATCGTCTTCACACGCGCTTTGCCCACCGAGTTGTCTCCTTTCGGCAAGGGTTGCTAACTGAATTGTTCTTTGTTCTAAACAGTAACGGCAGCTCCCTAGATGAGCTGTTTGCAGCAAAGTTAGAGAACTGGCCGCTGTGCGGTCTTCTTCTGAACCATTCAGGACGTTATGGGCACCGACAGACCGAAAGAACATCCTGCGCTGAATCTCAAGAAAGAGATCATCGCTACTCTCTGGAAGACACAAGGGAAAATCCGGGAGCGGGGCATCGTAGCGCCGCAAAAACGAAAGCACATGCGGTCTCTCTATGTATGCCTTTGCCTCTAGTCGGCCAAGTTCGATCTGATTCGTGAGATGGCCTTTGTTCATTTTCAAGAGACAACACAGCTCCGGGCGTGGAAACCCACAGAAATGATGCAAAGCAAAGGCCGTCGCACATTTGTTGCTGGCTCGCCGTATCAGAACATATTCACAGACGCGGGACAAGTCTTCTCTGACGAAGAAAAGGTGATTTCGGTTGGGTAGTGCCCTCACCGCTTCTACCGTCTCGAACTCAATCGCAGCGAGCCGTGTGGTGGCGTCCCTGCCGGGGACTCTTCTAGTGGAAATCCATCTGTTGCGGAGCGCTTTGTAAAGATAAGCACGCTGATGGCGGGAGTCGTGGAAGACCGGAATCTCCTGCATTTTTAGAACTGAAACAAATAGGTTTTGCACAACGTCTTCGGGGTCTTCCGTCGTTCCTCTTGCAAACTGACGTGCGCATTTCGATAACCAATCGAAATGCTCAAAGAAGATGCGTTCGCAAAGCCCTCTGTCGGTATGCACATGCCCTCCTTCTCTCGCCATAGCACTAGGCGGTCGGCTTTCTATTCGCGCAGGTGAGGTCCGCTTCTACTCACCTTGGCCTTTTTCTGCGTTGGCTTCGCTTTCCAATGCTTCGGCGCGACGCGCGAATTCTGTAAAAGAGAGACCGAAACCGGCGCTGAGGCTGTAGAGAAAGTAAAAATCGGGATTAGGGTCTTTTCCGGCTTCGAGATCGCACACGAATTCAAGCGGGACCTGGCTACGCTTTGCCAGCTCTTCCTCTGTCAGACCCTGCTCGTTTCGCAAAATGATAGAAAGAGCAGCATAAGCAGCAACAGCGCGCGTGCCCCGCTCTTGCCTGTCAACTATGGAAATGGCGTTGATCCCCTCGGCTATTTCTGCCTGCGAGAGACCGCGCTCTACGCGTAAAGCGGTCAGAGCTGCCCCAATGGCCTGGTTGAACTCCTCACGGCTGACTTTCATATTCCCTCGATTTTCAGATCGATGAACGGTCGTTTCGCACAAAACCTCAATCCCGCGTAGAGGTTCTTCACCAGCTTGGCGTCATTTTTGAAAGGCACCGACCTGTCACCAATTAGGTCAATACCTGCTCTTCTGGCCCAGGTGTAGGCCGCCGATACCATCAACTGCCTCGCGCGCTCTCCGCTGATGCCGTGCATGGCTCCAATGGTTCTTTGCGATTCGCCGTCATGAACGAACTGCACCAACATCCTGTAAGCCCGCGCGAATTGCTGTCTTCCCTTCGGCGTAGACTTCGGGTCGCCGTGGGAACCGAAACTGAGGTGCGGTGTTTTACGGGGGAGTATGTCTGCATACTTCTCACGGATGATGGTCATAGGAGAAGGGTCAGGAGGAACCCGATTGGCTGGAAGCCGCGCAATCCGAGAATGTTGCCGCCAGTGGCAGTACGCTCTTTCCCTGATCCACTCCACTGCATCTTTGTCAGACAGGCGTGGAGGCACTCGCAGGCCACACGCAACAGCCCATTGTTCGGCCAGAACTCGCGGAGAAATGTTGAGGGCTTTGGCAAGCTGATAGAAGTCGCGTTCCAGCAAATGAACCTTGCCAGCGACATATCGAGCGAGATAGCGCTCCGTCACATTTCCCAGTCTTTTGCTTAGCTGTTCGTGGGAAATATCGCCACGCAACATTTCGATCTGCGTGAGCAGATGAAGGCTGAAACCGCCTCGGATGCGTGGAGAATGTTGAGAGCCTCGCATGGGCAGAATAATCGCATAGTTGATTATTATAATCAACTACTAGGATATGATATTCATTTACTTGGGTTTATGCCGGTACGCGTGTTAGCTTTCCCTTGTTTTGATTATTACGGGAAGACAATTACGGGCTGCCCGCGCACTGCTTGGCATGGAACAGGTCGAGCTGGCAAAGCGCTCGCGTGTGGCAATAGGAACAATCCGAAGAATGGAATCCTTTGATGGAGAAGTAGGGGCGCGAACATCAACACTCTCGCAGGTCCAGAAGGCACTGGAGAAGGCTGGCGTCGAATTCCTGAATGATGGACAACCGGGCGTCCGGTTGAAAAGGCAGCCGCACTAAAGTTTGCGCTGCCGCCCTCACTGCTTACCTTGAAGAACCTCTGTACAAAGCAAAGGCTCCGGGTTTCGACAGAGCGGTGGAGTGGTCAGTATCCTTGAAATACGAAAGAGTTTGGCTCCAATGATGGCCAGCCAAAACAGCAGAGGAAATTCTTGGAAGGTTCGACCCCTTGAACGCCGTTGAAATCGAGGAAGCTATTTCGCAATTGGCGGAACAGCCGTTTGATCCCGTGAATTTCCCGTATGCCTTTCTTGAAGCCTTCGGCAACAAGGAGACGACGATCAAAAGGCTGCGCGCGGGCGCGTCGAACAAGTCTGATCTTGGCGGAGTTCTTCAGACTAACAATATCCATATCAAGGTATGCGCCGAAGGTGAGGTCACGAAGACCCTGACCGCGCTTCGGGAAAGCCCGTCCACGGCGCGGGCCAAAGCCAAATTCATCTTGGCGACGGACGGGCAAACGCTGGAAGCTGAGAACCTCGCTTCCGACGATTCGCCCGTCGCTTGCACGTATAAAGATTTCCCCGATCATTTTGGTTTCTTCTTGCCACTTGCGGGCATCACCACTGTTCGGCAAATCTCCGAAAACTCATTCGACATTCGCGCTACCAGTCGCCTCAACCGGCTTTACGTCGAACTTCTGAAGGACAACCCCGAATGGGGCACGTCTGCCCGCCGCCATGACATGAATCACTTCATGGCGCGGCTGATTTTCTGCTTTTTCGCCGAGGACACCGATATCTTCATCGGCAAGGGCCTGTTCACCGACACAATCGCGAAAATGAGCGCGAAGGACTCTTCCAATACCCATGCGGTGATTGAGTCCCTGTTCCGCGCCATGAATACCAAGGTCGGAGATCGTGACCGCGAAGGTGTGCCCCGTTGGGCGAATTCGTTTCCTTATGTGAATGGTGGCTTGTTCTCCAGCAACATGGACGTGCCGAAATTCAGTAAAATCGCGCGATCTTATCTTCTACACATCGGCAATCTCGACTGGACGAAGATTAACCCAGACATCTTCGGGTCGATGATTCAGGCCGTTGCCGAGGACGAAGAGCGCGGCGCGCTCGGTATGCACTACACTAGCGTGCCGAACATTCTGAAGGTGCTCAATCCGCTTTTCCTCGACGACCTGCGCGCGAAACTCGCCGAGGCGGGTGACAATCCCCGCACTTTGTTGAACCTTCGCAGGCGTATGGCAAAGATCAGGGTTTTCGACCCGGCTTGCGGCTCAGGCAATTTCCTTGTAATTGCGTATAAGGAAATGCGCGCCATCGAAGCGGAGATCAACAAAAGGCGCGGCGAAGCTGACCTTCGCTCCGAAATTCCGCTTACCAATTTTCGTGGCATTGAACTGCGCGACTTTCCGGCAGAGATTGCGCGTCTCGCGCTTGTTATCGCCGAATACCAGTGCGACGTGCTCTATCGCGGGCAGAAACTTGCCCTTGCCGAGTTCCTGCCGCTGCGTTCAGAAAACTGGATTACTTGCGGCAATGCGCTCCGACTTGATTGGCAGAACATCTGCCCGCCGACGAATACGCTTGTAAAGCTGCAGGCCGACGATCTTTTCAGTACGCCGCACGACCAGGCGCCAATTGATTTTGAGAACGAGGGCGGAGAGACGTATTTATGCGGGAACCCGCCGTATCTTGGATTCACTTGGCAAAGCAAGGAACAAAAGACCGAAATCCGCAACCTCCTCAAAGGACGTAGCTCCTCCAGTGGGTTTCTTGACTACGTTGCTGGCTGGTTCCTTAAAGCGGCTGAGTACCAGAAGCGAACTAATGCCATTGCTGCGTTTGTGGCTACAAACTCAATCTGCCAAGGACAATCGGTTTCGATATTATGGCCGGTCTTATTTCGTGCGGGCTGTGATATTTTGTTCGCCTATACATCATTCAAGTGGTCAAATCTCGCCAGCAACAAAGCAGGAGTTACGGTCGTCGTAGTGGGGATCGGACCATCAGGGAGC
Source organism: uncultured Acidobacteriota bacterium (assembly GCA_963718485.1). Taxonomy (GTDB): domain Bacteria; phylum Acidobacteriota; class Terriglobia; order Acidiferrales; family UBA7541; genus Palsa-295. The sequence goes on from CAVQZU010000070.1 coordinate 5,454, forward strand.
GGACCTCGCCGCCTTTACGAACACGACGAGCAAGACAAGGTCGTAGTCAGAGAAGGATCATCAATCACACCTTATCTTACCCTTGGGCCTCGAATCATAGTCGAGAAGCGAGATTCTCCTGTTAGCGAACTAAGCGTGATGGAATTCGGTAACAAGCCAACCGACGGAGGTCATCTCCTCTTGCGACCTGAGCATTTGGCTTCGCTCAATCTTGATTCAGCACAGAGCGACAAGTTTATTCGACGCATTTACGGATCGCAAGATTTCATAAACGGTAGTCGAAGGTTTTGTATCTGGATCGAAGATCGCGATCTTGAAGAAGCACGAGCGATTGAATCTATTCGTGAGCGTATCGAGGCTGTAAGGCAAGTTAGACTTGCCAGTCCCGACAAAGGTGCTAATGCTCTCGCGAAGCGAGCACATCAACTTAAACTGATGCGAATCGGCACGCAGAGCGCAATAGTGGTACCGGGCATTTCATCTGAGCGACGACCATATCTTCCGGTTGGTCTCGTGGATAACAGGTGTGTCCTCTCAAATAAGTGTTTCGTGCTCTACGATGCTCCCATCTGGAATATGGCACTGATTGCGTCGAGGCTTCATTGGGTTTGGATCGCAACCGTTTGCGTGCGGATGCGGACCGATTTCTCCTATTCCAACACGCTTGGCTGGAACACGTTTCCTGTCCCACCATTGACAGAAAAGAACAAGGCCGATCTCACTCGTTGCGCCGAAGACATTCTGCTCACACGCGAGCATCATTTTCCCGCGACTATCGCTGACCTCTATGACCCCGATACGATGCCGGAGGAGTTGCAACAAGCCCATGAGCGTAACGACGAAGTCTTGGAGCGGATTTTTATTGGCCGCCGTTTTAAGAACGATACCGAGCGGCTGGAGAAACTTTTCGAGTTTTATACCAAGATGACAAAGACGAAAGGGGCGGCATGAGCAGCCTCACAGTCATTGAAAGGCGATATCTTGAGAAATTTCTGGGGATGGGCAGCGGCTATGTGCTGAACTATTCGGACAAGAGTTTTGGTGCGTTCTTCAGCCGCCAGTCGATTGACATTCATGGCCCGAAATACCAATCGCTTGGAACATCGAAGGCAAATAAATTGCGCGCCTTCTGGGACAACGAAGACGATTTTGTTGTTGGCAAGGTCATGTCCGGCATGGTGGATGAATATAAGGTCGATTGCGAACTGAACAACAAGGAAATTGATTCTGCTCTTCTTGGAAAAGTGCAGGAGATTCTTGCGCGACTCTCTGGCCAACAGCAAACCACCAACACATCACAGACTGCCGACTCTTTCCTGAACCATGAGTTCACGATTCCAAACATTCAGAAGTTGCCTATTGAAGCGCAAGCCATACCGATCATAGAGAGCCGTCTCACCGAGGCCCGGAAAGCATTAGGCGCGGGCGCGCATCTTTCCGTGATCTTTCTTTGCGGAAGCGTTCTTGAGGCTGTCCTCCTTGGAGCCGCACAGAAGGAACCGGCACGATTCAACAAAGCAACGGCCAGCGCGAAGGATGGTAACGGGGGCGTCAAGCGTTTTCACGAATGGAGCCTCGCACAGTTCATAGATGTTGCTTGCGAGATAGACTTGCTAA
>CAVQZU010000071.1:0-52253 GCA_963718485.1 uncultured Acidobacteriota bacterium
TTTATGTTGGCTAAATTCAATTTTCATATACAGCCACTCCGCACCGTTAACGAATACTGAGTAACTTTCTCTTCGACCAGTTCTGGATGGTCGTGTGGCATCCCAGCACCTCCATCACCTTGATCTCTACGACGGCGCTGTGCAGGCTGTCGCTTGCATAAGTCGGGGCGGTACACCCTTCAACATAATGGACATAGGAACCAGGAGCGGCGATAATAATCAACTACGCCTGTGCGCTCGAACTGACCCATGTTCTGGGCATTGATACGGAAGTAGGCCTGTAAGGGAATTTCAACGCGCACGCCCTTCAACAACTCGACGGAAGTCGCGAAGCTCAGCAATGCAAGGGGGAATCCGGCACGGAATCCGAATGGACCATGGCAGATCTGAACCGCCTCCGAGTGCTCGGGCATCTTTCAGCGCAGTTAGCACGACGTGCCGATCATGAGTTCGCATTGATATCGGCGACCGCCGCCGTTATCTTTAGAGATCTGTCTCGCAGCGCACAATTCGGAAAACGCCCAATCATTCTGGGAAAATCCGTTCTTGGTGTTGGCATAGATATGGCTCCCACGGATCATTCCGGAGTCGCGTGGGCCTGCATGTCCTTACGAATAATGCATGAGGGCAAAAATGCTGAGCACCCGCATGAACAAAGGGTTCGGGCTGCTCAGGCTTCCACCTTTCACCGTATAATCGTCGACCTTGGTCACTTCATCGCCGAGCTTGCGCGCCGCCACCGCTTCCGGCGTTTTGCCAACAGCGCGGGGAAAGCCTGACTGAACCCACGAAGATAGGAGATCGGAAACCGGCGCTGGCGACCACTATCATTTCCACGAGCAAAACATGTAGAGCACATCGTCCGCCGTGAATGTGTTGCCCACGCAGCTCTTCACGCCCTGATGCAGCTTGATCGTCCAGGTGTTGGTGGCGGCATCGAACGACCAGGAATCCGCCAGCTCGGGCTGAAACTTGGTAAAGTCGAATGTCTGGACACCGTCAGCGTTTGGCGGCTCCAACGGATACGTCACCAGCGTATCCATCAGGTTGAGGATACCTTCCTGGGTCGGGGTATAGGTGCCAGCGGGACCGTCGGTATCGAGGCTGGACGGAACACCATCGCCCACAATGAACAACGTCTCTTCGGCCTGCGCCGCGCCTGCGAGTCAGATGCGAGGCCCAGCGCCATCAGAGAGGCGAGGACCAGGCGGCGCGGCAGTCGCATCATGGCGATCTCCTAGTTGGTTGCTGGTCGTGAAATCACTTCGCGAAGTTCCGCGAGCGTCATGAGGTCGGCATATTTCTGGCCCATGTCGAACAGGTTGGCGTCGTGCGGTCCGATCACCCAGTCGCCCACGCAATCGACGACCACGATGGTGCGGAAGTCATGGCTGCACGCATCGACCACAGTGGCGCGAACGCAGCCACTGGTGGTGCAGCCGGCAACCAGCACCGTGTCCACCCGGCAAAACGCAGAAGCCAACCCGCAAGTCCTGTCGCGAAGAATGCACTTGCCTGACGCTTGCGTATGATCAACTCGCCGGGCAGCGGAGCGACCTCCGGCACGATCTGCGCTAACGAGTTGGTTTCAGTCAGCTTGGCGAGCGGCGGCACCTTGCGCACAAATGCGCCGCAGTCCGAGCCATCATCGGCATACACCACGCGCGTATCGGCAATGGGCCAGCCCTTGCCACGCGCCAAAGCCAGCAGATGCGGGGTCTGCTGGACGGCGGCGTCAGATGTTACCGCCGCCGAAATGCGCCGGATCGGTGGCGACCCAGGACGAAATCCACCACTATCACCGCAGGCGCCTCGCCCAGCCCGCGGTACGCTGTGCAAAGCCTTGCCGCGCGTAGATGTCGTGTTCGTCGGTCACCGCCGCGCTCCCGACGTCGGACGATCTACGAACGCTCGGTCCGTTTCCCCCCGGCGGCCGCCCAGCGCGCGCGATGGCGCTCGCTGTCCGGCAGACGCGACATCGCCTGTTCCACCGTGCGCGCGTGGCTGTGCAGCGCCTCTACCAACAAAGGCAGGCGTTCGGGACCAAAGCGCTCGGGGATGCCGTTGATCGACAGCGTGCCCTGCGGCCTGCCACGCCGGTTCGCGAACGTCACGGCCAGCCCCATGATGCGGCCCATCGGTTCGTCGGGCACCAGCACGTAGCCAAGCGCGCGGCATGCCGACACCGCCTCCCGCACGCGTTCCAGCTCTTGTCCGGGCGCATTCGCCAGGCGCGGCGCAAGCTTGCGCAGTGTCGGCTCGATCTCGAAATCCGGCAGCGCCGCGAGCATCGCCGCGCCCGAAGCGCCAGCGCCCAAAGGCCGGCGTGACCCGATATCCATCGGCAGCGCCTTGATCGGGAAGCTTCCCATCTCGACGTCCACGCACACCAGGTTCAACCCGGAACGCAGGGACACAGCATCGTGGTCTCGCCGCTCTGCTTGCTGAGCGATTGCGGCAGGGTGCGCGAGACTTTCGGCAAGGTCGTAGCGATTGGACGCGGCCGCGGCCATAGCGAAAAAGTCCAGACCCAGCGTATAGCGCTTTGTGACCACATCCTGGTCCACCAATTCGTTGCCGACCAGGCTCGCCAGCAGACGATGCGCGGTCGCTCGATCCAGCCCGCTGGCCTCCGCGAGATCCGACAATCGCAGCCCGTCGGCCGGCGCGGATGCAACCAGCCGCAACAAGCCCAGTGCGCGGTCGACCGCCTGTGCGCCACCAGTGGATTTCCCGGTTGATTCAACGAGGCCGCCAATGCCGCCGTCCCGCTCGAACGCGCCATACTGCTCAAGACTGCGCCAGCCTGCGCCCGCTCGCGGCACATTCCATGTTGGACAGATCCTCCTGCTGCGTGCCTTCAGGCCGAAGGCATCGTTTCATGGCATAGCGCGCGGAACACCGATAGAGCGAAGCGGCGATAACGGCATGCGCCATGCTTATCGTACCCAACAAAGCCGCCACCCGGCAACCCTAAAAAATTTCCAGACCATTAAAAAATCAGCTATCTGGTTCCACAGTATGAGAAATCTCTCGATACCCGCCACCCATTTCCGTAGGCTGTGACCGGAATATCGGGACCAGTGCTGCATGGCCGGTGCGATCACATCGTTTGCAATCTCTTCCGCCAGTTGCGGCAAAAACCGTCGAGACCGGCATCGACAGACCTTCAAGGCGCAGGTGGCGACATGCCGGAGGATATTCGCGGCGGCGTGCCGATCAAGGACTATCTGGCGAAGATATGACCGCGCCGGCATCGACCGTTCCTTGCTGATCGCCGTGCGCTGCGGCGATATGACGTGCCGGCTCCGTTCGATCCCCTATGAGCGCGTAGCAGAGATTTGTGCCGCATCCGCACCGCTTTTCCGGTGCTGGCGGCGTCGATCCCTTCCGCGGCATGCAGAGCTGCCGATCTGAAGTGCCGTGCGCCAATACCAGCTTTGTCGGCGCACATCTCTACCCGCACTGGTTCGACTGGCGCCGGACCACGCTAAGTATTACCCATACTATGCGAAGTGCCGCCGAGCCGACATCCCGATCATGATGCAGGTCGGGCAGAATCTGATCTATTCCCGTGAACGCCGCCTCCCCAGCGTCGGCGCCCGATCTGCCTCGACCAGGTCGCCATCCATTTCCCCGACTGAAGACTACTCGGCATTCATATCGGCGTGCCGTGGACCGATGAGATGATCGCGATGGCCTGGAAGCTGAGTACATTTTCATCGGTGTCGACGCCTACGCCCCGAAGCACTGGCCGCAGGGCACTCGGGCGCTATCTCGAAGGCCATGGCCGCCGCAAGGTGCCTGTTCGGTACCGACTGGCCGGTGAGCGTCGATCCCGAACGTGCGGTGCGCGAGACCCGACACTCGGTCTCCGCGCGAGAACCACGCGGCGCTGATGCGCGAGAATGCGTTGCGCGTTTCCGCCTGCCTTCGAGATCCGGGCATCGCCCCGTGTGCCTGCAGCGCCACCGTTGCCCGCGAAGGCGATTCCGCCCCATCACGATGGCGTACCTGGCATTCGCTGCAATGTGGCACGTGATCCCGGCAAGACGGCACTGATCTGTGGTGCGCGCACTCTGACCTACGGCCAGTTGATCGATCGCATCGACCTCGTCTGTGCCATGGCCGTCGGGCTCGGACTGAAACCGGGCGATCGTGCTGCGATCATTGCCGGCAACTGCATGGAATACATCGAGATCGTTGATGGCCTGGCCGAGGCCGGCATCGCTGTCGCGACGCTCAATCCGTGTCACACTGCGGCGGAGCTCGGCTACATCCTGCAGGATTGCGGCGCACGGATCGCCTTCGTATCGGCCGAGGCCAAGTCATCGGTGCAAGCAGCCGACGCGCCGGCGCTCGAGCGCATCATCGTCATCGGCGGCGATTACGACGCGCTGTTGCAGAAGGCGCGTCCCGCCACGCCGCCGGACATTGCCGAATGGAGTGCATTTCTCAATTCCCTACACGTCCGGCACCACCGGCAAGCCGCGCGGCGTGGTGCTGCCGCATCGGTCGCGGGCGCTGACCGGCTTCTGCATGGCGTCGGAATATGGCTGTTCACGGCCCGACGACAGCTTCCTCGCGGTCACACCGATGTTCCACGGCGCAGGCTTTCCTTTGCCCACGGCTCTGTGTTCTTCGGTGGCACCTGCGAGATCTGCGCAGCGTTCGATCCCGAGTGACGCTTCACCACCTGCACCAGGGCGGCATCACCGGCACGTTCCTGGTCCCCACCATGTTCCATGCGATGTTCGCGCTGGAACCGGAGCTGCTCGATCGCCTGCGCGGTCACACGCTGCGCGCGCTGATGTCGAATGCGGCACCGCTGCCGCAGCGGACTAAGGAGGTCATCGTCGATTATTTCGGCGACGACTGCTCTACGAGCTGTATGGCTCGACCGAGGCGGGCATCGTCTGCAGCCTTCGCCCGGGCGATCAGCTCCGCAAGCAGCAATGCGTCGGCCACCCCTTCATGATGAACCGGGTCAAATTGCTTGATGACGACGGGCATCCGGTGGAACCCGGCACAGTGGGCGAGCTGTTCAGCAACTCGCCGTGCCTGTTCCTGGGCTACTGGAACAATCCGCAGGCCACAACGGCAGCGATGCGCGATGACTGGTTCTCGGCCGGCGACCTCGCCTGGCAGGATGAGGACGGCTGCTACTACATCGTCGATCGCAAGAAGGACATGTACATAGCGGCGGGGTCAACGTGTACCGCGCGAAGTGGAAGAGCTTCTCTTCCGCCTGCCTGGTGTGCGCGAAGTGGCGGTGATCGGAACACCCGATGCCTATTCGGGTGAAACGGGCAAGGTATTTCTGGTCTTGGAAGACGGCGCGACGCTGTCGCCCGATGCAGTGATCGCTGCGTGCAAGCAGCAGCTCGCCGGATACAAGGTTCCGCGCCACGTCGCGTTCATCGATAGGTTGCCGCGCAATGCAGCGGGCAAGGTGCTGAAGACCGAGCTGCGGACGCTTCCATGAGTGACGTTCCCGAGCCGCACGACACGGCACCCCGCACCGTCCTCGCCGGCCAGCGCACGATCGGCTATCGCCGCTTCGGCGACGGGGCGCCCATCGTGATGCTGCATGCCTCGCCGCGCTCGTCTGCGGCATTATTGCCGTTGGGCTTGCGGCTGGCGAGCCGGTTCACCGTGTTTGCCCTTGATACACCGGGGTTCGGCTGGTCGGATCCGTTGCCGATCCCACGGCCGGATGCGCTGGACTACGCGGCGGCAATGATCGAGGCTTTCGATGCATTGGGGCTCGATCGCGTACCGGTCTATGGCTCGCATACCGGTGCCGCCATCGCGGTCGCGGCGGCCGTTTCCTATCCCCAACGTGTCGCCTGCCTCGCCCTGGATGGCTATGCGATCTTTTCACCACAGGAACAGGCCGATTCTGGCCAGCTACCTGACACCCATCACGCCACACTGGGATGGCACGCACCTCGCCTGGCTCTGGGGCAGGGTGAAGGACCAGTTCACCGTATTTCCCTGGTACTGGCGGGCGCAGCAGGCACGCTTGCCTCGTCCGTTGGCGCCGCTGCACGTGCTGCAGCCATGGTGCAGACTTCCTCGCGGCGGGCGACAACTATCGCCACGCCTATGCCGCGGCCTTCCGCTACGATCATCTGGCTGGGTTGCGTCAGGTCCACGTGCCGGCGGTCGCCATGGCCCGATCAGACGACCTCCTATACCACTGCCTCGATCAGCTCACCGAAATGCCTTCCTGTGTCACCGTTCGCCCACTCGGCACCGATGATGATGCGTGGGCCACTGCCATAGCCGATGCGCTCGCAGTGGGTGCAGCCGGTCCACCACCGGAAAGCCGGGCACCCAGCGCGGCGATCGGCACCATGGAAGTCACCCGCGTCCCCGGCGGCACGATCGGGTTGCAACGCGGGTGTCGTCCGGCAGCGCGTCCGCTGGCGCTGCTGCCACCAGTGCCAGGCTCGGCGCGTGCCAGCAAGGCCTGTCGCGGGCGTTGTCAACGGCACGGCAGGTCATCACGATCGACCTCCCAGGCTTCGGTGCCAGCGCCCTGGATGGTGCACCAGACGTTCACGACATCGCCACGGCCCTGCGCGCGGCTCTGAGCTCGGCCGGCGCCGAGAACTGCGATGTGGTCGCTCTGGGTAAATCTGGTGCCGTCGGTGTTGCGCTGGCCTCGTTGTTGTCTGATGCACGGCTGGTCCTGATCGACCCGGGTACTTGACGCATCGCGCGAGGCAGTAAGCAACTCTATCTGGTGGACATCACACCACGCATCGACGGCAGCCATTTGCTCGCGGCCTGGCATCAACTACACGCGACGCGTCCCTGTGGCGGCCCTGGTTCGAACGGACACCAGCCGCACGCGATCGACGTGGGACCGGATCCCGACACCCCGGCCCTGCACGCGGTGCTAACCGACTGGATGCGCGGCGGTACGACAGGCCGCGCGACGTTGGCGACGGCATTGGCCCATCCGCTGGCCGGCAGCTTGCCGCCGCCACCACGCTGGTGGCATACGCCGGGCATCCCTGGACCGAAGCGCTGGCGCCGCTACATTTGTCCACACACCGCGCTGCCCCCGATCGGCATGCCCGCGCCGCCGCCATCCAACACGCCCTCAACATCATGCACTAACTCAATGGGAGCCTCATCGATGGACCTCGGCGTCTTCATCCCCATCGGCAGCAACGGCTGGCTGATCTCCAAGACGTCGCCGCGCTACCAGCCCAGCTTTGCGCTCAATCGCGACACCACCCAATTGGCCGAGAAATACGGCTTCGAGTTCGCCCTCTCGATGGTGAAGTTGCGCGGCTTCGGCGGCGAGAGCGAATTCTGGGACCATTGCCTGGAAAGCTTCACCCTGATGGCAGCAATCGCCGCGGTGACGTCCCGGATCAAGCTCTATGCCTCAACAGCGGTGTTGACCCTGCCGCCGGCGATCGTCGCGCGCATGGCATCCACCATCGACAGCGTCGCGCCGGGCCGCTTCGGCATCAATATCGTCTCAGGCTGGCAGGGCGCCGAGTACAGCCAAATGGGGCTATGGCCGGGCAACGACCACTTCGCCAATCGCTATGAATACAGCGCGGAATACGTGCGGATCATGCGTGAGCTCTGGGCGGCAGGACGCTCGGATTTCAAAGGCAAATATTTCACCATGGACGATTGCCGGCTAAGCCCACGTCCGTCTCGATGCCCGCCATCGTTGCCGCCGGACAAAGCGACACCGGCATGAAGTTCGCCGCCAGCACGCCGACTTCAGCTTCTGCCTCGGCGCAGGCGTCAATACGCCCACCGCCTTCGGCCCCTTGGTGGCGCGGCTGGTCGAATTCGCCGCCGGAACCGGCCGCAAGGTTGGCGCCTACGGCCTGTTCATGGTGATCGCGGACGAGACCGATGCGAAAGCGCAGGCCAAGTGGGAACTGTACAAGGAGGGCAAGGACCTCGACGCGCTGAGCTGGATGGGCGTGCAGGCTGCAGCGGATGACAAGGCCGAAGCGAATTCCACCGCCCGCTCCATGACCAACCCGGCGTCAGCGGTGAACTTCAACATGGGCACGCTGGTTGGCTCATATGCGACGGTCGCGCGGCTGCTTGACGAGATCGCCACATCCCTGGCGTCTCCGGTGTCATGCTGACCTTCGACGACTTCATCCTCGGGATGGAGGCGTTCGGCCAGCGCGTGCAGCCGCTGATGGCGACGCGCAGGTCCGCGATGGCGAAGGCCTGAACGAATGTCGCGCCCCCACATCGAGTTCGTGCAGGCACAGCACCTGCCATGGGAGCCTGTGCGTCCAGGCCAGGCGTGACGATGAAGCGCCTGAGCCATGACAAGCAGACCGGCGCACTGTCCGCTATCTTGCGATATCCGGCCGGCTGGCGCGCGGCGGCGGATGCGCTCGCAGCGGACGAGGAATTCTTTGTGCTCGACGGGGCGCTGGACCATGGCTGCACGGAGTACGGCGCTGACTGCTATGCATTCTGGCCTCGGTTCTATCCGCGCCAGGCGATATCGGTTCCGTCGGGGGCGACGGTCCTGGCATTCCTTTCCACTCCCGCGCAGTCGCCGGCGCCGTTTGATCCGGCGCAACTCACCGAGCGCATCGATGTCCGGCAGGGCGAGTGGAAAGCCAATCTCGCAGCAATGGGGCTGGAGGTGATGGCCGAGGAACAGGAGCGCGCATTCGGCGGCTCCGATGCCGATCCCGATACCGGCGGGATGGCGCTGCGATGACCGCTAATGCCCATCTGGCAGGAGAGCCAGCCGGAACGGCATCCGGTGATCCAGGAGTTCTTCTGCCTCGCGGGAGAGATTGCCGGTCCGCGGGGGGATCATGCGGGCAGGCGCCTATGCGGCGGCCCGCCAACGTGACGCATGGGCCGTACGGCTCGGTGACCGGGGCGGTGTTCCTGTTCCGCAGCCACGGCGGCCCGCAGGCAACCGAGCACGACCCGCCGGTGCCGTTCCGCTTCGATCCGCCGCATCGGCCGGTTCTGCCGGACGAGTTGCTTGCGGCCGGTGCACCCGCTCCGGCGATCATACGGGTCCTGAGCTCAACCGCATGAGTGTGCCCAACGCTGCGGAACTGTTTGCCGTGTATGCGGCCGGCGTGCGCTACGAGGATATTCCGCGCGCTGCGATCGAGCGCGCCAAGGTGTTCATCCTGGACAGTCTCGGTGTGGGGATCGCCGGCTCATCCGCGCCGGGGCGCAGCGAAATCCTGGCCGCCGCGCGGCGATGGGGCGTGGGCGAGGAAGTCAGTCTGTGGGGTGGCGGCGGCAAGCTGCCAGCACCGGCCGCGGCGATGCTCAACGCATTCCAGATGCATTGCCAGGAATACGACTGTGTCTGCGAACCCGCGGTGCTGCATCCAATGGCGACCCTGCTGCCAGCCGCGCTGGCTTATGCCGAACGCGAGGGCGGCATCAGTGGCAAGCAGCTCCTTGCCGCGGTGGCAGTCGGCGTGGATGTGTCAGGTTGGATTGGCATCGCTTCGACCCAGCCGCTAGCGCTTTCCGCCCTGCCACAGCGGGCGGGTTTGGCGCCGCGGCAGCCGTCGCACGCCTCGCGGGGCTGGACGCAGCAGGCATCGTGCGCACCTTCGGCCTCCATTACGCGCAGACCTCCGGCACGATGCAGGCACATGTCGAAGCCAGCCCGGCTCTGCCGCTACAGGTGGGCTTCAACAGCCGTGCCGCATTGCAGGCGGTGGATCTTGCGCACACCGGACTGCCCGGGCCACGAGGCGACATCGACGGTCCGTTCGGCTACCTGCCGCTGATGGAGGGCGGCTATACGCTGGATCGCGTGCGCGCCGACTGGGCCGCACCTGGCTCGTCGCCAGCCTGGCTCACAAACCTTATCCCGCGGGCCGCGCCACGCACGGCGCGATCGAGGGCGTGGCCGTGCTGCGCGAACGCCACGGCTTTGCCGCTGATGATGTGGCCGAGATCGTGGTGACCGTGCCGCCGCTGACCGGCCAATTGATTCGCGCCCCGACCTGCCAGACCCGCTGCCGAATTACGCCGAGGCTGTGCACCGCCTTCGTGGTGGCCAAAGTCCTGCAGCATGGCCAACTGGATCTGTCGCATTACCGCGGCAACGAACTCGCCAACCCGCGCACCCACGCGCTCGCGGCAAACATGCGCGTGCAGATGGACAGCAACCCCGACCCCAATGCGCTCGTGCCACAGCACCTCGTGGTCCGGCTGCGTGACGGCCGCGAACTGCATTGGGCGTGCCCATTCGATGCTGGCCTCGGCCGAGCGACCGCTGACCCGAGAACAGCATTTGGCGAAATTCCGCCGCTGCTGCGCGTTTGCTGGCCGGCCGTGGCAAGACGCCGAAGCTGACGCGCTGATCGCCACTGTCGATCGGCTCGACATTGGATGATGGTCGGATGCTGACGAAGCTGCTTGGCTGAAGCTGGCGGCCTGACACCGCCTGGGGCGATCTCCCCACACACACACTCCCAGGACGGCAATGCCGGCTCCAAGCAACAAGCCCGTGGCAGGTTCCGGCACGGGGCGCAGTTCGTTTGCGATCTTGCCTTTGGGAAACACCGCGGGAGTGGATGCCAAACCAGTCCTCACCGCTCTCAATCCCGCTGATCAGTGCTGCTTCTGCACCTGCCGGGCCGCCCTCCGCGTTGATGAAGGCCGGCGTGTTCTTCCGCGACTTAAGGATGATGCGTCAGTGAGCCGGCGGGGGCTCTGCAAGAATTTGGCCTTGACGACCCGCTTGTGCGCTAATCTGACCGCGGCATTCGCTTACCCTCGAGGCAGCCTTGGGACTGGTTCCTTCACCAACGGTGTTGAGCGTCGATCAGATGGGTCGGTCGCACCGCCGATATTCACATCGGTTGGCCGCGGCGCCGTCAACGCGCCAGGTGATGTCTTCGTCGTCCAGTCGCTGCTCAACGACCGGTTGCCCAAACCGCATGCGCCGGTCCCGGTCAACGGTGTGGCCGATATCGGCACGACGCTGGCCATCGAGACCTATCAGGCCGTGTTCCTTGCCAGATGCCGCCCACGGGCGCCGATCGACCCCGGAAGCGCCACCTATATTCACTTGCCGCCCGGCCCCTGGTCCAGGGAGCTCCACCACCGTCGGCGGGCCAAACATGGCGCAGGTGCCGACGGAGGTCGCTGATGCTGCCATCGGGTCTCGCAAGAAGTGGCAAGTGCCGGCATCGGTGACCGTTGCCCAGTGGGCTGTTGAGAGCGCCTGGGGCGCCTCCATGCCGCCCGGCAGCAACAATCCGTTCGGCATCAAGGCGGTCGGGGACCAGCCTGCCGTGGAAAGCCCGACCCGCGAAGTGATCAACGGCGAGAGCGTCATCATCACCGCGCGCTTCCGCGCCTTCACTTCGTTGTCGGAGGCATTCGATGACCATGGCCGCCTGCTGGCGACTGCCTCCTGTCTACAAGGATGCAATGAAGGAAACGAACAACCCCGAGGCGTTCGCCGATGCGCTGACCGGAGTATACGCGACAGACCCCAAATACGGCTTTACTCTGAATTGGGTTATTGAGAACTACGGCCTGAGCCAATACGACCGGTGATCTGGCGCACATGAGCGACAACCCGTTCCAGGAGCCGGATGACAATCGGACGGTGATCCGTCCAGCCCCCGGTGGCCGCCGCCCCGCTCCCCTGCGGGGACTGCGCCCTCCGCGCGTCCGCCAACCACCCGCGAACCACAGCCCGCCGTCCCCGCACCGGCCCCGCCCGCCGGGATCGCCTCTCCGCGCGTACGCCATCGACCCGCGACACGCGACCCGCCTCCATTCCTGCGGTCGATCCCAGCCTGCCCGCGTTCAGCGTCTCGCCGCTCGCGGCCGCCGCATCCCCGCTGCTGCAACTACTGAACCATCTGCGCCAGTTACGGCAGCCCCCCGACTTGCCGGCCTTGCGTGACCGTTGCCTGCAGGACCTGCGCACGTTCGGAGCGCCAGGCGCGCGATGCCAGCATCGCGATGGAACTCCTGCGGCCGGCGCACTATGCCCTGTGCGCATCGATCGACAATCTGGTGCTGAACTCACCCTGGGGCGCCGGCAGCGACTGGGCGAAGCAGACGCTGGTGGCGAACCAGCGTCCGGCCGTGCGCGACCCCGACCACTTCTTCGTTGAACTCAGGCAGATGCTGGCAGCACCCGAACGCTACCTGCCGGCCATCGAGGTGATGTACCTCTGCCTCTCGCTTGGCTACATGGGCCGCTATCGGCGCGAGCGCGGAGGCGGCGAGCTTGCGGATATACGAGCGGCCGCACACGCGGCGATCGCTGCTCAGCTTGCGGCACCTGCTCCCGAGCTCTCGCGACGCTGGCGAGGCGTCGTGGTGCCATACCAACTCGGCAGCCGGGGTGTGCCGGTATGGGTCGCCATCGGCACCCGCGGTAGCCCTGTGCGGCGGCCTTTTGCTGTGGACATCCGCCAATCTCAACGCGGCATCTCATCGTACAGGCACAGGCACTTGCCGCCCCGCCGATGCACATGCCGCAGGTCACCCGCGCGACTGCGGCGCAGCCTGTGCCGCCCCCGCCGGCGCCTCCCGAGCCCTCTACCCTCGATCGTCTGCGCGCGGCACTGCAGCCCGACATCGATGCGCACGCCGTCACCCTGCTCGGCACACCTGCGGCGCCGGTGGTGCGCCTGATCGATCGAACGATGTTCAAGCCGGGCAGCGCGGCCGTGGCAACGGCAGCCCTCCCCGTGCTGGAACGGGTTTCTGCTGCGTTGGGCAACGAGCGCGGGACGCTGCGGGTAATATCGACTATGCCGACAACCAGCCTGTTCATACCGTCCGCTTCCCATCGAGTTTCCAGCTTACACCCAGGACAATGTGTCATGCCGCGCGAAGCCAAGGGGAGCCGAGCGACCGCTGCACTCGCGAAGGTTTATGCGCCGATAGCGGTCCTTCGACTCCGCTTCGCAAAAAGCGCAAACCTTCGCTCAAGATGACACCCCACGAAGACGATGCCGCGTGTACTGCCGCAAGAGATGGTAGATAACCTGTCACAGTTCGGATATACGCAGCGCCGCCCACATACTCCGTCCCGCCGTGCGGGACGACTCAGCTCAACCCAGGACGAAGTCCTGGGTAGACTCAGTTCAAGGATGGACAAGTCCCGGTAGGGACGCCGTCACGCGCCCGGATGCACCAGCATCCATCATGCCTTCCTTTTCAATCTCAGTTTTGAAAACAAACGAGTTAGAAAAATATTTTGCAGTGCCACGATGTACCGAAATGTGGCTCCGCATGTATGGAGTCCCCCAATTTTCCCCATAGCGAAATAACAGCGAAAGTGCTTCGACCGGTTTCGGTTTTTTTTCATAATCGCCAACCCTCCGGTGAAGCCGAAGGGGCGCAGTCTACTGGCTCATATGTAGATTGTTCGCTGTGCCGCTGTCACGGCGATCTCACGCAGATAGCAGCAGGTCGCACTGAAATGTAATCCGTGAGGCCCATCCGGTCGGCGGCGGTTTGGAAGACCGCCGTAATCGCAACTGCGAGCTTTCTGCGTCCGGTCCGATTCAAATACCAGTGTGCTTTCGCCCGTCTTTCTCAGCGTGTTCTTTATGTTGTCCGCGGCGGACCAAAGGGGATGCGTATATTCACAGTCTATATACGCTGGGAAGCTAGCAAAGGGATTATAATCCGCGGATGGCAGCCACAGGCCACAGCTCCCGTCAACGTGAACAGACGGAAGATATGCGTCTCATGGTTGACACCATTCCGGGGTTGGTATGGTCGACTCGACCAGATGGTTCTGCTGAGTTCTTCAATCAGCGCTGGCTCGAATATACTGGCCTCTCGGCGGAACAGGCGCTGGATTGGGGATGGAAGGTTGCGGTACATCCTGACGATCTCCCTCGCATACTGGAAACATTTCATGAAGCTCTGAGCCTGGGACGGTCATTCGAAGTCGAAGGTCGCTTTCGCCGCTCGGACGGACAATTTCGCTGGTTTCTCTTTCGCGGCAATCCTTTGCAGGATGGATCAGGAAAAGTTGTCAAATGGTACGGAACGAATACCGATCTCGAAGAGCGAAAGCGAGCGGAGGACGCCCTTCGCGATAGCGAACAGAGTTTTCGTCTAATTGTTGACGGCATTGCGGGCTTGGTAGCCATCATGACATCAACAGGTGAAATCGAAGGCGTTAACCGTCAAGCCTCAGAATATTTCGGCAAAACCACCGAACAATTGAAAGGCTGGTCAACCAGCGAAGCCGTTCATCCTGATGACCTACCTGGAGTGACGGCCGCTTGGAGGCACTCCTTCGAGACGGTAACTCCCTACGATATTGATCAGCGTATGCGCCGGGCCGACGGCGCATACCGTTGGTTCCGCGCGCGCGGCCTCCCGCTGCTCGGCGCTGGAGGCCAGATTGCCCGCTGGTATTTCCTGCTCACGGACATTGATGAGCGTAAACGATCGAGCGAGGCGCTTCAGCACAGCGAGGAGCGCTACCGAAGTGTACTGGAAACTGCAACTGATTCTGTTGTCAGTATGGATCAGAGAGGCCAAATTCTTTTTGCGAATCCGGCGACAACCAAAACTTTCGGGTATCACATTCCCGAAATGATCGGACAGCCTTTGACGATGCTCATGCCTGAATACATGCGTGAGCTTCATGAGGTGGGATTTGAGCGCTACCAAAGAACGAACCACCGCCACTTCGATTGGCAGGGAGTCCAGCTTATCGGCCTTCGGAAGAACGGGGAGGAATTCCCGGTCGAGGTCTCGTTCGGCGAAGTTCTAAAAAACGGCCATCACATATTTACGGGGTTCATTCGCGACATCACCGAACGAAAGCAGGCGGAAGGAAAAATCCGCGAGCAGGAAGTAGAGTTGCGACAGGTATTGGAACTCGCGCCTCAGCACATCACCGTGCTGGGCCCCGATGGAAGTCGACTTTATCTCAACCAGGCCGGGCTCAGCTATTACGGGCTTACTCTGGAGGAATGGCAGAGGTGCGATCCCCGCAGGCTCTTTCACCCCGATGATCGGGAACGCATGACGAGCGAAGGCCAAATTAAATTCTTGAGCGACTCCCCATACGAGGTCGAAGCCCGTTTGCTGAGAAACGACGGGAAGTATCGCTGGTTCCTTTTTCGGCGCAACCCACTTCGAGATGGACAGGGACATATCACTCGTTGGTATTCCTCGGCAACCGATATTGAGGATCGCAAGCAGGCTGAACAGAGATTGCAGCACGAGAACGTCGCCTTGCGTGAAGAAATCGATAAGGTATCAATGTTCGAGGAAATCGTCGGGACTTCTCCCGCGTTACAAGTGGTACTCAGTCGCGTTTCTAAGGTCGCGCCCACGGATTCTACGGTTTTGATCACTGGCGAAACGGGGACGGGCAAGGAACTCGTCGCTCGGGCCATCCATAGGCGATCACCGAGATCGCAAAGGGCCTTCATCAGTGTGAACTGCGCAGCTCTAGCGCCATCGCTGGTATCCTCCGAGCTGTTTGGCCATGAAAAGGGCGCGTTCACTGGCGCGGTGCAGCGTCGCCTGGGCCGATTTGAGTTGGCCAATGGCGGAACTATTTTCCTGGACGAAATCGGGGAATTACCGGCAGATACACAGGTTGCACTTCTGCGAGTGCTGCAAGAGCGAGAATTCGAGCGGGTCGGAGGCAAGGAACCCATCCGAGTGGATGTCCGAGTGATCGCGGCGACCAATCGCAACTTGGAAACCGCCATATCAAACGGAACGTTTCGCTCCGACCTCTTTTACCGGTTCAATGTCTTCCCGATCGAAGTTCCACCTCTTCGGGAGCGCAAGGAAGATGTCGTGACGCTGCTTGAATATTTTGTCGAGCGGTTCGGCAGAAAGATCGGCAAGCGTTTTGGAAATATCGACAAGCGAACCCTGGAATTGCTGGAGTCTTATGATTGGCCGGGGAATATACGTGAGTTGCAAAACGTTGTCGAGAGATCAGTCATCGTGAGTTCGGATGACGTGTTTTCCGTGGATGAGGCATGGCTATCCAGGAAAGCTAGCCGGGTACCCGCGCGAGAGCCAGAATCTCAATCTCCTGACGAAGATTTGAGTCGTGAGCGGCAGATCATTGAGGCCGCACTGGCCGAATGCAGAGGCCGGATCTCCGGCCCCGATGGGGCTGCGGCCAAGCTTCGAATCCCACCCTCGACCCTCGATTCCAAGATCAAGCGTTTGCAGATCAGCAAGAGCCACTTCAAACTCGGATAACGCAGGGCCTCCTCAATCATCGTGAAATCACGATTCTCTCGAATTTCACGAAATCCACAATAGCGCCCGCATCTTTCTCTGACTTCTTTTCAAGCACTTACGAATGGCTGTCGTCGTGCATTCAGTGACGTCGCACGCTTGAAAAGATTTTAGCAGCCGCAAAACCAGTAGCCAGGAAGAGCGGCATGTATGACCTGCAAGATTGAACGGCTCGTCAGCGCCGAGAACTCGGTTGTGATACGTGTGTGCGGACGGATTCAAGTGGAACACGTGAGCACAGTAAAAGAATTGATTCGGCAGGAGCAGGGGGTGGTGGTACTTGACCTTACCGAAGTGACGCTCGTCGATCGCGACGCGGTAAACCTGATCGCAATGTGCGCGCTCAAGAATGTTGAACTCAGGAATTGCCCAGCTTTCTTACGTGAGTGGGTTACTAAAGAACGCCAACGTATAGCTGGCCAATCTACACCAGCCAATAAAGGAGATTTGCGATGAGCATTATCGACAAAGCACTAGAAGCAAACCGGACGTATGCTAAGAAGTACGATCGAAAGTTGGGGGCGCATCCAACCCCCAAGATCGCAGTTGTAACTTGCATGGATCCTCGTCTCTCGGACCTCCCTGGAATCTTGGGTCTGCCGCAAGCCGATATCGACGTTATCCGAACCGGCGGGCCAGCGGTAACCGAAGATGTGCTCGGAGAGCTTATCGTTTCCAACCGTGTCCTCGGAACGACGGAGATCATGCTCCTCAATCACACTGGCTGCGGATTCACGACATTCACTGACGATGAGATGAACGCGAAACTCTCAGCTTTAACCGGCGACGCGTCGCCCGCTCCGATGCGCTTCTTCTCTTACAAGGACCCAGAACAGAACACGCGCGAACAGATCAAGAAGGTCAGATCACATCCGTGGATTGCCAAAGAAGTCCCTGTGCGCGGTTTTATTTTCGACGTGGAGACGGGTCTTATCAGGGAAGTCCAGCAGTTTGCACAGCACACCGCTGCCTGAAAGACGATGGCCTTCCGAGATCGATTCCGAGCGGCGACGCCTCCCGGGGCGGCAGATTCCGACCTGCGTGCAGTACTTAAGAAATGCGAACTAAAGATCGCGACTTCGTCTTCACTCGTTATTCACCTTAATGCTGAGGGCGGAGAAGGAAGTGACGGCACGATGACCACAGAGCCGAAAAGCCGGAATTACTCGAAAGGAGCATGCAATGAAACAACCAGACGATAGATCTCGCCGCGGCTTTTTGAAGGCGAGCTCGATGTTGGGTCTGGCAGTCGCGTTCAGCCCTGCGGCGATCGGCGAAGCATTTGCAGGTTCGAAATCCAAAACTAATCCAAAGGAGGACGCCATGACCCAAACCAGTGCTGCGCAACAACGCAGCGATGATGCAATTCGTCCATTTCAGATGAATTTTCCAGAAGCAGATCTTACCGATTTACGCAGGCGCATAAACGCGACAAGGTGGCCTGATAAGGAAACGGTTACCGACGCATCGCAAGGCGTGCAAATGGCGACGATGCAGAAACTCGCGCGCTATTGGGGAACCGATTACGACTGGAGCAAGTGCCAGGCGAAGCTGGACGCCACGCCGCAGTTCATGACGAACATTGACGGTCTGGATATTCATTTCATTCACACGAAGTCGAAGAATGCGAATGCGCTTCCGGTAATTATCACGCACGGATGGCCGGGTTCGATCATCGAGCAAATGAAGATCATTGATCCGCTGACGGATCCTGACGGCGCACGGGGGAACGGCAGCGGATTCTTTCGACGTGGTGATCCCTTCGCTGCCGGGCTACGGATTTTCCGGCAAGCCGACTGCGACCGGATGGGATCCACAGCGCGTCGCACGCGCCTGGGCGGTCCTGATGACGCGCTTGGGATACGAACGATATACGGCTCAGGGCGGCGATTGGGGAAATGCAGTCACGGAGCAGATGGCTCTGCAGACACCTTCGGGATTGATCGGGATTCACACCAACATGCCGGCCACTGTGCCAAATAACATAGACACTGCGGCGCTGGCCGGCGCGCCGACGCCAGCCGGTTTTTCAACAGACGAGAAATACGCGTATGACCGGCTCGCCTTCTTCTATAAGCACGGGCTGGGTTACGCAACGGAAATGGCGAATCGCCCGCAGACGCTTTACGGGATAGCGGATTCGCCGATCGGCCTGGCTGCGTGGATATTGGATCATGACTGGCTGAGTTACGCGCTCATCGTGAGCGTGTTCGACGGGCAGACAGAAGGGCTGACGCGAGACGACATTCTCGACAACATCACACTCTACTGGCTGACGAATACAGCGGTTTCGTCGGGGCGGCTGTATTGGGAAAGCAAGCTACCCTTTTTTACGCCGAAAGGTGTGCAACTTCCGACTGCCGTGAGCGCGTATCCCGATGAGATTTATACGGCTCCGAAGAGTTGGACAGAGAAGGCGTATTCCAAATTGATTTATTACAACCGGCTGCCCAAAGGTGGGCACTTTGCAGCGTGGGAGCAGCCAAAAGAATTCACGGAGGAGTTGCGAGCGGCGTTCAGATCCCTGCGGTAGCCCAATAATTTCACGCCGGTCCTGCCGCGAATTCATGCGCGGCAGGGCGCCGGCCTGGAAAGTGCTTCGATCCAGAGGGCGATTATCCAAATGAGTCAGACCTGCACAACTTACAGGTTTTGCAAGGAGACTACGAGCAAAGGGGATTCAGGAATGAGCGCTCTTAAATCGAACGAAAAAGGCGCTACAAAAATGGACACGATCAAAACATCCGAAGAAATCAATCACAACCGCCGCCGCTTTTGTGGCACAGCGGCTATGACGATTGCTGCCGCCCAGTTTGTCACACTCGGTTCCGCCTTCGCACAGCCAGTCATTGCGAAGGTGGCTGGTGCTTTGACGACGAAGCCAGGGACGCATACATCGCTCGGGCCGCAAAAGCAGATTAATGCCGGCCTCCTGAATATTGGATACGCTGAAGCTGGTCCTGCAAATGGTCCTGCCGTAATTCTTCTACACGGTTGGCCCTACGACATTCACAGCTACGTTGATGTCGCGCCGATTTTGGCATCAGCAGGCTACCGCGTCATCATCCCGTACCTGCGTGGCTATGGCACCACCAGCTTTCTCTCCAGCGCAACCATGCGCAACGCCCAGCAGTCGGCCGTCGGCCTCGACATTATCGCTCTCATGGATGCTCTCAATATCCACAAGGCGATCATCGGCGGATTTGATTGGGGCGCGCGCACAGCGGACGTCATGGCGGTACTATGGCCGGAACGGTGCAAGGCGATCGTTTCCGTCAGCGGCTATCTGATTAGCAGCCCTGCGGGCAACCAGACACCGCTTCCGCCCCAGGCTGCATTCGCATTTTGGTACCAATACTATTTCTCCACTGAAGTTGGCAAGGCCGGCTACGCGAAATACCTCGACGAGTTCAATAAGTTCATCTGGCACCAGGCTTCGCCGAAGTGGAATTTCGATGATGCCACGTACAACCGCACGGCAGCTTCCTTCAACAATGCGGACCATGTTGACATCGTGATGCACGATTATCGCTGGCGGCTTGGCTTAGCGGATGGTGAGCGGAAATATGACGACCTCGAAAAGCGGCTGGCCGCGCTTCCTGTCGTTACCGTGCCGGCCATCGCCATGGAGGGCGACTCCAACGGAGCAATCCACGCGCCCAGCACAGCCTATCGCAACAAGTTCTCCGGCAAGTATGACTACCGGCTCATCACCGGCGGCGTCGGGCACAATCTGCCTCAGGAGGCCCCGCAGGCCTTTGCCAAAGCTATCGTCGATGTCGACCAGTTCTGATCGGGACTAGCCTGCGGATGCGTCGCCGCATGGAGTGGAGCGTGGAGGCCACAGCGAATTGCAATCTATTCAGGATTGAGCGGTTGGTAATGCCAGCGTTAGAGGAGCACGTATGTCAAATGATAAAGCAGGAAGCGCAGCCAGTACGAGTCGAGCGCTGCAGGCCACAGAAGCAAACCCTCTCGATTTTGTGCCCGACAAAATTCCTTTCGACACTCCGTACGGCCCACCGATATCACTCGACCGAGCTCAGGCGGTTATTCACGCGGCGGTGGCAGAGGCGAAGAAACGGAATTGGAAGATGAACATAGCGGTGGTCGATTCCGGCGGCAATCTCGTGGCCTTCCAACGAATGGACGGCGCGATGCTTGCCTCCATTCAGATTGCCGAACACAAGGCACGAGCCGCCGCAACCTTCCGGCGCGAAACCAAGGTCGTCGAGGACGGTATCAACCTTATGCATCTCAATTATCTCCTCGCCTTCGATGGAGTCATTGCCTCTCGAGGCGGCATCCCACTAATCGAGGATGGGGCGATTATCGGCGCAATCGGTTCTTCGGGAGGCGCGGATTCCCAAGACGATATCGTCAGCAAGGCAGGCGCGGCCGCAATCAACCAACCGCCGGCAAGCAACAAATGATCCAAACATCGAGAAAGCGTTGTGGACAATCAATCGGTTTCCGAGACAAACGAATTTAAAGGAGAATGCCATGACAACTGCAAGCGCACCTGCGAAACCCGCACAGATTCGCGTCACCCGGAGGTCGCCCGCCTATTGGCGCGTCACGATCGATAACCCGCCGATCAACGTGATGGGCCCGGATATGGTCAAGCAGTTTCAGGAAGTCATCGGTGCTCTCGAGGCTGACGAGCAGGTCAGGGTCGTGGTCTTCGACAGCGCGGTCGACGACTACTTCCTGAATCACTCCGATTTCCTGGCCAAGCTTGAGGACCTGACCTCAATGCCGGCGGGTCCCACAGGCTTGCCGCCTTGGCCGGACTTCCTCGCGCGTCTGACCCGCCTGCCGGTCGCCTCTATCGCCCTCATTCGTGGCCGGGCGACGGGCAATGGCAGTGAGATCACGCTGGCCTGCGACATGAGCTTCGCCAGCCGCGAAAAGGCCATCATCTCGCAATGGGAGGTGGGCGTGGGGATGGTCGCTGGCGGCGGCCCCATGGCCCGGCTTCCGCAACTGATCGGCCGAAACCGCGCGCTTGAAGTACTCCTGAGTTCGGAAGACATCCGCGGAGAACAAGCTGAAGCATATGGCTATGTGAATCGCGCCCTGCCCGATGCTGAGCTGGACGCGTTCGTAGAAGCGCTCGCGACCCGCATCGCGAAGTTCGACAAGTGGGCGATCGCCAACACCAAGCGCCTCGTCAACACGAGCCTGCCTCCGGAAGTCGAAATCGGCGCCGGATGGGATGCGTGCATCGCTTCGCTCGGGCGACCCGCCGCTCAGGATGGGATCAAGGCGCTGATGGCGCGCGGCTTCCACAAGCCGGGGGACGCGGAAAATCGGCTCGGATACTACATCGGCCAAATCGCGCGCTAGCCCGGCGCCAGACGCGATTCAACTCCGGGAGGTTGAAGGTGGGAGGCGTTCGAAGCTGCTCTCGGAGGCCATGCTTCGAAAGCCTGTGGTGACGTTTTACATTTTCTGCACGAGGGAGGTTTGTATGTCTCAGAAAGCCAGCGCCGTAAAGCATGCTCAGCAAACCGAAGTCCGGCCTCACCAACTCGGGCAGGAGGTTTTCAAAACCATCTTGTCCGAAGATGTCGATTGGAAACCGTTCCCAGCGTTCCCACCTTCCATCCGGCTGGCCGTCGTCGTGGGTCAGCCCTCCGAGCCCGGCCCTTACACAATCAGGGTCAAAGCGCCCCGCGGTGCGAAGCTGATGCCTCACAAGCACCCGGAGGATCGAGTCTATACCGTGATTTCGGGCGTGTTTTATATCGGATTGGGTGATGAATTCGACGAGAGTAAGCTCGAAGCCTATCCGCCCGGCGCCGTGATCATTCTCCCTGGCAACACGCATCATTTTCACTGGGCGCGATCCGGCGAGTACATCACGCAAGTAACCGCGATGGGGCCGCTTGGACTGGAATACCTCAGCGCGAAAGACGATCCGCGAAACGACAAATCTTAGGAGGAGTGTCGCGAAGAGCTGCCCGCTATGCGTACCAAATGAAATTAGAGACGCAACATCAATCTCAACTGAAAAGAGCAGTCCGATGAGTCAATCGAAGGTCAAGAATGAGAGTGGCACCAAGGTGACTTGGAAAGCGCCGCACCCGACGGAACACGGCCAGCTCGATGCTGCGCAAGTCAATCATTTGTCTGAAACCGCCTTCGCGTTCCCGCGTTTGCGCAAAGAGCCGATGACGGATGCGTCGCATGTTCGCAACGCCATCGCGAGATTCGATCAGGTAGAGGGCGCCAGCGACGAAGAACGCGATCTGGCGTTCGCCAACATCAAGGCGGCTGCCGAACATTTCGGTATCACAATGAAGGAAACGAGTTGGCGCCAACTCGGCTCTCTGTCCCGCAGGGCGGACCACGCGTCCGGGGAAGAGTGAGATAGTGTGGATTTCTAGCCAACCCGGAAAACCAGAGAGGGTCACAGCGCAGCGAAAAGGAGAAACGACAATGGCGACGACAAAACACGCGGCGATGCCGAGCTTGATAAAGGCGGTTCGGATCGCGCAGTACGGCGGCTCTGAACAACTGAAATACGAGGAAGCACCGCTACCGGAGGTCGGCCCGGGCCAAGTTCTCGCGAAAGTGCGCTACGCGGGCGTGAATCCGATCGATTGGAAAATCCGCGAAGGTTACATGAAGAAGCTCCGCCCGGCGAGGTTCCCGCTGACGCTGGGGCAGGATTTCGCGGGAGAGATCGTGGCGGCTGGCGGCGATTCGGGCAGTTTCCGGACGGGCGAGCGGGTGTTCGGGTTCGGCGAAGGAACCTACGCGGAATTCACGGCGGCGGCGATTAACTACATCGCGGCGATTCCAGAGAAAATGGAGTTCGCGGTGGCTGCTGCGCTGCCGACCGGGGGAGTGACGGCCCTGCAGGCAATTCGCGACTATGTGCAGCCGAAGCCGGGAACGCGAATTCTGATCCATGGCGCGGCAGGGGGTGTAGGCTCGTTTGCGATCCAGATCGCCAAGCTCTGGGGTGCGCAAGTGATCGGGACGGCTTCGGGGGAGGACATTATTTACCTGCGCTCACTCGGTCACGTTCAAGTTGTGGACTACAAGCAAGAGCGGTTCGAAACCGTTGGGCAGGTAGACGCGGTGTTGGACCTGATCGGGGGCGAGACGGCGACACGCTCCTTCGCGATGGTGAAAAAGGGCGGCGTGATGGTTTCGACGGTGGGCGCGGCGAACGCGGAACTGGCAGAGCGGACGGGGATTCGCGGCGTGAACATGGTGTCGAAGGGAAACCCGGCGGACCTATCGGAGATAGCGGGTTTGGTGGTACGCGGCGACGTGAAGCCACGGATGGGCGGCGTGTTTCGGCTGGATCAGGCGCGTGAGGCACAGGATGCGAGCCAGCAAGGACGCTCGAAGGGCAGAATCCTGCTAAAGGTTGCGTAAGCACGGCGCGGTCGCCTTCGGGGGGCAGAATGAAAGTCGGAAGAATCCATCACTTTGGCCCGCCGAATGCGATTGTGATTGACGAGATGCCATGTCCGACGCCAGACCCAGGCGAGTTGGTTGTACGCGTCGCCGCTGCCGGAGTTGGTCCGTGGGACGCGCTCATTCGCGCGGGAAAGAGCGTAGTGCGACTGTCCCTTCCGATCATTCTCGGTTCGGATTTGGCGGGGGTTGTCGAATCCGTGGGAACAGGAGTCATGCAGTTCAAGCCTGGTGACGAGGTTTTCGGCGCCACAAACAAACAATTCTGCGGCGCTTATGCCGAATACGCGGTGGCGTCGGCACAGATGGTAGCCGCAAGTCCGAGTTCGTTGAGCCTTGTCGACGCGGCGTCTGTGCCGGTCGTGGCGGTGACTGCGTATCAGATGCTATTCGACCATGCACAGATGAAGGCAGGCCAAGCGGTATTAATCCACGGAGCGGCTGGAAATGTTGGCGCGTATGCCGTGCAACTGGCGAAGCAAGCAGAACTGCGGGTTTTCGCAACCGCTGGGCCCGCTGATCTCGACTACGTTCGCGGCCTCGGGGCCGAAATGGTTGTGAACTACAAGACTACAAACTTCGAAGATGCCGTGCCCCCCGTCGATGCGGTACTGGACACGGTCGGAGGGGAGACGCAGCATCGTTCATTCCATGCTTTAAAGCCGAACGGCATCCTCGTATCAGTGATTTCGCCACCGCCACAGCTTCCGGGCTTTCGTTCAGCGTTCTTCTTGGCAGACGTGACTGCGACGCGGCTGGACACCCTCGCGAGAATGCTCGATATCCGAAAGCTGACCACGGAGGTGGGGACCGTGCTCCCGCTCGAAGAAGCTCGAAGGGCGCACGAAATGCTGGCCGGTGCGCCGCACTGGAGAGGAAAAATCGTACTTACGATGCACGGCGTTCACTAGATACTGCGCTTGGTGACCGTATCGGGAAGATCCTGCTGGTGGCTTGACATTATTTTGCGAGCAGGGGACACGAAAGGAAAATCGGAAATGAAAAAAAGCCTGCGCAGAATCAATCCCGCTTCGAAGCCGAGTGGCGATGGGTGTGTGGGACTCGGAACATCGTATTTGTAATGAACAGCGTATCGAAAGGAGTTATCAATGAACGCGGTACAAGTCGAACAGAAGAGCTATGAGATGCCCCCGCGAGAGGGGATCAGCATCGCTCATTTTCTCACCGTCGCCGACGTCGAGCGATCGGCTCGCTACTACGAAAAGGTCTTCGGCGCTCGCATTCTGACCATGGGTGACGGCAACGCGCCTCCTTACCTTCAGCTTGCGAATATCTGGATGATTCTGAACGTTGGCGGCGGCCCGACGCCGGATAAGCCGACGGTAACCCTCAGCGTCCCCGACCCCAATCACATCAACAGCTTTATGAATTTCCGCGTTGCTGATATTCAAGCTTGCTATGAGTTGTGGAAAAGTCGAGGAGCCGAATTCATCACGCCGCCAATACCCAAGTACGGCGAGATTCGCTGCTACATCCGAGATCCTGACGGCTACATTATCGAGGTCGGACAGAGCACCGCGCTCAAGTACGGTTAGCGATCGGCTCGAATGGGATTCGGATTTGACATCGAAAGGAGTACCAAATGGATGGCACAAGCACACTCAAAGAGACCGCGCGCGTGACCGCGCCTGGCGCGACGAACACGCTTGGTGTGAACGTTTTTACCGCCCCGGGAAAGGTCATGGTCGGCGAGCGCCCCAAGCCCTTCGGCGAGCCGCTCGGCTTTGACCCGATCACGTCGACTTTTATCTTCGGCGAGTACGACGCGGTGCTGGTAGACGCCATGGGGACGGTGGCTGAAGCTACGGCCCTCGCGAATTGGATTGCTCTGCACAACCGCAACTTGGAGACCATCTATATAACGCACGCCCATTTCGACCACTTCTACGGTCTGAGCATTCTGCTCGACCGTTTCCCGGGCGCCCGGGCGATAGCAACGCCCGAGGCCGTGAACGCCATGCAGATGTCTTTCACTCCCGTGGTGGAACGGTTAGCCCGCCGGCTCTTTCCTGGGCAAGTCCCCACCAAGCTGGTCCCACCTGAGCCCTATGAGCACGACACATTTACTCTCGAGGGCCACGAACTGCGCATCATCAAGCAGGGCCGTACTGATAGTCCCGATTCGACGTCTCTGTATGTTCCATTGATCGGCCTGATCGCCGCTGGCGACGTCGTGTACAACCAGTGCCGCGTGTACGTCGGCGACACCACCCCCGAGAGCCGAAAGAATTGGATCGAGGCGCTAGACCGATTAGCGGCGCTGGACCCGGCGATTGTTGTCGCCGGTCACAAGAAGCCTGGCGCGCCTGACTCTCCCTCGACGATCCAAGACACCAAGCGTTACCTGCAGGACTTCGATCGGTTGCAGAAAACCGCGAAATCCGACCAGGAGCTGTTCGATCAGATGACGGAGCTTTACCCACATTGGGTAGCCAATCAGTCGTGGTTGATGTTCGGATTCCCCGGGGCATAACTCACATCAACCGCGGGGGTCCGTCCTCGCGCACTTTGGAGGAAGCCGCGGACTATGAGCTAGCTCATATTCAGGAGAACAGAATTCGATTTCAAAAGGAGAACAAAATGACAACAAAAGGAAAAGTCTTGGTACTAGTCTCGAGCGGTCACGGCTTGCCATTGAAAGATGGCAAGGTTTATGCCGGCGCTGGCTACTATCTCAACGAACTGACGGTTCCGGTTCGCGCCTTGATGAAGGAAGGCTACGAAATCACTTTCGCCAACCCCAAAGGCAACACGCCGCAATTGGATGTCAATTCGGCCGTCGCCGATTTCTTCGGCGGGGACGAGGCTAGGCTTCAGGACTATCTAAAATTCCGCGACAGCCTGACTGGGCTCAAAAATCCAACTCGCATCTCGGATGTCATCGCATCGGGCCTGGATCAATATGACGCTGTTTTCGTCCCCGGCGGCCATGGCCCGATGATCGATCTTCTCGATGATCCCGACGCTGGCACGGTGATGAGACACTTTCATGAAACATCCAAGCCTACGGCGGTGCTCTGCCATGGCCCGATTTCACTTCTCTCAGCTCTTCCGAATTCGACGGAGGTGGTCGGAGCGCTGGCAGCGGGCGATGCCGCTGGAGCGCGGGCAAAGGCTCAAGGATGGATTTATTCTGGATATAAGATGACCATCTTTTCGACGGCGGAAGAGCAGCAGCGGGAGCCGCTTGAGATCGGTGGTAAGGTTCTCTTCTACCCGGACTTCGCCTTGCGTACGGCGGGCGGTGACGTAAGTGTGGTCGCTCCGTGGAAGAGCTACGTCCTTCAAGATCGCGAGTTGATCTCAGGTCAGAACCCGTTCTCGGACGAAGCGCTTCTGAAACTTCTTCTACCGGCACTCAGCGGGAGAAGAAGTGAGGCGGCTGGCGCATCCTAAGTTGGATCGAGTCTTCGCTACTAACGCAGCCACTGTCGCCTTTCATCAACCAGACGGCCGCTAAGTCCTAATTAGCGCGGTTGCCGGACAAGTCGGTGTGACATCGGGTATCGTTACAGGGTTTCCCTTCGATCGAGGGACAAGAGATGGATTGGAAACGGTTGGTCCAGTTTGCGCTGCTGGGTAGCAGCGATTTGGGACAATATGCCATCCTGCTGGTACGCGTTTCGCTCGGGCTGTTCTTCGCCATCTCCGGGGCAAACAAATTGTTTGTCGCCGGCGGCACGCAAACGATGTACGAAACGCTCGTTAAGGCCAATGTCCCGTTTCCCCACCTGATGACTTATTTCGTGTCGGGCGTCGAGTTCGTTGGCGGGTCTTTGCTGGCCATGGGGTTTCTTTCGAGTCTGGCTTGCGTGGCTTTATTGGTCGATATGGTTGTCGCCATTCTGACCACCAAGCTTTCCGCCATGCCTAAAGGACTTTCGCCCCTTAAGTGGTTCGACAATTTCTTCTACATTCCGGAAGCACTGTACGTGCTCTTCTTTATCTGGCTGATCTGCTCCGGTCCGGGAAAGTTCAGTGTCGATTACTGGCTCGCCGGCAAGTTACTAAGGTGATCGACTGAAGCAAATCGATGCCGGTCTCTTGGAGGCGGCCGGCGATATTCGGATCGCGTGTGAATTCGACTGGAGCGAAATAGAATGCCCGAAGAGATCAACTATGCTCGCCGCTTTCTTCTCGGTACCTTCTTTGCCGGTTCGGCCATAACTATTGCGGCTGCCGACCTGGGCATCATTGGTCCAGCGGACGCGCGATCCTCCAAAGACGACCTGGCAGGTGCGACCCCGATTCAGCTGCCGACTCAAACCCAAAGAAAGGACCGCCAAATGGAACACCCGACTTTGTATCGCACGATGCAGATTGATGGGCTCTCCATCTTTTACAGAGAGGCAGGCCCGAAAGACGCTCCAACGCTTCTACTTTTGCACGGACTCCCGTCTTCCTCGCGGATGTTCGAGCCTCTTTTCGCCCGGCTCTCCGATAGCTTTCATCTCGTTGCGCCCGATTACCCCGGCTTCGGACACAGCGACTGGCCGGACCCAAAAAAATTTGCGTATACCTTCGATCACATCGCCGAGATCATGGACCACTTCACCGAAGCGCTCGGACTCTCGCACTACGCGCTTTATATGCAGGACTATGGCGGTCCGGTGGGGTTTCGCATGATATTGGCACATCCAGAACGGGCGCAGGCTCTCATCGTCCAGGACGCGGTCGCGCACAACACAGGCCTCGGCGAGAATTGGAAAACGCGTCGCGCTTTTTGGGCCGATCGTGCGGCCTATGAAAGCTCCCTTCGCGGAAATCTCCTGTCGCTTGAAACCACCAAGGCGCGCCATGCGGGCAACGATCCCAACGTGGAACGCCACGACCCGGATCTCTGGACGGATGAATTTTATTTTCTCAACCAGCCACGCCAGGCCGATATTCAAAGCGATCTCTTCTACGACTACCGAACCAACGTCGACGCCTACCCTAAATGGCAGGCATGGATGCGCGAGAAACAGCCGCACCTACTCGTGATCTGGGGCAAGTATGAGAGTTCATTCGATCCCTCCGAGCCGGAAGCCTATCGGCGGGATGTGCCAAAGGCTGAAGTGCACATCGTCGACGGGGGCCATTTCGCGCTCGATACCGCGCCGGATGAAATTGCCCAGCTCGTTCGGGGTTTCATGAGCCGAGAAAGTACTGCCGCGGCATGACAGTCGCTTGGCGATTTGATCCAACGGGAACTTTAGAAAGACACTAAGTGGTCCCGTCCCCATCAAAGGAGTCCGACTATGCGCCCTGACATTGTGCCTGGAGGTGTCTTCCCCGATTACGAGCTGCCGGATCAAACTGGCACACTGCGCAAGCTCAGCGAGCTACAGGGTGACGATCCGCTGATTCTCACGCTCGCGCGCGGCCACTATTGCCCAAAGGAGCACCAGCAGCACTTGGAGCTCGCCGCGTTCTACCCGAAGATCGCAGTGGCGTACACGCAAATCGCCACGATCGCCACCGACGATCATCATACTCTTCAGGAATTCCGTGCGTCGGTCGGTGCCCAGTGGCCCTTTCTCTCAGACCCTGAGCGAAAGGTTCAGAAGGACCTCGACATCCAGGAGTATACCGACCCCGAGCACAATCCGATGATTCCGCACACGCTCGTGCTCAAGCCGGGCCTCGTGGTTCACAGCATCTACAACGGCTACTGGTTTTGGGGCCGCCCGTCGGTCGCAGACCTTTGGCATGATCTGCGCGCTGTGACGAGCGAAATCCGTCCCGACTGGGACCTGAGCACCCCCGGACTCCGCGAGGCATGGAACTCGGGCGATTTGTCGCGCTTCCACGGCTGGAATAACCTCGGCGCCGCGAAGGCGCCCTCCGCGGAACAGAAGGAGTAGCGACTACTGCCGGCGATGGTTTTGAGTCGTGCTAACGCTCGTCGCTAGAGGTACACATCTTTGTCTCAACGAAAGATTCACTCTGTAGGTGATTGAGACAGACTGTCCACGAACCGTGCAAGAATCCAACATTTTCAATCAATTCGAGTTATCTCGGGGCGAAAAGCAGATTCCCCGATTTATTGGAAACGCCGTTAGTTAAGACTAAAAGAGGGAGCTGTTGGAGTCGGATAGTGCGCGCCCAAGGCATGAGCGCTAGTTAAGCTGTACAGCCGCTCAGTGAAGTGGGATTCGCTGCTGACACAGGGCCGCCGTAGCATGATCCAAGTTGGGAACAACTTGGGAACAATAGCCGCCGAATACCCCCATATATCGTGATATAACGTGCGCGAAAGACATAGACGAGACAACTACTTAGCATTCTAGAGTTAACCTTGGGCGCAGGAGGTCTGGAGTTCAAATCTCCACACCCCGACCAAATCCTTTTCAATCAGAAAGTTACAAAAGCTCAATTTTGCCACTGCTGCATTGTGGTGCAACTTGGGAACAACAGGAAAAATTCGCAGGGCAAAACGGCGCGCAAGCATCGCCCAAACTAATGGAAACAGTGAGAGCGGGAACGTGCCGCCTGCGTATCAGGCAGGCGCGCTCGGACCCGGAAGAGGTGCAAGCCCCATGGCCAAGACTTTCAAACGCGGTGACCACGTTGAATGGAACTCAGAAGCCGGCAGAGTCAGAGGCGTGATTTTCAAGAAGGTTGTTTCAGATGTACGAATCAAGGGCTATATGCACCATGCATCGAAAAAAGAACCTCAATACCTCATCAAGAGTGACAAGACTGACCACGTAGCTATTCAAACGACAATATCGGCTATTGGGTTGGCTTTCAGACCGGCAGCGTGCGTATGCGAGGAAAGAAGGACGCCGTCGCCACCAACCTGCGGGTCACGGAGATTTTTCGCCGCGAAGGGAAAGAATGGAAGCTGATCCATCGTCATGGCGACCCGCTGGCGATCAAGGCGAAGAAGTCATGATCCGGCGCGCCCTGGTTCTCGGAGTGGGTGGCCCTGCGGCAAGTTCGTGGGAAACGGGAGTGATCGCGGGCTTGGCCGACGCGGGCATTGACGTTAGAGACGCCGACCTGATTATAGGGACGTCCGCTGGCTCTCGTGTCGCAGCGCAAGTAACCAGCGGGCTTACACTCGAAGAGTTGTTCCAGCAGCAGGTTGACCCTCGCCTACAGTCCAAAGAGTTGGAGGTCAAGGTCGACTTTAAGAAATTGAAACAGGACTACGCTCGCGCCAAGCAAGGGGAAGGAGGAAACATTGAAATTCTGAAGCGGATGGGAGCGCTGTCATTGGCAGCTTAAACCGTGTCCGAGTTAGAGCGACGGAAGGTCGTCGCCTCGCAGCTTCCTACGCACGTGTGGCCCGAGCACAAAATCTTCGCGGTCGCAGTCGATGCCGAAAGTGGCGAGCGACGCGTTTTCGACCGGACCGCTGGCGTCCATCTGATTGACGCGGTGGCGGCCAGTTGTGCCGCTCCAGGGATGTCGCCGCCGATTTCCATCGAAGGTCATCGCTATATGGACGGTGGGTGCTATTCAATCGACAACGCTGATCTTGCGGGCGGCTTCGATCGAGTCCTCATCCTGACCCTCAAAGCTGGAATTCCGCCTAGTTGCGTAGTGTCGCTCGAAGCCTCATTGGAGATGCTGCAGCGCAACGGCGCGAAGGTAGTGGTTGTGCTTCCCGATGAAGCGACGGAGGCCGCATTCGCAGCAGTGGGCGGGAATCTGCTGGACCCCTCGGTTCGAGAAAGCGCGGCCCGCGCAGGGTGGGAGCAAGGACGGCGTATCGCCGATCTGAGCGTGGCCTCTTTGTGGCAGTAGCCAAGGGGGCCCAGCCGCTCACGACCGCTACGGAACTACCTCGGTCAGATTTACCACGCCATCGAGTCTGTCGCGGTCACCACCCACAGGCACGTTCTATGGCGCCAACTCCGCCAGCGTGCGCGATCTTCGGCCATGTCTGGGTGGTGCTTTCGTGGAAGGAAGATCTCGATCCGGCCGAGATGGAACGTCGGGGGAAAGGAATTCCTGGGCCAGTGAGTGCGGTCACCTTGGAACCGACTTTCAGGATCTCTCAATCCCGGTAATTAATCCGTGGGCATGTTGACTGAAAATCGCCAAGAGCGAGCGGAGGTCGCCTAACGCACGGCGTTTCGCCATTGCCGTAAGATTAAGTTTTTCTGCCTGAGTTTGACAAGGGGAGGGATTCCTGGTCCCTTGCAGGATCGCTGACACGGGGGCGCTTGGTTCGCTTGCTTGCCTCTTGATGACAATCCCGAATTGCCGCCTTATAATCGTGTGGACTTATTTAAAACTCCTGTAAATACACACCAGCTGGAGGATCGATGAAGCAGATCAATATCGGAATTATAGGTACGGGCTGGTGCGGAGGGATCCGCGCGGACGCTTGCTCGACGAGCCCCTGGGTGAACGAGCTGCATATCGCTGAAATCAAAGAGGAACGCTTGCAAGAAGTAGCGGCGAAAACCAAGCCCGTCACGGCGACCACCGATTATCGCCAGCTGCTCGCAAACCAGAAGATTGACGCAATCGTCATTTCGGCCACCCCCGAGACCACCCACTATCCGATGGCCAAAGAAAGCCTCCAGGCCGGCAAGCACGTTTTTCTCGAAAAGCCGATCGCCCTGGAGCTGTGGGAAGCCGACGACCTAATCAGCATTGCCCGCGAAAAATCGCTGCTATTCACGATCGGCTATTCACAGCGATTCAATCCCAAATTTGCTTACGTAAAGCGCTCGATCGACGAAGGCACGATCGGCGAGCCTTGCAGCGCACTCGTGAGCCGCCACATCACCCGCAACCTTGGCAAGAAAATCGGCGGCCGCATCAAGCTTTCGCCGGCCGCGATGGAAGCAACCCACGACATCGACTTCGTGCTGTGGTGCTTTGCGCCACGCAAGCCGATCCGGGTGTACTGCCAGGAAGTGCACAAGATCATGAAGCAGGCGTACAACGTACCCGACTGCGCATGGATCGTGGTGACGCTCGACGACGGCAGCGCGTTTACCATCGGCGCGGGTTGGGTGCTGCCTCCGGGGTATCCGAATTTTTCGTCGACTTGGATCGAGATGGTTGGCACCGAAGGAGCCATCATGGTCGACGATACGCATCGCGACGTGGCTCTGAACACGCTGAAGCGCGGGATCGAGTTCCCCATCTCCACCATGCCCGGCGAAAAAGTGGCTCACGTGTACGCGGGACCTATGGAGGCGGAAACGCTTCATTTCCTCGAATGCGTGGCCACCGGGAAGCAGCCGCTCGTAACCGCCGAGCATGCTCGCATGGTCATGCAGGTCTACCAGGCCGCCGATCTTTCAGCCGAGCAGGGACGCCCGGTGGACATCGTGGTCGAACCAGTTCCGGCGGCAATGGCGCGCTGAGCGGCGCAGAGGTTCATCCGCCGCAGCACGGAGCCAATTTGGGTGCTGATCCCACGGCCTCGCCGGTCGCCGGACATGCCGGCGTAGTGAGCGCCGCGAAGAAAGCCACAAAAACGCGCTGGGTGGTCCTGTTTCTGATCAGCCTGATGTACCTGATCTGCTACATGGACCGCAGCAACATCTCGGTGGCGCAGCCGGAAATCGCCAAGCAATTTGGACTGAGCAAGAGCGCGATGGGCCTGGTGCTCGCCGCATTTACCTGGGCCTACGCGCTCGGCCAGGTTCCCGCAGGATGGTTTGGCGACCGCTTCGGCCCGAAAAAGGTGCTCACCGTCATCATGACGCTGTGGTCGGCGACAGCAGTCATGACCGGCGCGGCTTTCGGCTTTGGATCGCTGTTCGGCGCACGCTTTCTGCTGGGCCTAAGCGAAGCCGGTGCATTTCCGGTTGCGAGCCGCGGGATGCAGCTCTGGTTTCCGCGCGTCGAGCGCGGCCGCATTCAGGGGACCACACATTTCTTCAGCCGATTTGCGGTTGCCGTCACGCCCTTCATCGCGGGCAGCATCCTTATTTCCTTCGGGTGGCGCGCGATTTTCTATATCTTCGGATCGCTCGGCATCCTGTGGGCGATCGGCTTCAGCATCTTTTACCGGAACCTTCCTGAAGATCACAGCGGCGTCAATCGCGAGGAGCTAGCTCGAATCCGAGGCGTCAATGAGGACGGCAGCACAAAGGCGCCGGCCATAACCAAGCTCGTCACGCCCTGGAAAACGATCCTGCTCTCGCCAAACATGTGGTTCATTTCTCTCGGGTACTTCTGCTTTTTCTTCGGCACGAATTTCTACCTGACCTGGTACCCCACCTATCTGCGTGAGCATCTCCATATGTCCATCCGCTCGTTGGGGATTTGGGGCTCGGTTCCTTTGTTTGCCGGAATGGCCGGTGACATTGTCGGCGGGTCGCTTTCCGACATGATTTTCAAAGCCACCGGAAACGCCACTTTAGCGCGGCGCATTGTCGCGGCGCCGGGCTTTCTGCTGGCAGGCGCTTTCGTGATCCCCGCCGCGCTCACATCAAATACGCTTGGCTCGGTCCTGCTATTAGCCGCGTCCTTCTTTTTTCTGGAATGGGTGATCGGCCCCGCCTGGGCGGTCCCGATGGACGTCGGTGGTCAGTTCAGCGGCACGGTGACAGGCGTAATGAACATGGTAGGAGCTCTTGGCGGAGCGTCCACGGCCGTGGTGTATGGAAGCCTGTTCAACCGCGGCTTGTGGGTCGCGCCATTTCTGGTGAGCGCGGCAGTCATGCTGCTGGGCGCGCTGATCTGGATCTTCCTCATCAATCCTGAACGGTCGGTCGTCGGCGCCGGCATGGTCCGGTCCGAGGCCGCCCCACCCGCTTAAGGCGGGCTTAAGTCCATCTCCGCTAGTCCAGCAGCCCAATGAAAACGATGGGTTGGTTGCGGCCTGTAAAACCACTATTTGCTATGCGTTGGCTGCGCGCGACAAATCCCCATGCTGACGCACCGGACGGCCGTGAACCCGCGAAATCCGCAGTTTGGGAGACCCTTCGATATCGACTACATTGGCCATGCCGTAGGGCATTTCCTTGTCGCATGCGCGGCAACGCAAACTGAAAACGCGGCTGCCCTGGTCGGGGCGCAGGCCCGATTCACTCTGATCTCGGGACGATTCGATATCTAGGACGATGGTAGGCAGCGGGATCGGTTGGCGACAGCACTGGCACAAAACGCCCCGGTAGCTCGGCTTCATGAGTTCCTGGTTCATACTCACCTCTGAATGTTGATTTTCCTGGAGGAAGTGATCCTACACATCCAGACTCGCTGCGTCACCCTGCACTGTGGACAGTACTAGGACCAGAAGTTCACTTTCTTGTAACAGGGTTCCGGGATTGCTGCTGCAAATTGTGCGGCTGTGGCACAAGGTATTGCTTCGTTTGCCGGAGCTCGGAGGCTGGCAAGCGTTTTTTCAAGGAAAGAAACAAGCGCGCGAGGGCGGAGATACTTCCAGCGATTACGAATCCTCGCAGAAGAGGGGAGAATTGAGCACGAGTTCAAATGTACGGATCGGTCCATTTGAGGTTTTCTTGCCGATGCAGCCCGTGGCGCCGGAACCAACGCGGGCGCGGGACGACGCATTTCCGGGCAGGCTGTTCATTGTCGAGGGGATTGACGGCTCGGGCAAGTCGACCCAGTTGAGCCTGCTGCATAAGTGGCTCGAGTCAAAGGGCTATGGGGTGGTGTTCAGCGAATGGAATTCGTCGCCCTTGGTGAAGGACACAACCAAGCTTGGCAAGAAGAAGAAGATGCTGACGCCGGCGACCTTCTCACTGATTCATTCCACCGATTTTGCGGACCGGACCGAGAAAAGCATCCTTCCGCTGCTGCGGGCGGGGGCGGTGGTGCTGTGCGACCGCTATGTGTACACGGCGTTCGCGCGTGACGTAGCGCGCGGGATGGACCGCCAGTGGGTCCGTAGTCTCTATGAGTTCGCGGTGAAGCCCACGGTGGCATTTTACTTTCGGGTGCCGCTGGACATCGCGATCGGCCGCATCACAGCGGCGCGGGATTGCCTGAAATTCTACGAGGCGGGGATGGATTTAGGGCTCAGCGACGATCCTGTCGAGAGTTTCGGCCTGTTTCAGGGGCGCATCCTCGATGAATACGAACGCATGGTGCCGGAATTCGCGCTGACGGTGATTGACGCGACGTTGCCGGTCGAAGAGCAGCAGACCCAGGTGCGGCGCATCGCGCGGATGCATCTCGAGCAGGCCACCGAATTGAGGGTGAGACCATGAGGCAGACTTATGGAAAGCTTTTGCCGGGGATGAAGCTGTCAGACCTGGCGGGCAAACTCATCGTGATCGAGGGCACCGATGGCGCCGGGCGCACCACGCAAATCAATCTGCTGAAGCCGTGGCTTGAGGAATTGGGGCACGCGGTGCTGGATACTGGGATGACGCGGTCGCCGCTCGCCGGCGACGGTATCCGCCGTGCGAAGGAAGGCAACAATCTCGGGCGCGTGACCCAGAGCTTGTTCTATGCGACCGACTTCGTCGACCGGCTCGAGAACGAAATCGCTCCGGCGTTGCGGGCGGGTTTCGTGGTGCTGACCGACCGGTACATTTATTCCCTGATGGCCCGGGCAATCGTGCGCGGCGTTGATCCGGCGTGGATTCGCAGCATTTATGACGTGGCGCTGAAACCAGACGCGGTGTTTTATCTGCGGCTGGGGATCGAGCAGCTGATACCCGGGTGATTTTTTCGCGGGGGTTCGATTACTGGGAGTCGGGGATGGATCTGTATCCGGGCCTGGATATGTACCAGAGCTTTTGCAGCTACCAGACGGGGCTTTTGCAGGAGTTCGACCGGCTCGGGGCGGAATACTGCTTTGAGACCATCGACGCGTCACGCGACGCAAAGGATGTGTTCGCCGTCTTACAGGAGCGGATATTGAACGTTCTGGACGCGGACTCCCGACTCTGTTCCCAGCTAAGAGCCAAAGCGGAGGCGGAACGAGCGCCAGCACAGGAAATTGTGACCGAACAGTCGGCTCCCATCGAGGGCTATGCGATGCAATTTGCGATGCGGCCGTTTGCTGCGTCGCTGCGGCACGGAGCCAGCAATGGGAACGGGCACGGATGGCTCGCTAGCAAGTAGTGCCGCTATGAAGGCACAGGACCTTGGGACTACGGTGTTCTCCCTGGCATCGTAGGGAGAACCGCTGATTCAGCCGTGACTGTTGTGTGATTACACTGCCGCCAGATGAGTCCTTCGCTGATCTGGCGGGGTTTGCATCGCTCAGTTCCCTGCCGATTTCTGGTCATGATGCTTTTTTGCGTCGCGGCGGCTGCCCAGGCCGCGCGGGCGCAGGAATACTTTCCCGACCCACTGGTCAGTGTCTCGTTCCCGAATCCTTTTGCTGACGCTGCGGGGTCCTCCTCGGCTGGTGGTGCGAACGCCAGCCAAGCGGGGTCATCCACTGGCGAATCGGCACACCCGGTTACCTGGAAAACTGCCCCACTCGACATTTTGAAGGACCAGAAGCATGTGTGGTTGTTCCCGGTACAGCTGGCGCATGGGCGGCATTTGATTCCGACGCTGGCAGTGATAGGCGTTACGGCAGGGCTGATTGCGGCCGACGCGCACGATATGCCGTATTTCGCCAGGACTACCGACTTCAACCGGTTCAATGAAACCTTTAATGGCTCGTTTACGGGAGCGGTCATCGGGGCGGTGCCTGCTTCCTTCTATGTCTACGGCCTGGTGCGGCACGACAGCTACGCGGCGGACACGGCGATTCTGGCCGGCGAGGCCTACGCCGACAGCGCGATTCCACAGGTGGTGATCAAGGTGATCAGCCGCAGGTACCGGCCTTCTGCGATTCCACCGAATAGCAATTTTTCGGATACGTTTTTTAAGAGCAGCACGTCCGTGTTTGGCAAAGGGAGTAGCTTTCCTTCAGGACACGCTGCCGGGGCGTTTTCGGTAGCGGCGGTTATCGCACGGCGATACAAGGAGCATCGCTGGGTACCGTGGGCGGCTTACGGGATTGCTGGACTTTTTGCGTTTTCTCGCGTCCCTGACCGTGCCCACTTCCCATCCGACGTCTTTCTGGGAGCCGCGCTCGGCTACACCATCACTCGATATGTGGTGTTTCGCGACGGGCGCTAGAATTTCTTGCCCTGGCATTCCACGCTTCTCTAACTTCGAGCTGCAGCGCTACTTGTAAGCGTACCCCCGGAAGCGGCACGCGCCCAGGTGTCAAGAGAGCTGGCAGCTGCGCGAGTGCAGCCATCACTTGGAGTTGGATTCGCGCATCATGCGGGCAGCCATCTTAGCAACGAAGCGCCGGGGGGCCAGGCGCTGGGCTTCGACCATTAGCATGTTGGAGGTCCCAGAGATAGCGACCGTTTTGCCCTTAGCCAAGGCTTCCAGACCCACGCGGGCTACTTTTTCAGCGGTTTCGGCGAGCCGGAACATGCGGTCGGGCTGGCGGGCAACTTGTTGAAACTCGGTGCTTGTCGAGCCTGGGCACAGGGCGCAAACGTTGACGCCGAATTCGCGGACTTCTTCGGCGATTCCCTCGGACAGAATTAGATCGAAGGCCTTGGTAGCGGCGTAGGCCGAGTTGAATGGGACAGGCTGGAAGGCGGCTACCGAGGAGACGATCATCACATCTCCACGGCGGCGGTCGATCATCCCTTTCAGGAAAAGCCGCGTGAGGACCGCGACGGCTGTGCAGTTCACCTGGACCATCTCGGCGAAGCGCGAGGGGGCGATATCATGGTGGTAGCCGAAGGCGCCAAAGCCGGCATTGTTGATCAGGAGCTCGATTTCGATCTGGCGGGAGTCTGTGAACGCGAAAATCTCTTGGGGGGCTTCGGGGCGGGTCAGGTCGGCGGCGAATGTTTCTACGTTGACGCCGTGTTTCGCGGATAAGTCCCGGGCTAGTTTTTCCAGACGATCGAGGCGTCGGGCGGTGAGGACTAGATTGGCACGAGCTGCTGCTAGGTCCTCAGCCAAGGCCAGGCCGATTCCGGCGCTGGCGCCAGTTACCAGAGCCCACTTCCCTGCCCATTTCTCTATTGCTGGGGGGATGGGAAGGCTCTGGCGACGTGAATTGCCCATAGAAGGACGCCTCCAATGTGTCCGCAAAGAATCAGAACACACCTTAGCAGGGCTTCGAAAGCGCTAAATCGGAGGTATAGAAAATGACCTGACGGCTCGTGGTGCTGAAAGACAGGTTCTCTTGAACAGAGACTCAAGGCGGACGGCGATGCCGCACCGAAGGCTGCGGCGCTAGGTTAAACCTTCCCATGAATGCGCTGCGCGGTAAGGGGGAGAAAACGAGGGGGACTAGGCGCGGTCGGCGGAGGAGCTGAAAGTTGCACGGAGACGGACGCCCTGCTCCTTGACGCGATCAAGAAGGCGGCGAGCCCAGACAAACTCGGCCGCGAGAACGCCTAGCGCAAGGATAATGGTGAGAGCACCGGGACCGGGAGTGACGACCATGAGGATGCCGAGAGCGAGGAGGGTGAATCCGACCAGAATTTTCAGGAACCGCTTGGCCTGCTGAATTGTCTTAATAATCACTACTATTCTCATTCCTGGCCAGAGTTGCTACAAGTTCGATGCGGCTTCCCTGGCGAAGGCTTCAGAAAGATCAGAGCACGCTGATTTCCATTGAGACTTTGTTTGCGGAATTGTTGTCCGATGCGGATAATGGGCGTTTTTTGTCGGTTTTTCGTGGCGCGCAAATTCGCGGCCCGTTTGCGCATTCCAAATCTGGGAAGTTTTTACCGAGCGGAGACAAAAAATGGAACTCTTGTGCATGCGTTTGCAGATTCCAGAGACCGCGAATTTGATTCTGGGGCAATCGCATTTCATTAAGACAGCCGAAGATCTCTACGAAGTGGTGGTCAACACCGTGCCCGGGGCAAAGTTTGCCGTGGCTTTCAACGAGGCATCCGGGCCTTGCCTGATTCGCGTGGAAGGCAATGATGAAGAGCTGCGTGGCGCGGCGATTGCCAACGCGCAGACGATCGGGGCCGGGCACGTGTTTGTGCTGCTAATCCGGCAGGCGTATCCGATCAATCTGCTGAGCCGGGTGCGGGACTGCTTCGAGGTGTGCACGATCTATTGCGCGACGGCCAACCCCGTCGAGGTGGTGGTGGCGCAGACCGAGCAAGGCCGCGGCATCCTCGGGGTGATCGATGGCAGCTCTCCCAAGGGCGTCGAGGGCCCCGAGGACCTGCGCTACCGGCACGAATTCCTGCGCAAGATTGGGTACAAGCTGTAGGGGTATCGCCAGATGCTCTACCTGGCGGCCGAACTGCCGGTCTTCCCTGCCAGGTAGAAATAGCCAACCTTATTGTTCGGGGCCGAGCCGTACCACATCCGGCCTTGCGAATCGCGAAAGAACTCGCGCATGGTGATGTCGGAATGGGGGAACGGATACTCGATCACTTTTCCGGTTCGCGGATCGAAACGACCGATTTCGTCCATGTAGTGCGCGTCGTACCAGATGTAGCCGTCGGCATCTACGCCCAAGGCGTAGGGGCTTGGATCGGAACCGGGCAACAGGTATTCCCGGAAGGTTTGCGTCTTGGGATCGAACCGGCCCATTTTGCCGCTCGAAAATTCGCCGAACCAGATGGCACCGTCGGGGCCGATTTCCATGCGCCGGGGAAATGAGTTAGGTGTAGGCGGGGTCCACTGGGTAACTTTCAAGGTTTTCCCGTCCACCTTTCCGATTTTGTTGACTAAGGGGCTCGTGAACCAGGCGTCGCCGTTGTCCTCGGGTTTCACATCGTAGGCGTACTCGCCTTCGATAAAGCGAATGAATTTTTCGGTTTCCGGATCGAAGCGGACTAGCGGAACGCCGCTCACCCAGACTTTCCCGGTACGATCAATGCGCACCGTGTGCTTCGATCCGCCGTCTTCGATGCCCTCTTTGCCCGGAACATACCGATCCTGATACTCGGTGATTTTTTGCGTCGCCGGGTCCCATTTTCCGATTTTGTTCGAGCCCTGCTCGGCAATCCACACCGAGCCATCCGGCGCGGGTACGGCCGAATGGACGCCCGCCGTGCCAACATTGGGAACCGGAAAATCTTGCATCCCTCCGGTCTGCGGATCGAGGCGCGTGATCTTATTCGCGACTCCAAAGTCCGGGATCCAGAGATAGCCGTCCTTGTCCGGAGCGGCGCTGAAGGGCATGCGGCTCGGGCCGGGCATCTCGTACTCCACATAGACGATGTTCATGGCCTCGCCACTGTAGGGACGCACCGTTTTTTGGTAACCGGGCATATCGGCAGGAGATTTGGGCAGCACAGAATCGGGGCCGAACAGGCTGGTTAAGTAGGACCCCACATCGGCAGCATCCTGATCGCTGAAATGCGGACCTAGGAAAATGCTGAAGTGCATGGCCTGGCGCATGAAGGCGACGCGGTCGGTCCAGCCGTCGGCGTCTCGCGTGACCGAAGCCATGCGGCTCTGAAATTGATGGCAGATGCTGCAGTGGCCGAGGAGGAGGTCTTTGCCTTTCGCGGCAGGCCACAATTGCGTGGCCTGATTCAAGGAAATTTCGTTCCAACGGACTATTCCCTTTTGCAAGGCGAGGTCCATGGAGACATTTTGGCTGGCAGCCAGTACGATGTCTGAGCGCGGCTCGGCGCGGAAGCCAACGGCCTTGATCTGCACGCGGTAACTCCCGGCCGGCAGATCGG
Source organism: uncultured Acidobacteriota bacterium (assembly GCA_963718485.1). Classification (GTDB taxonomy): domain Bacteria; phylum Acidobacteriota; class Terriglobia; order Acidiferrales; family UBA7541; genus Palsa-295. The sequence continues at coordinate 41,289 of CAVQZU010000071.1, forward strand.
GAATCTGGTAGCGGCCCTGGCTGTCGGACAAAACGATGGTCGTGATCCTGGTTTTCGCGTTCTGCGCCTCGACAAATGCGCCTTGAAAGGCGCCCCCATCGGCACCTTTCACAGTTCCTGTGAGCGTTGCGCCACCGCAGTGCAAGCTGAGGAGAAAGGTCAGGGAGAGAAGCACAAGGGTCTTGGTTTGCAATCGCACCAGCTGCTCCTTTTTTGTGCGAGGTTCGCCAACAAATGCGGCAGCGCTCATGCTGCCTCAATGAGTAATCGTTCGGGATCATTCCACATGAACCGAGCCGGATACATTCTAACCGGGGTGGCTGCATCTTGCGAAGCCAGCCACACAAGACCCCGCAACCTGATCCTCGGCCTCAAGTCTGACCGCAGCAAGCTTGTAGTCGCGAGCGGGGAAGCTGCGTGCCTGTTATGGCGGGGCTCAAGCCCAGCCCTACAAACCGCAGAGCGGGCAAACGAAAGCGCATTCTGTTCGATCAGGTGGCTGAACCTGGATTAACCGTATCCCAAGATTCTCTTTCCCATTTTAATTTGGGAGAAGTAACCGCTCCAAATTCGGTAAATCAGGATCGAAGTATCGAGATTGGGACAGTATGGGGTGGGCAACTAAAATTACCAGTTCGGTGTCCTAGGTTGACATCTTAATACCCAAGATGCATATAGTCTCCTAAGCGGCGGCTTCGCAAGGACCAGACAATGCACGAGCGTCTTGTTTTGCGCACAAGCGGAATCGTTATTCTATTGGTTGCTGGTTTCCACACTGGTTTTGCACAGCTAACTCGTCCTCTGGTGAATGACGAAACTATTATGGCGGCGGCGAAGGCCCGCAACGACGGCCGACTTCTCGAAGCCGAAAAAATCCTTCAGGATGCAATCTCCGAGGCAGAGGAGAAGGACCCGAATAGCCCCCGCTTAGCCGCATACCTTAGACAGTTAAGTTGGCTTGACAAAATGAAGGGTGACACCGCAGATGAAATCGCCCTTATCCAACGGGTTCTTGAAATTGATCGAGCAGCTTTCGGCTCTAGCGACTTGCAGGTCGGCGAAGACCTCGATGAGATCGCTATGCTGTCGCTCCGCCACGGCGGAAACCATGAAGAGGCCGAGCGATTGTTCAAGCAAGGTCTAGCGATAGCGCAACTGAATATGCCGCAGGTCCGCACGGGCCGGGATGTTGACGGAGTAGCTGGCATCTTCGCTCAGGTCGCAGGCTTTTACATCGGCGAACACCGCTGGACGGAAGCGGAGCCGTTTCTAGTCGAAATGAAGAAGCTATGTGACCGCATGAGGCCGCATCCGGGCGTTGTCTTAAGCTGCGACGGCTACCCGAGCCTGCTTGAGCAGCTCTACCGGGGCGAGGGCCGAGTAGCGGAAGCCGAGCGACAGCCTCCCCTGGACATGGGCACTCCAGCTGAATTGGCCGATCTCAATCACGCAGCGAAGCAGTACGAAAACGACGGGCTGTACCCGCAAGCGGAGGCTACCTACAGACGCGCCATCACCTGGGTTGAGGCGCATCCGATCCTTTCGACCGGAATCGGCCTCGGGACCGGGACGCTCGTCTATCAGTCCAATTTACTCGGAGGAGTCATCGAGAAGCAGGGCCGTAACGATCAGGCGGAAGCGATTTATAAGGAGGCGATCCAGAAACAAGAAACACAGGACCCGAGAGATCCGTCTATCGTCGCCAACTTCGATTTTCATCCTTTGCTGAATCTTTACCGCGCGCAGGGACGAATCAGCGCCATCGAGCCTATCGTCAAAGACGCACTCGCAATACAGGAAGAGAGATGCGGCAAGGGAAGTCCCAGCGTCGCCAAAACTTTGGTTGTTCTCGCCGACCTCTATCAGGAAGAAGGCAAAGAAGCGAAATATGCGGAAGCCCGTCCGCTTTACGAACGCGCCCTCGAAATTGAGCAGAGCAACGTTGGGCCTGACCATCCCCGCCTGGTGCCTGTACTTGCGAACTATTGCCGTCTCCTCCGCAAATTGCACGAGGACGCAAAAGCTGCTGAAGTGCAGGCACGCATCGATAGGATTGAGCGGGCGCAAGAGCGCGCTCGAGGCTAGGTTCAGAAGCGGGGACTCCGGCTGGGCGGTTTCGCAGCTGGGCTTCGCTTGAAAATTGGTAACGGAACTGTGCTTTGGCCGCGTAATAGGTAACAAGTGCCTGCCAACTGGGCCGCCCCGTGTTCGATGCGACCAATTTGCGTTGAGCGGGGGCGGAGGCGTGTGATAAAATCCGCGTTGGCAAGTTCGACAGGGTCTCAAGATTCACGATTTGCGGCGTCGCGCGGCCCGAAGACCTGAAAATTACAGGTCATAAGATGGGTTCGGTCTTCCGGCGATACGCCGTCACTTGCGGCGAGGACGCAGGACGCGCCCATCCAGGTCGGACTTTACAATGCAGACGTGGTTCGCACTGCCGAAAACAACGCAAAAGCGATGCAATTTTCGGAGAAGAATTCTGTAAGTCGTTGAAAGCGGGATTCGTATAGTGGTAGTACGCGACCTTGCCAAGGTCGAGGCGAGGGTTCGATTCCCTTATCCCGCTCCACTTTTCGAAATACGTTTGCGCGGGTTCCAGAGATTCCCCGGCTTGGGTACCCTAAAAGTTCAATCCGACTTCCTTTTTGAGCTTCCCAAAGCGTTCCACACCCGGCGCAGGTTCTCTGAATTGAAAACAGGCCTGTCAGCAGTGTGAAACCCATGTTTGAATGTTTTCTCGAATCGGCTCCAGCGGGCCGACCAACGGAATATTCCACGGCTCTTGGTTCTTCATCAGACCTGAGGGTATGGAAATTTCGTAGTCTGAGCAGGAGTTGCAAAAGCTAGCTTCGCCAAGAAAACAGGCAACCCGCACGCTCTGAATTGCGCCAGCCCAAAACCATCGCCGCGATTATGCCCCCAGGCGTTGAGCCAAATCGATCATGCTTACAGCAACTACGTCAAAATCTCCCGGTTTAGCCTTGTCTGGCACGCCGACGGGCCCATGGCCGTATTCGTTGGGGCGATATATGAATCCGGTGCGCAGACCGTTGCTGCGGGCAGCCTTCAAATCTTCGGCGTGGGCCGCGCACATCATGACTTGCTCCGGCTTCAGATCGAGATAATAGTATGCGGAGATATACACCTCACGATCCGGTTTATAATGCCGGGCCAATTCAGAGCCCAGAATGGCATCCCACGGCAAACCGCCAAATTTGGCCAGGTTGGTCATCAGGGCGATATTGCCGTTTGAAAGCGGTGCGATCACGTACTTCCTTTTTATACGCGTGAGCCCCTCAACGGAGTCAGGCCAGGGTTTGAGACGGCGCCAGACGTGAGTCCAGGAAATTTTTTCTTCTTCAGTAAGTCCTTCAATTTTGAATTCCTTGAGCAGTTCCTCCAGGATCATGCGATGCAGATCATCGAGCCTGGTCCAAGGGATCTCGCCTTTGCGTACTTTGTCCATCGTGGGTTTGTATCCGAGGCGCCATCGGTCGGCAAAGTCCACCCAGTTGATGTTCAGGCCCTTGGCCTTGCCCCAGGCCGTGCCCTCGGCAATTACTGAGCCGCGCCAGTCGACAACTGTGCCGAAGGTATCGAACACCAGCGCCTTCACGTTGGTCAGTTCGGATTTCACTTCTTGCGGATCGCGTGACGCAGGCTGCGCAAGAACGGGGCGCAGTTGAGAAAACGAAATCGCCGTCGCACCTGCACCCGCGGCCGCGAGGAACTTTCGGCGACCGAGCTTGAGCCTCATGTTAACGAACCTCCTTAGGAATCGGAATTTCCGATTTGTGCCTCGGTTTCACGCATCGTACGCCTCCCATTTCCTCTTCACAAGCAACTGCCACCAGAACCGTCCCTTGCCGAAAATGTAAAGCAGCACTTCATTTCTCCGTTTTTTTCTGGTTCTTTTTGTATTGTCGCCACTCCTTAATCGGGACTATGGGCGGGCAGCCCAAAACTGAAACCTCTTCGTTTTCCTCCACAGAACTAAGGCGGCTGTGGGACGGAACCCACCGAAGCAAGCGGATGAAAAAACGCCGCCTCTGCCGCAAGAATCTCTGCCATCTTATGGCGCGGGAGGATGTCAAAAGCCAGTGCCGCACGTCGCGCGCGTCGCTTCGGCGAAACTTGACTGCCGCAAACCTGTGCAGTACGCCCCCAGCCGAAGTTAGCGGGCGTTAGGATCACATGGAACGAGCTAGGGCAACAGATAACTGGCTCAGTCGTGATTCGGTTTGAAAACGCCGCTTAGAAGAACTATCCTCCTCGGAAACTACCCACCAAAGGAGACACCCTCATGGCGAGCCCACGAAAGGTCATCGACTGTAGAAATTTTCCCAGTGAACGGAACTGCACCATTGCCATCTCCGGAGCCGAAGAGGAAGTGCTGGACTTGGCGGTTCTACACGCATCCAAGGCGCACGGGCACCGACAGACTTCTGAACTGCGTGAGCAACTTCGGTCGATGCTCAAGGATGATCCGGAGGCAAAGACCGCAACTGCCTAGCCTCCGCCGGGAAGAGTTTTGAATGCGCCGATGGTCCGAAAGTCGCCGCGTCTTCGTGGTTGCGTTTACATTTACACTGCTCCTATCGAGCAGTCTACGATCCCCTCGGGGGCTCCAGGAGGTTCGTGTGAGTTACGAGCAGGGGATTCAGTTGAAGCAGCAAGCGACCCGAAAGGTTATTGACCGCTTCAATGAGGTGTTCAATCAGCACGATGCTAATGCATTAGCGGCACTTCTAACCGAGGACACCGTGTTTGAAGACACTTCACCGGCGCCGGATGGGCGGCGGATCGTGGGAAAGGCTGCGGTGGTCGAATTTTGGCGGGGATGGTTTGCGCGCAATCCAGATGCCAGGTTCGATGACGAGGAGGTCATCGTGAGCGGCGACCGAGCCGTCGTGCGGTGGGTCTATCGAAAAATACGCAATGGTCAGCCTTGGCACCTGCGGGGAGTGGACATTTTCAGCGTGCGCGACGGACGAGTGGCCGCAAAGCTGGCCTATGTGAAAGGATGAAAGATTTCGGGCGTATACTCAGGGAACCCCAACAAATCTAATCCAAAAGGAGCGCCCTTTTATAGCGGGCCGGATCGGGGGACAAATGCCGCGCGAGAGTAATTCGACCGTCAAGCTAAGGAAACCCCGCCGCGTATTCCTAGCAGAGGCTGACGGTGCTGTAAGGCAGCTAAGGTCTAACCGAAAAGCGGGATTTCCGCCTCCACGAGCGTACCTGGTTCGGCGCGGGCGATCCGCAGATCACCCCCTAATTGGCGAATACGCTCGCGCATCCCGGCAACACCTACACCCGGTGACACCTTGCCGAGAATCTCGACAGGCAAGCCTTTGCCATAATCCCGAATGCGAACCACCACACGGTCCGCCTGCCCTTCAATCTCGACACGAGCGCTGTCGCTGCCTGCGTGGCGGTACACATTGGTGAGCGATTCCTGAATTACGCGAAAGATGGCCGTTTCAATGTCTTTCTGAAGGCGTGGGAACATCTGCGGCTTCAAGGTCAGGGAGATTTGAATCTTGCTCCTTTTCACTAGCCCATCGATAAACCATTCCAGGGCCGGGCGCAAACCGACTTCGTCAAGTAGCGGCGGATGCAGAAGGTAAGAAAGGTTGCGGACGGTAACAATGGCGGTCTGCACTAGATCGCTGGCTTCTTTATTTCCCGAGCTCCCGCCTAGCGTCATCTTGAGAGCAGTCAGTTGTTGGCCGAGTTCATCATGCAGCTCGCGGGCAATCCGACGGCGCTCTTGATCCTGAATTTGTAACAACCGCCCGGAGAGTCTTTGAAGTTCGATCGTTCGCAGCTCGATGAGTCGTTGGGATTCGTCCAGTTGCGCCAGGCGGGTGCGCAGCTCTTTGTTTAGGTCCTGGATCTGCTCCTCCCATCGCCGTCGTTCGGTCATGTCCCTGGTGATCTTGGCGAAACCACAAAGGTGCTGGTCTGCATCACGCAGCGCAGTGATAATGACCGAGGCCCAAAAGGACGTTCCGTCCTTCCTCACACGCCAGCCTTCGTCGGCGAAGCGGCCTTCTCTTTCGGCCAGCAGCAGCTCGCGTGCGGGCCAGCCGCTGTCGACAGCTTCCGGGAGGTAGAACTTGGAAAAATGCTGGCCGATTATCTCGCCCTCCGTATACCCCTTGATAGCTTGAGCGCCCGGGTTCCAAGTGAGCACGTAGCCTTCGGGGTCGAGCACAAAAATGGCATATTCGCTTACGGTGCTCACGAGCAGACGAAACAGTTTGTTTCTTTGAATGCTGATTTCTTCGCTGTGCTCGGGTACGGCATCGATAGCGCGCCCCACTGCCACCGGCGTTTCTGCCAAGGAGTCCCCTCCAAAAACAGAGAATATGATCAATCCCCTGTACTGCCATCCTCAATACCGTAAACTCTGTAAGGTTACCGCTTTGTGCGATCCCAGGGCTTGTTTAGGGTGGCGAAAGTTGGACTTCCGCTCATGGTCGTCCCCGATACGCGGCGCTTCCGCAGCGCGCCAATTTCGACAAGACAAGACCTGCTCTCCTTAGCTTTTCCACAGGCGAAAGGTGGTCAAGGTACATTGTGGCGTGGTAGGCTGCGGGTCCCTGGCCATGCTTGTCTACCTATGCGGTTCTGCGGAGTTCGGCGGAGACAAAGGGAAGCTTTGGCGGCACAAGCTTGCGCCGTTCCTGCGGGACAAGCTCGGACACCGCGTCTACGATCCGGCCGAAGACGACAAGAAAAACCTCACGCAGCAGGAAATCGACAATTTCAGGCACTGGAAGATGACGGATATGGATCGCTTCCGAAGGGTGGCGCGCAAGATTATCGCGTTCAATCTGGAACTGATCGAGCGGAAGGCGGATTACGTCATCTGCCATTGGGACGCTGCGGCTGCTCAGAACGGCGGCGCCTGCGCGGAACTCACCGCGGCGCACCGCAAAGGGATTCCCGTTTACCTGGTCGCGACCGTACCGGTCGAGGAGATCAGCGGGTGGGCACTGGGATGCTCGGACCAGCTTTTCTCGTCCGTCGATAGTTTGAAGCTTTTTCTCATCGCGCGATTTTCCCGCGAACGCCAAACGCAGCTTTGGAAAGAATGATGCGCGCCGCTAAACCGCGAACAATCCCATTGCGCCGTGGCATTTTATGTGCAGCCGCTTGTGGTGCCTGAACTTGCGGATATAACAGGTCCACGTTCGCCCTCGGGACTTTGAATCCACAACTTGTTCTCACCTCTGGGCATGACCTCATCGATCGTGTCCGCTTAAGCCCGTCATCTGCTCACGGCCCGGGGGAAAGCGCCAAATTTCCACAATAGACTAACATCGGTTCAGCGTTTCATTACTCGGCGAGGATCGGAGAACAAACACTGCAGATGCCCAGTGGCAAGATGGGCAGCACTCAACAATTCGGATGCGTGGCAAGCCCCCTGCAGGCATTTAGGCCTTGAACCCGAGACCTCTCCTCTTGTGAGTGCGTCCGACCACCCGCCGTCCTTAACCTTTGAGATACTTGACTTGGACATATCGCAGAGTCTAGGCTAGGGCTACGTAGTGGGCGGAAACACGTTCCGCCCTGACCACCCCGGGCCGACCGGCCACCCCCGTTCGGCCCACTCATTCCCTGCTTCACCGACGATGCCTACCACTCTGCGGCTAGCTCGGGTGTGGCGTGGGCCGTTTCCCAATTTCTGAGTCCACTCCGGTGCGCGCAGGATAGGACTTTGTTCCGGGAGCTCAAGGGGTTTTACGGCGGACTAAAGTAGGAGGCGTCGCCGAAAAGCCATTCGGCGCGATTCAAGGAAGTCGATATATTCATCCATACCTTCGCCTGATTTTGACGACACATTCAAAATCTTCATTCCCGGGCGCACCGCCTGAATATTCCGATTCGCGGTTTTCTGATCGAATTCAACCGCCGCGGCCAAATCCATTTTGGTGATCACCGCAACATCCGCGCTGTTGAAGATCGTCGGATATTTCAGCGGCTTGTCTTCGCCCTCTGTGACCGACATGAATACGAACCGCAACTCCTCACCGAGATCGTAGGCCGAAGGACACACGAGATTCCCTACGTTCTCGATGAACAAGGAGTCTAGTTCTCCGAGCCTAAAAAATCCTTCCATGGCATTCTGTACCATCACGGCCTCAAGGTGGCAAACCGTTCCCGTAATGATCTGTTTTACTGGCGCCCCGCTGCGCGCCAGCCGGGCTGCGTCGTTTTCGGTTGCCAAATCGCCCACCAGCGCCGCCACCCGATGCTTCCGGTGAAAGGTCGTCAGCGTTTTTTCCAGCAGCGCCGTCTTCCCTGCTCCCGGACTCGAAACCATGCTAACCACAAAGACTCCCGCCTGGTGAAACCTTTCGCGCAGCGCGCGGGCGACGATATCGTTCTGCTTGAAAACGTTTTGCCGCACTTCGATCAAGCGGGTTTGCAGGTTCATTCGTCCAACTCCAGCGCCGTCACTTCAAGTTCCTTCCCCTGCACGATTTCCGGCGTGGGCGCGCCGCACTGCGAACAGATGAACCATTCATTCGGATCGATGGGACCTTCGCGCGTCACATCGCGAACAATACACCTGTAGCGGCACTTCCTCGACAACCAACTGCGAGCCCTGCAGCCGAGTATCCGTGCAGGCCATCGCAAATGAAGTCAGCAGCGCTTCCTTCGCCACGCCTGAAAACGCCCCCAGCCTCAAGTGCACTGCCGTCACGCGCGGGCTTCCCCGTTTTTGCGCCTCTCCCTCGGCGAACTCGACAATACTCATCGCAATGGAAAGCTCGTGCATAAGCCTGGAGATCGGCTGACCTTCTCTGACGCCGGCGTCTCGCCGGACTGATTGGCTTTGGTTTGTGGCAGAACGCTTTGCTCCACCCACAGCAGAACGCCCCGCCCGTCATCATATCCCTAAACCAGTGCGCGCCCTCCGTCAACCGCAATGATCTGCCCGGTCACGAAATCGGCCGTCGCCAAATAGGCTACGGCATCAGCGATGTCCTGGCCGGTTCCGGTTCGATGCAGGGGTACGCGCCGAATATACTCCTCATCCGGCGCTTCGCCCGGAAACTGAATCGTCCCCGGTGCGACGCTATTCACCAGAATTTCCGGCGCCAGCGCGCGTGCCAGGCAGCGTGTGAGCATAATCACTCCGGCTTTCGATACGCAATAGTGCGTGTAACCAGGCCACGCCAGCAGGCCCCCCAGCGACGAAATATTGACGATTCTTCCCCGCCCTTGCCGCTTCATGACGGGCGCCGCCGCCTGCGCGCAAAGAAACTGCGATTTGAGGTTCGCGTCGAGAATGCCATCCCACTGCCCGTCGGTGATTTCCTCGAATTTCGCCGCGAAGAACCTACCCGCGTTGTTCACCAAAATGTCCAGCCGCCCGAATTCCCTCTCGACGCTCGCAAACATTTTCCTTACCTCTTCGCGCTGCGAAACATCTGCCTGAATCGGCGACGCATTTCTCCCGTAAGCCCGCACTTGTTCAGCGGTAGCTTCGGCATCTTCCCGCGAGGTGTTGAAGTTGACCGCCACATCGGCGCCCTCGGCTGCCAGCCGCAAAGCAATGCTGCGCCCGATGCGCTTGGCCCCTCCTGTAACCAGCGCCACCTGCCCTTCCAGCGTCCTTCCCGCCATCTCCCCTCCTCGCAATGCCATCTGACACACCTTAGCATCAAGGGCACCGGCCGCAAACCTCATGCGCCCAAGCTCGGTTCGCGCATGGTTTCCTTGGCGGCAAGCCCGGATTCTGGGGCCCATGCATTGAAAACGCGGGGATTACTGTCCATACCAGAGGAGTGCCAGCATCCCTTTGGCACTCCACGTGCATTCCCTCGCTATTTACCATCGAGTTTTATGTACCTTCATGTTAAGATTGGTCATGAAAAACAATCCGTTGGCGACGCATAATCATAAAAGAGCAGGTGCGGTTACCTTGCTCGAATCGAGCGGAGAATTGGGCAAGGTTCTAATACCGGCGAGCGGGGATGAATTTTGGGTCAGAATGGTCGATCTAACTCAGCTGGTCAATGGCGTGATTGAAAAAAGTCCTACCACCAAGAAACGTTCGGCCAAAAGCCGGCCGAATGCATCACCCAATAATCAATACCGCGTAGTTCGTGTTGCATAGGCTAAATCTCGACAATCTCTCCAATTTGTCTATCTCATGAACAGTTTCACGCCTGCAGCGTGCCGGCCGTCATTGTGCGCTATCGACGCATACGTCCCTCGGTGTCAATCTATCGACCCGATGCTCCCGAGCGACAAGACGCTAGCGGTTCCGACCGCCCTGGTGTTCCTCCTCGGGCCTGCGTCCCTCGCGCGCTGCCGCTCGCTCGTGCTCGGATCGCGTTCATACAACTGGTGCCGCTCGGGCGCGGCCTGCGCAGCGGTGAATCGCCAGAACTCCGCGTAGGGATGGATTAGCAGCGTCCAGAGTGCCTTACGCGTCTGCATTCCCTTCTCTTCTTGGTAGACCCGAAGCCATTGAATTCACTTCGTGGCAGCAGCCGAACCGGGTCTTCAAACTGAAAGGAAGGTAGCATCTGGCTTGTTTCGGTGTCCATCGGGCAATGGGCGCTACTACTCCCGACCAACCGTTGGCGTTCAAACATCGTTCTTCCTTTTCTTCCTCGCAGAAGCGCACAGGAGAGGCGCTAGAATGATCCTATGGAGAAAAAGGTTTTCTGGGCCAGTTTCACCGTTCTGGGCATAGCAGCCGACTTATTTCTGCCATTGTGGTGGGCCCTAGCTGCGACCGTCCCCATCGTCTTCTTCAGTTGGTGGCTCGCCTACCGTAGCAATTGGTTCTGAGGCGCTGGTTCAGAGCCGGAATGTGCGCTGCTCGAGTTTCTGCAATATGGCCTGGCAGCCAAGGCTGCGCTTTGCCGGCCGGCCGGAGGGAGCTGCAAATTCCTCACAAAAACAAGCGCTGCTTCGCTCGCGACCGGACTG
>CAVQZU010000072.1:0-9344 GCA_963718485.1 uncultured Acidobacteriota bacterium
AGGTCTAGATTTTGCCGGAAACTAACCTTGCTTTTGGATCAAAAAATCGAGGTCCCATCTCACGCCGAGCTTCATCCTGCGACGCTTCCTCCCCGACTACAACCGCCGCTTCGCGCGCTCTCCCCGCGAGGCGGAGAAAGCCTGGCGTGCGGCTCCGGAAAATCTCGATCGCATCTGCTGCTTCACTCACCAGCACATCGTCAGCAACGACAACGTCGTGCAATGGGGCCGCCAGCGGCTGCAAATTCATCCGCAGCCCCGCCGCTTCAGCTTTGCCGGAGCCACCGTGCAGATCCATCAGGCTCTCAATGGCCGGGTCTCGCTCTACTATCGCGATACTCGGCTGGAGCATTCCAATCTTGCGGCAGGGTGACATTTCTACGTTGCCGTTAGGGTGACATTTTTACGTTGCTACAACACTGCGCTATCGGAATTGCCCCTGAGCATATGCTCATCCTGGGCGTTGAGGATCCCGCGGGAGAGAAGACCTATGTTGCAGCTGCCTTTCCCAGTGCGTGCGGCAAGACCAATTTCGCAATGCTCTCCCGCCAAAAGGATTTGACGGCTGGAAGGTTTGGACGGTAGGCGACGACATCGCTTGGGTTCGTCCAGATGAGGAAGGCTGCCTGCGCGCAATCAATCCGGGGCCGGCTTCTTTGGTGTGCTACCGGGAACGTCGGCAAAGACGAACCCCAACGCGATAGCCACTGTTGCGAAAAATACGATTTTCACAAACGTGGCTCTGGCTCCTGAAGGCGGCGTCTGGTGGGAGGGAATGACCGACGAGCCCCCCGTGGAGTGTCTTGATTGGCAGGGCAACAAATGGACTCCAGATATGCCAAAGCGACGGGGGCCAAGGCAGCTCATCCAAATGCCCGCTTCACTGCCCCGGCGTCCCAATGCCCTACCATGGATTCTGCCTGGGAAGATCCAAGCGGTGTGCCGATCAGCGCGATAATTTTCGGCGGTAGGCGCGCGACGACGATGCCGCTTGTCTTCCAGACCTTCAATTGGAGTTCCGGAAGTCTACATTGGTGCGACGATGGGATCGGAAATGACCGCGGCAGCGACCGGAACGGTTGGTAAGGTGCGCCGCGACCCAATGGCCATGCTTCCCTTCTGCGGCTATCACATGGGCGATTACTTCCGCCACTGGATCAAAATGCAGCGCTCGCTCAGCGTCACCCCAAAAATCTTTCATGTCAACTGGTTCCGCAAAGATGCTGAAGGTCGCTTCATGTGGCCCGGTTTTGGTGAAAACATGCGAGTCCTTAAGTGGATCGTTGATCGCGCGCGAGGCCGTGCTCTAGGAAGAGAGACACCCATCGGTTGGATGCCGCGCCATGAAGATATGCAATGGGATGGGTCCGTTTTCTCGAAGGGGAAATTTGCGGCATTACAAGCCTTCGACAACGAGGCGTGGCATAAAGAAGTGATCGAGCACGAGGAATTTTTCATTCGGTTTCATGATCACCAGCCCAAAGAAATGATCTTTGAGAGAGAACTGTTGATTTGCAGACTCTAAACACCGTGAGGCTTCGATGTGACGCACAACATGCGATGCCTCAGTGAAAGGAGCCTTTCATGAGTTCCAACCCTGCGAAGGACGCCCAGGCATTTTTCCGCGCTGCGGCGGACGAGATAGGGGGCAAGCCGCCACTGGTGTTTCGCAATTTGGCGCAGGGACTATTGTCTCTTGCTCAGGCAGGAGAGAACTTACAAGGGGAAGTGAAAACTAAGAAGTTAAAGAGGAAATGAGTCCTGCCCAGCGCTACAGTACTCCAAGATGGCTTGGGGAGATTCAGACTCCGTGACCAGAGGACGGACAATTCCCGTCATAAGATTTGGCCCGGAATATGAAGAGTACCGAGGGAACTATGAAAGTTCGTGGATTGATGAACGTTCGTGAATTGATTGCGCGCCTGGAAAGTGCTGACCCAGACGATCTGGTAGTCGTTGAGGCCGATTCGCGTAGTCTGTTCTTATTGAACCAGAAATCGGGGATGTATCAACCGGTGGATGTGCTTACAGAAGGCGTGTCATTGACCGAGAGGGACAAGGAATTCTTGTCCTCGTTGAGGATCCGATTCTAAGGCTGCGATGAGATGGCTTGCGCCCGACACACCAAAAGTGTCTCGGTGTATTCCAAATGGCTTTATCGGAGCGGATACAATCCGGGCCATTCTCGAATTTTTGACGGAAGCGCATTCGTTTCTTCGAAGAACATTCTCTCGCGTGTTTGGATTGGCGCTTTCAGAACTATCCTGAGGCACCCAACCCCGACAAATTGTGATCCACATCTTCCAAGCTTCTTCCTCTGGCCGAGCCCCGATTCAGGCTCGTATTACATTCGTTCTTTTTGCGCCTAGACAACGGCGCATTCAAAACCGGTCGTTGGGCAGGCGTCATGGCCTTGGAGGTCATCGCACCGGTAATTCTGGCAACATCCGGTTGGATCGGCGATCAAATGGCCTATGTGCATAGGGTAGGCGTCGTCGAAAATCCTGAAGTTGCACAGGCCCCGACCCGGCGGGTAGCTTGAGAACAGAGTTCAGTATCGGCAGAAGGCTTGTCAGGGCAGCACTATTGGCAGGCTGCAACTTTGGATAGACCGCAGAGACACAGTTCTCGGCCGCTTGAGTCATCACTCGCGACAATGTTTAATCCTCGGCTTTCTCGCCGAACCGCTCCTGTTCGTTTTGCGCCGCGATCTCAAGAGTCGAAGTGCTGAGCCTTTGTGAATTGCGACATGGTCCGTCTTATCGCTCTTGATGAAATACTGGGGCACCTGTTTAGGGGCATGGTGGGTGTAGCCTTTGAATTTCACATTGGAGACGGCTTTCTTTACGATGGTTCCGCGAACTCGACCTGCTTCGGAGTTCCATTCGACGTGATCGCCACGTCGATTATCCTTGGCGACCCGCTGAAGCCCGACGATGCACTGTCAGAAACCAGGCGCAGCAGCGTCAACGATTGGTACGATAACACGCTGCTGAGCCGGCTAAATTCCAAGAAAGACGGAGTCATCATTCTTGTAATGCAGAGGCTTCACCAAGACGATTTGGTGGGTCATGTATCGAGTCAGGAAGATTGGGAAGTTCTGTCATTTCCCGCGATCGCTGAAGCGGACGAATTTCACCCCATTGAGAGTCCATTGGGACGGCGATGCTTTAACCGCAAGGTCGACGAAGTCCTCGAACCGAAACGTGAATCCAGACTTACTCTCGAAGGCATCCGGAGAACAATTGGTGAATATAACTTTGCCAGCCAGTATCAGCAGAATCCAATGCCTTTAGGGGGTGCAATCGTCAAGACTGAATGGCTCAGGTATTACGAGAGCCGCGATCTACCCTCAAGATTCAGCTGCATACTTCAGAGTTGGGACACCGCAAACAAGAGCGGTGAATTGAATGACTTCAGTGTTTGCACAACCTGGGGAGGCACTGCCGGGAATCATTACCTCCTGGCCGTATTTCGTCAACGCCTCAATTACCCGGACTTGAAGCGGGCTGTAAAGGAGCAGGCTCGACAGCATCGTGCGGATATCGTTCTAATCGAGGATAAGGCCTCGGGAACCCAGCTGATCCAGGATCTCAAGGCCGATGGCGTATGGGGTATCAGGCCCTACGATCCTCCTCTCGGATCTGACAAAACACTCCGTCTGTATGCCCAAACAGCGGAATTTGAAAGCGGCCGCGTGGTCCTGCCGCGCTCGGCATCTTGGCTGGACGAGTATGTACGCGAGCTCACGTCCTTCCCCGGCAGCAAATATGATGATCAGGTGGATTCGACCACACAAGGTTTTGATCACATCTGAAAAGCAACAGGTCCCTTCAGGTCTGGGCGCGACTCTGATCACCGTTCACAGAAATCGGGCTTATCCATCAATCGGTGCGACATTGTCCTCTCGGTGAAGGCCTGCTGCCTCTCGGCTATTCGGACAAATAGCAACTGAGGTTCAACCGGCTCTGATTTCTGAACGCTCAATTCTTTTGAGAGCGGTTTATTTGTTCTCGGAGAACCTGGGTTTCGCTTGACTGTTTGCCTAACCAGAGCGGGAATCGGTTGTGTTCAGGAGGAAAATGAAGCCAGATATCTCGGGCCGTATCGCTCGGTTGCATTCTTTTTCCCGGCAGCAGTTGCTTGATCTCTGGGAGGAACTCTACAAAAAGCCCGTCGCTCCCGGACTACGGAGAGAGGTCATGATTCCATTCCTGGCCTACAGAATGCTTCCGTCAACTTGATTTGGCCCCTTTCGATCGTCTCATTTGGCCCCACCCTACTGGTTAATCTGAGTTGATCCCGCCGTCGGGCCTGTGGGAACTGTGAAAAAGCCGAGTGTCGTTTGCGAGGCTCTTTTCAAGCCGCTGTGGGAATCCGCGTCTTTGCGGATTTCCATCAGTGGCGTCAGTTTCCACAGGCCTTTCTTTGTCCGTTTTTGTTTTCTTACATTCATCCCTTGCGACTTTTCTTCTTTTCCAGCGTGCGGCGGAAACGATACGATTCCGTGCCCGTCTCGATGATGTGGGCCTGGTCGGTCAGCCGGTCCAGCATTGCCTTACACAATCGTGCGTTCGGAAACATCGTGGTCCACTCGGAGAACGGCAGGTTGGTCGTGACGATCACCGCAGCTCTTTCCGCCCTTCCGGCGATGATCTGGAACAACAATTCGGCGGCTGCTTCGGGCATCGCTACATAAGCCATCTCGTCGATCACGATCAGCTCGTACCGCGTCCACCGGTTCGTCACACGATTCAGTTCGCTCTTATTCTTGGCCTCAGTGAGTTCATTGACCAGTTGCGCCGCCGTCGTGAAACGCACCGGTTTCCTCTGACGGCAGGCCTCCACCGCCAGTCCTGTTGCCAAATGCGTCTTGCCCGTTCCTGTTTCGCCCAGAAAAATGATGGGTTCGCTCCGACTCAAGTAACTGCCCTCAGCCAGGTTCCGCACCAGCGCTGCGGGTATATGCGGCGCATCGGAAAACGCAAAGTCCTCGAGCGTTTTCACCTTGGGAAAGTGCGCCTCCTTAATCCGCCGGGCGACCGCGTTTCGGTCTCGCTCTTCCACTTCCGCCCCAAGGAGCGCTTCCAGATAACTGAGATGACTTTGCTTCTGGCGGACTGCCTGCTCGGCCACCTCTGCGAACTGCCCGCCGATCGTTCTGAGTTGGAGTTGCTTGGCATACTGCCGGATGGTGGCCTGTTGCACGGGTGCGTTCATTGAATCACCCCGTTTGACGGGCAGTTCGCGAGCAACTGATCGTAATTCCTCGTCGTGGGTTGCGGTCGGTCATACGCTCGCAACGCTCCCATCTCGACTGCTTCACCGGCTGCGCGCTTCCCGGCTGGGTCGGTGGCGAGCAACAAGCGTACGGCCTCGGCATCGAAACAACTCAGATCGAGGCTTTTTTCCACCGCTTCCTTCAGTCGCGGATATCCATACTGTCGGCTCAGCAGCAGCACGTCGATCATGGCTCGGGTCCCAGCCTGCTTGCCTCTTCGTTGCTTCAGTGCCTCCCAGAAGCGATCGAAGCTGGTCGGCCAGCGCCCCTGTGCCCGCCACTGCTCGAGCGCTGTCGAACCTGCAAAAGCTCCGGGCTTCTTCGTCAGTGCATCCAGGTAATGCTCCAAGTTGAGTACTTTCTGTTGTCGGTTGAAGCAGCGTTCGTGACGTGCCACACACTCTCCCTGATGCCAGATCTCCACGTAGGCCGAGTGCACCTTGGCCTGTACTTCCAGACCGACCGGCAGCGGAACCGAATAGAAGTTGGTCAACACCTTTACGCAACCACTGCTGTTCACATGAGGGAAGTGAACCGCGGCCAGATCAAAGCCTTCCTGGAGTCCCTTCAAATGCTGCTGCTCGAGACTCATTCCCGCGCCAACGGTCTGCGCCCGCTCACCAATGATCCGTTGCTCATCTTCTTGGGAAGATCTCAGCAATACCGCATCGAGTTCTTCCCAACTGGCCACGTTCGGGACCGGCACCATATGGTTCCGGCGAAAGTACCCGCCTTCTCCTTCCACGCCACCCTTCTCGTGACCTTCCGCCGGCGTACAGAACTCGGACTCGAAATCCCAATGTGATCGGAAGGCGATGAATCGCGTGGTCTCCTCTCGCTGGTGCCCTCGCAGAATCCTTTTCACCGCCGACCGGAGGTTGTCATACCGAAGGGTTTTGAACACGCCACCAAAATAAGCAAACGCCCGCTCGTGAGCTTCCAGAAAGGCCTGCTGACTGGCATGCGGGAACGCGCAATGAAAAGCTCCGCCACTGGCCATGCTCCGCATGCAAAACAGGTAGGCCTTCTGCCTCTCTTCGCCGATGTCCGCATACGCTTCATACCAGTCCACCTGCGCTTCTTGACCCCAGCGGTAAGACTGCGGAATGAACACCTCCTGACTGACGAGTCTCAGTTCTATCTTTCGCTCGCGCACGTAGTGACGAATCGTGGACTCGCCGACCTGCACTCCAGGCATCTCGGCTCGAATCCGGCACCAGATTCGATGTGCGGTGTGCCGTTGCTTCCGGGGTGCCTTCCGGTCCGCTTCCAGAATCGCTTCCACAAAATCCTTCGCTGGTTCCAGTTTCGGTCTCTCGCGCACAGGCGTCTTTCGCTCCGCTGGGACAGCACTGAGCACAGCTTCACGCACCAGGCGCCGATGAATCCCCAACCTCTTGGCGATTCCTCGGATCGTTCCCCCACCATGCTCATACTCGCGTCGTATCTGCTCGAATAGCTCCACCCTGGTTCTCCTGTCCACCGGCCCTCCCTGGGGCCGATTGAGCCCGAAGGAGATTCACGGTATATGAGTTTCCGTAGGGTGGGGCCAAATCAAACGATCGAGCAGGAGATTGCCTACGGAGGACTCAAGACAACGACCCGCAACGAACTCCGTCGCCTGGCTCGGGCCCTCAAGGAAAAGTCCTCGAACGGGCTTCTCACGCACGGCCGACGGCTTAAATCGGGAACCCGTCTTTCTCGCCAATGGCATGGGGAGACGCACGAAGTGCTGGTAACCGACGCTGGTTTTGAGCATCGAGGTGTTGGGTACCGAAGCCTGTCCGAAATCGCCCGGAAGGTCACCGGCACTCGGTGGTCCGGGCCCGCATTTTTTGGCATTAACAAGGTGTCCGGCTCTGTTGCAGGCCGAAAAGATGGTTAGGCACCCGATTCGGTGTGCTATTTACACGCGGAAATCATCGGAGGAGGGCCTCGATCAATCCTTTAACTCACTCGATGCCCAGCGGGAAGCCTGCCGTGCCTTTATCCTGAGCCAAAAGCATGAAGGATGGAGTGTCTAAGCAATCATTATGACGACGGCGGATTCTCAGGAGGGTCGATAGAACGGCCTGCACTCAAGCAACTCCTTGCTGACATTCAGGCCCGAAAGCTGGACACAGTAGTGGTTTACAAGGTGGATCGCCTTACTCGGTCCTTGATCGACTTCGCCAAAATCATAGAAATCTTCGATGCGCACTCAGTCAGCTTTGTATCTGTAACGCAACACTTCAATACCACAACTTCCATGGGCCGGCTGACGCTGAACGTTTTGCTTTCGTTTGCCCAATTTGAGCGCGAAATCACTGGCGAAAGGATTCGAGACAAGATTGCCGCTTCAAAGAAGAAGGGTATGTGGATGGGCGGAGTGGTCCCACTCGGCTACGACTGCATTGACCATCAACTGGTGGTTAACGAGATCGAAGCGGAGACTGTGCGTGAAATCTTCAGGCAATACCGCCGGCTTGGATGTGTAGCGAAACTTAAAGAATTCCTAGACCATAAGCAGATGCACAGCAAAATACGCACGAGCGGTACGGGTCGAAAATCTGGCGGCGGAGCATATTCTCGCGGAGCGCTCTATCATCTTCTCAACAACCGGGTTTATATCGGAGAAATCGTCCATCGGGATCAGTGCTATCCAGGCCAGCATCAGGCGATCATCGAGAAAGAGCTCTGGGGCCACGTCGCAGATCGATTGCAAGCCAATGATCAGGGGAAGAGGGCAGGGAAGTCACATTCGGAGCCAAGCCTGCTCAGCGGAAAGCTATTTGATGGGAATGGCATCCGGTTTACTCCAACCGGCGCTTTAAGAAAGAAGAAGCGATATCGATACTACACCTCCCAAGCTGTGATTCAGAGAGCAGGGACAAAGCCTGAAATCAGTCGTTTCCCGGCGGAAGAATTGGAAAAGTTTGTGAAGTCTCAAATTCATGGGTTGTTACAGGAACCCAGCGAGTGCATAGCAGGACTGCAAGACAACTCAATGAAGGACGCCGCCATCGAGCGCGCCAAGCATCTCGCGTTGAAATGGCCACGGCTTGAATTCTCAAAGCAGCATTTGTTTGTACGAAAAATAGTGAACCGAGTTGTGGTTGGCCAGACAACGGTGGCCATTGAAATTAACAAAGCGCAGCTCTTAGCAAGCCTGCTCGGTGAACAGTCTCGAGGATTAGAACATTTCAGTGCCGAAGAGATTTAGCATTCTGAGAATTGTCGGCGACTTCAAGATTCTTCACCGGGGGGCTGAGCTTCGAATGGTATCGCCAGACAATGGGGCATGCTTTGACGAAGCGCGTGTACCGTCGCTCATAAAGGCGATAGCACGTGCTCGGGACTGGTATGAACGAATCGTGGCTGGTGAGATCAGAACAATCGGTCAGCTTACCCAGCGCTCGGGGCTCACAGAACGCTACGTTAAGC
This sequence comes from uncultured Acidobacteriota bacterium, assembly GCA_963718485.1. Taxonomy (GTDB): domain Bacteria; phylum Acidobacteriota; class Terriglobia; order Acidiferrales; family UBA7541; genus Palsa-295. The sequence continues at coordinate 8,705 of CAVQZU010000072.1, forward strand.
GCATCTTGCAGTGCGCCTATCTTTCCCCGCAAATTACCGAGGCAGTTCTGGCGGGGACGCACCGCCCCAATCTGACCCTGAAAGAGATTCTCCGAGGTGTGCCGCTCAATTGGCGAGAACAGGAGAAGTTCATGGGCTGTAGACGAATTTGAATACTCACAGTGAATCATCCACCTCCAGGCTGGTTTTGAAGAGATTGGATTAAGCCTAAGGACTGAAATCGATCTTAAAGCTGCACGAAACTAGGGAACGACTGTGTATCGGGCCACCATTCCTCCCATCATGTGATCGCTGACGTGGCAATGATACAGCCATATTCCGGGATTATCGGGAATCATGTTGACGGTCTCCATTTGGGCGGGTGAAAGTGCGATGACATCCGTGCGGTGTCCGTCGTAGATGACGTCGTTCCCGTGCCAATGTGCAGTGTGGAAGTTGTTCCCATCGCCAAGGGTCACTAGATACCAAACGACCTGACCGGGGACTTTTGTACCAGGTGAAGTGAGAGAGAATTCACCTTTGATCGGACCGGCTTTTTTGTACCAACTCTAGGGCGAGTTTTCGGCTGTTCGACAACCCAATGAGATCTCGGCTAGCCGCGATCTCATTGGCGAATTCGTTCGGCGTCCGTTCCCCCAGC
>CAVQZU010000073.1:0-24387 GCA_963718485.1 uncultured Acidobacteriota bacterium
CGGCCCGCCCGCCAGCCGTTTCTTCACCAGTCCGGCGAGGAAATCCGCAAACGGCACGATATCCTCGCCGACACTCGCTTTTTCGAGAGCCTCCATATAAGTCTTGCGGTCTCCTACGGGTATCACTGTCCACGGATATCCGCCGGATGCCATCATCACGTTCATCAGAAACGCCCGATGCGGCCGTTTCCATCCATATAGGGATGGATGTACACGAAAATGAAATGCCCGAGCACCACCCGCGCGGCCGGGTGGGTTTCTTCGCGCAGCAGATCAAATAATGCCGGCATGGCGTCCCTCACCGCTTCGCAATTCAGCGGCACGTGCATCGACCTCCGAATATAGACCTGGCCATTGCGATAACCGGCAAGGTCTGCGGCTTTGAGCAAACCCACCGTGACACTCGGCGCGAACAATTCGCGATACCACGTCCGGTGATCCTCGTCCGCCACGGTGCCGGCGTTCTCGCCCTGCAGCACGCGGCGGACGCTTTCCTGCACAACCTGATAAGCCTGCCAGTAACCGCGCGCCGCCATGGCGTTGCGCTGCTCCCGGTCGCCTTCATTCTCCTCGGGATTCCAGGTGCCGCTGCGGACACGCTCAATCAGCTCGCGGCTGACACGATAGCCCTCGATCGACAGCGAATGATACGCGTCTGTCACATAGGCGTCGTTCACGCGCTTCATGAATGCCTCGATATCGCGCGGGAGACCTGGCGCTTTCGGGAAGCGGTCAATGACCGGCTCCCGCATCTTCTGCCATAGAAGCCGAATTCTATTTACGTAGGGCGATGTTTCGCGAGGGCCGATAACCAGAGACGGCTTGTCCGCAAAAGGATCGCTTTCGCGCACCTTGTAGCTGGCAGAAGACATTGTTTTTACAATCTCGTCCGCCATCTGGCCGCGCCCGATATTGCGGAAGGCGCCTGCCAGACGGCCGGCAATTACGGTGTGACCGCCCTCCAGCAGGCGGGACAGCAGGTCGGAGCTGTCGCGGATCATCGGCAGCACGGTGCGAACATCGGTCGCATGATTTGAAAAATAATTAGGAGAGCACGCGATCAGCCCGGATTCCGGCGAGAAAAGCCGCAGGCCTTCACTTTCTTTCCGGTCCGCAGCGGCGGGCAGCGCCGCGCGGAGATCCAGAAGCGATGTTCCGTGCGGAAGCTTCGTGACCTTGTTGCGCGCGCCGGGCGACCGCACCATGAGCTGCCGGGGCACCGTCCAGTTTCCGGCATGGAGCGATAAAGACTGTTCCGGCGACAGACACCATTCCGCGCCAAAACGCTCTTCAAGATAGGCGGCGCAAAACCGCCAGAACGACGCATACCAGGCCGTGCTCTCGCCTTTTACTTCATCCGGACGGCTCGGGATATACCAGCCTTTTATAACTTCCTGGAGGAAACCGTTCGCCAAGAGGCGTTCCCGATGCGTGCGCGGCAGGTCTTTTGCGCGAATGGCGGCGGCGCCATCCGCGCTCTGAAGCTTGTGGAGCAGCTCCAAAGACTGTGCCAGTTTTTCGGGCGGTGTCGCCATGAACGGTCCCTCACATTAGCTTATTCTGCTGCACCATTATTAGCTTATTGCGTTGTACCATTTTTAGCTTATCGTGTCGAGCATGAATTAGCCTTTTCTGCTGCTGGCTATGGTCCCGCCGTCCCCACGCGGCGGAAATCAGCCAAGCACGCTGCGAAGATGACACCCCTCCCCTATACCTACCACCGGCTTTCGTCTTTCCGGCTCAACGCCGGCCGCCACAGACCGATAATTCCGTTTCCCCGTCGCCCCTTTATCCGCTTGCCCTCAACAAGTCATGGGACTCTGACCGGTCGCGCCGGGAAGTAAACGGCCAGCCCGCTCCGGATTCCGTGTCGACCGGTGTGACTTCCCGGCTTTCCGCCCCGGTCTCCGCGAATCCCATGTTGAGGACGGGACCCGAGACAGAAAAGGAGCTACCAATGAAGACCTACATCGCCCTCTACGCCGAAGACGTGCGGCAATATGCGACCGTCGAATTCGAGGCCGCGGATACCGTCGATGCCATCGAGAAAGCGCGGACCCGTGATCTGACCGGTGTGCCGACAAACCCCGACTGGCACAGTGCAGTATTCCGCCGCATCGTCGAAGTCACCGACGAAGACGAGGATATCGTCGCCGAGTTCATTCCGCTCGATGGCCACCCGCGTTCACTTCGCTAGGGGGCCAGCCATGACAGTCATCGACCTTTCCGAGCAGATTGACGACATCTGCAGCCGCTATGAGGATTACTGGATTTCCGATGAGGCTCAGCGCGAACTGCGGACGCTGTGGGGCGATGCTGATTGCAACGACTGCGGCGTTTTCGAGCGCGATGAAACCATCCGCGTCGATCTTGACGGCCAGAAATCGTGGTACGGGGAAGTACGCATCGCCGTTGCGCCGAATGGCTGGCACGCCATAGCGACAAGCTACTGGTACAGCCAGGGCGGTGGCGGGTCGGCGCCTCGGTCTGGAACCGCACCGCCTACACCACGCGCGACGAAGCCGTCGCCGCCGCTATCGACAAACTCATCGTCATATTTGAGGGGGTGCGCGACTGCAAAGGCTGGGTGCCTTCGAACCAAGCCGCTCTCGCCGCGCGCATGATCGAAACACTCAAGGCATACGTCTCGCAGACGCGCCAGCTATCTCTTTTCTGAAAATCACGAGGCTGTTCAGGGCCAAGCCCGCATCACCGGCCCTCGCGCGGTCGAACTCTCTTGCTGTGTTACGGCAATAAGGTACATAACTTTGCGCTTTCAAGATTGACCAGCCCCCGTCCCTGCCCTTAAATCGTCAGGGTAACCTCACCGAAGATCCTCATCATCATGCCCAGAACTTCCAAACGAATGCCCGAAGGCCCTTTCTACCGCGAACTGGGGCGCAATCTCCGCGTTGCCCGCAGCGCTGCGGGCAAGAGCCAGACCGAAATCGCCGAGCATCTCGACCTGACTTTTCAGCAGGTACAGAAATATGAAAACGGAAAGGACCGAATTCCGGTCCATCGCCTCGTCAGCCTTGCGGCGTATCTTGAGGTGCCGCTGTTGCAACTCATCGCGCCGTCCGACAGGGATGCGGAGTTTCAGACGCTTGCCGAACAATTCGGGGCCAAAGGAATTCCGGGCGCTCATCGAAGCGTGGGGAACGATCAAGGACCGGCCTCTGCGCGCCGGGCTTCTTAACCTCGTCAAGCGCATGGCCGACCTGAAGTGCTGATCGATACGCCGGCGTTATCGGCCTTGGGCGTGGTTTCGACATGTTCGCCGGTTTCATTTTCACAGGGAATGATTGTCAGCCATTTCAGCAGCTCAACGAGATGTCTGATCTTTTCCGGATGCAGCCCGAGTATCGCTCTCAGAAAATACAGGAATAACAACGCATCTTTCGATCTGTATGAAATCTCCCGTTTCTCCGCGATAAGCTCATCGCCGCAGGTCAAGGCTTCGCGCAGGATCAGGGTGATATCGGCGTTGCCGTTGACGAGGGATTCCTCGTACAGGAACTGCACCGCATTCCTGCTGCAGACAAGCGCACTCAGATCATGTTCCACCGGATCAGGCGGCGAGCGCTTTAACATCAACGTCTCCGAAATTGACAATCGTCTTCATGAATGCCGGTGGTCTTGCGGACCCTGGCAAGAATGCTTTCCGAAACCGGCAGCCACGCCGCTCTGGCTTTGTTCCCGTCATCGAGGAGAGTTGTTTCACCCATAAAATTGATTTCCCAGCCGGCGCTTGTGAAAAGGCTGCGCCAGTAGGCCGGGTACATCAGCCCGACAATGCCCTCAATGCCGTAGTCGCAGGCCGGTCTCCAGATAGCCGACAACGATCTCCCGCGCGATCCGCTTTCTGGTCTCAGGCGGCAGGGTCTGGTCGATGCAAAAGCGGGAGCCTTCCCACACACGCGGGATTCTTCGGCATCGGCCGGTCGGTTACAAAATGCGAAAACAGTTGCTCCAGCATGTAGGGACGTGTTGTCGGATAAAACCGCGACACGCCGCGCGCCATATGATTATCGTCTCTGTAGACGAGATATTTTGCGGCCGGATTGTCGTACTGGTCGAATTCCATCTCGCCGTAGTTCGGAACATCCCATTGCTGCCGCTCGATGATGCTCCGGTAGCGCAGCCGGTGCTGCGCGGCCAAAGCGTTTCCCGGAAACTGATTCACATTTTCGACGGTGACAAATTCAATCATGCTGTCCTCCCTGTGTTTCCACAGGACAAGGAGAGCATGCTTCGAGGACCGATTGACCCTACGAAGGTTCGTAGGGTGTCAGACGCGAATATAGGGGTGAAGCAGCGGATGGATCAGGCCGAGGTCAATCGCCTTCGACGCCGCATATATGCGGCTGTTGGTTTGCATTTTCGTATAGATATTCCTCATGTGGAAATCGACGCCGTGCGGCGTCAGCTTGAGCAGGACGGCGATAGCCTCGTCGGATTTTCCTTCGGCGACCATCGTCAAAATCTCCTTTTCCCGCGCCGTCAGATAGATATTGGGAAGCGGATCGCGTGCATTCTGAGGCGCGGCATGGAGTCTCTGGAAGGCAATATAGAAATGGTTGCAGTAGGCCGTGATCATGTCGGTATTCGCATGGCAGGCGTCCTTCTTTTCCGTCGTCGCCAGGCCGATGCCGGCAAACCTGTGCGGACCCCACAAGGGCGTACAGATGCCGTTATGCAGTCCCGCTTCGGTGCCGAGGTTGAGACAGAGTTTCTGCTTGCGCGTCAGGTCAAGCCGTTCGGACATTTCCTGCCATGTGAAGGTGCCCATTTTCTGGTAGCAGTAGCTTATGACGGGATCGAGCTGATCGAAGCCCTGTTCAAAGTAGTATTTCATCCAGTCGGCGGGATAATTCCGCAGATGACCGACGCCCGCCGCCAGTCCGATCTGCTTGTGATCGGACAGCAGGCAGAAAATCATCTTGTCGTAGCCGTGATGCCCGACCGTCTCCAGAAATACCTGGAGAAGCTCGTCAACGGAGCGGGCCTTGTTGGCCTTCTCTACGAATTCCTCAAACGGAATCGCCATGAGTCTCTCGCGTCCCTAGCGATTCCAAATGATGAAACTATCCTGCAAGTTGTAGCACGCTCGGTGGCAATCAACCAGCTTTATCCACACTCCGTTTACGGAATCAAGACCGCCCGGCCTGTCATCCGCGAGTTATCCATGGCGGACGAAGTTTATGCGGCTTCCTTCAGTCGCGCCTTGTGCTGATCGAGCAACGGCTGCAATTCCGCCGGCAGGAATTCCTCGAACCCGGCATTGACGATATTTTTCCCCTGCAGCAGCTCTATGGGATCACGCCCCTCGATCTGGCCGAGATTGGGCTCGTGAACGAAATATCCCAGCAGCCGCTGCAGCCTTTCGGGCAGCGTCTTCGCGATGTGCAAGCGGAACGGCGAGATACTGGTTTTCCGACTGGCGCAGCCAGCCCTGGCAGTAGCTCAGGACGACGCCGGTGCGCGGCTTCGCGGTTCGGTTCGCGCCGCCGCAGTGCAGGAGCGAGCCGAAATAAATCAGCACCGATCCCGCCGGCATGATGCCTTGCGTGATTTCATCGGGTTGCGGCACGCGTTCGGGGATCAGCCCGACCCTCTCCCACTTGTGGCTGCCGGGAACGACATTCGTCGCGCCGTTTTCGGCGGTGAACTCATCGACGGCCCACATGCAGTTGATCATGGCCTCGTAGCCCGGATGAACGTAAGGGAAAAGCGGATCGTCCGGGATGCATGATCTGCTGCGGCTCGCCCGGCCCGATCTGGATCGCCTGCGTGAGATTGAGCTGGTATTGACCGCAGCCGCGCAGGAGAAATTCATCCATCGCCGCAAGGATGACCGGATCGAATGGCCATGTGCTGGCACAGACTCGATTTCGCGATCAGGGAACTCACGCGCTTGGTCGCATGACCGTAGAAATCGCCGGTGCAGTTCGGCGTCTCGTCAAAGTGCGGGCCGAAGCTCTTTTTTCAGCTTGTCCAGTTGCTCTTTATCAAGGACATTCTCGATAACGATGCAGCCGTCCCGCTCCAGTATTTCGTTTATCACGCCGATATTTTCGTCGCCCGGACCTTTTGAACCTGTGCCATGGTGTTTCTCCTCGTTAATGGTTGTCTGGCAAGCGGTCAAAAACTAGCCGGATTCGCGGCGGAGAAATAACCCTACGAAGGTTCGTAGGGTGTCCGGAGCGGTCTTTCTGTCTAGAGTTTCCGTCAGTTGAATTCTTACGCACAAACTGACGGAGGGCTTTGCTATGCAACGTGACGCCAAATCATCACTCGACAAGGAAATCCTGCTGCGATCTTTCCCGGCGCACGGCGCTGCCGTGGCTGAGGGATGCTGTCCTCGACTGGACCGTCATTCTCGGCGCGCTTGCGCCTTGTCCATGTATTTTCCAACCCGGTTACATGGCTGCTGGCGCTTCTGGTCATCGGAAACCGCCAGCACGCGCTGGCGATCCTCGGCCATGACGGCACGCATTTCACCCTGTCGCACGACAGGAGGCTGAACGATTTTCTAACGAATTTGTTTGCGTTCTGGCCCATCGGACTGACGGTCAGCGGCTACCGCGCCCTGCACTTCAAACATCACAAGCATACCGGGACGGAACACGATCCCGAGCTGGGGCACAAACGGTCACGAAGCCCGCAGTGGGACTTGCCGGCAAAGCCGTCCCGCATCCTGAAATACGCGGCTCTTGATATTGTCGGGCGGCAGCCTGCCCGACTACCTGATCATTCTGAAATATTCGAAGCCGGACAAGCCGTCCGAATATCTGCCGCTGTTGTGCTTCCATGCCTTCGCCGTTGCTCTGCTCGCGGCATCAGGACTGTGGTGGGCCGGATTGCTGTGGTATGCCGGTCTGGTCACGACATTCATGATGTCGTTTCGTCTCAGGCTGTGGCTGGAGCATCAGGGAACGCCGGAAACGCATCGCCTGCACCTGAATTTCTGGCAGGCGCCGCTTCTCGCCCCGCACAATTCATGGCTGCATTGGGAGCATCACACATGGCCGACGATTCCGTATCACCGGCTTGCGGAGCGTGAGAACACATGAAACTGAAAAACCCGTCTGGACATTGCGGAGAGCTTCTGCAGTGGTTCAAACAGGCGGATCGCATGGCTTCGGGACAGGTGGTGTCCGCGAGCGGCACGCACGGTCATCAGGCAGACGCCGACGTTACCGGCGATTCTTTGGTCATAGTTGTATAAATCGGAAAAAACACTTGCAAGTTGCATTGCGCTTGCCGTGTGAAAAATATTCGGGCAGACTCGGTCTGGGCCCGGCACGATTCTGGGCTCTTCTGCGCTAACCTGAAGGAATCCCGATGACCTAGAAAAGAAAAACCCGCCGAAGCGGGCCTTCCAGAAACTGAAGCTGCAAGAGCAGCGATGTGAGAATCCCACTCTTGCAGAATCCTAGAAAGGACGCAAGAGCTTTTTGCGGCGGTTTTATGCGGCCTGAATGCGGCGGATTTCCGCCCCTCCCCCAACGAGAAGTCCGCATCTGTCCACACCGATCGCATACACATCAATACCCAAGCACCGCAAGCCTTCGCCGCCTGATTCGCATGGCCGGAGGCCGCGCCGGCACACTTCGTTCGCCGTGGCGCGCTTGCTGCCGTCCGATTCTTGCTACACACTTTTTACGTGGCCCCTCCGATTCCGGAATCCGGCCATTTCTGTGTTCACAAATGTTCGAAGGAAAACCTATGACGTAACAAAAAGAAAACCCGCCAGGAGGCGGGCTTCTAAAAACTGAAACTGCAAGAGCAGCGATGTCGCAATCCCGACTCTGGCAGAACCATAAAAAAACGCAAGCGCTTTTTTGCGGCGGTTTTGTGCGGCCTGAAATCTGGCGGGTTTTCTCATAACCAAGGAGAAAACCATGCCTATCGAAAGACAACCACCGCCGATTGAAGAAATCGCGCAACGCCTCGCCGCGCGGATTGCCCGCGACGGCGTTCGCATTGAACGAAGCCCCTCCCCTACCGTGCCGGCCAAAGACGAAGACCGGCGGCAGCGGTCACTGCGATCCTGTCACCTTCCCGCCGAGCCGAAACCCCAGCAGGCACTGCCGCGCGACAGCGGCGCCTATGTGCCGGAAATGGCCGCCCGGATCGAGGATGATCCGAACCTCACGGACGGCGCACGCCGCTGCGCACGCAAGCTGATGCAGTATGTTTACCGGAAGAACCGCAGCGCCCGCGCCGCCGACATCACCGTCACCTGGCTCATGCGTGCGCTCGGCAAGGACCGCCGCACCGTGCAGCGTTACCTGCGTCAGCTTGAACACGCGGGTTACATCACCGTCGAAGTCGTCCATGCCCGCACGCGCATGTGCGCCGGATTGTTCGTCGCACTGCTGGCACCGCTGTTTCCAAGGCATCACCGGCAGAAATGGCCGGGCAAGCTAATGGAATCGGATGCGTCACAAAAGTCACAGAACCATAGACTCAGAATAAAATATAGCCGGGAATCATGGGCACTGCGCTGCATGGACGGTGTTTTCCGGTCCTTTATGAAAACGATCCCGCCTCTACCGGCCATTCTCTAGCCGTAAATCGCTCCCGGACGTTCGAAAGTTTGCTTGGCGAGGGGAAGCAATGGGACGGCCTGTGCCCAAATTCCTGACACGGTGCTTCCAGCAGCCTGCCACAGTCCAGCCGTTTTCCTTTATTTGAACGTCGAAACCAAAGCGGGCTTACAATAGTCCGCCTGTGTTGCAGGAGGCCGCCATGGACAGCCCCGGCAAAAAGTCAGATCCCGCCCCCGCGAAATTACCGGACGAAGGTCAGTACCGACCCCCTGCCCCGAAAACCAAGGAAGAAGCCGGTCAGCTCGCCGTGGATGCCCGCTATCACGAGCTTGAGAAAATCACCGATCCGAAACAGCGCGAGAAAGCGGAAAAGGACCTGCGTTCACATGCCGAAAAAACCTTCGTCACCACCGGCAGGGCGCTTGAGAAACTCCAGACCACGCAGGCGCGGCTGGAGCAGACGCTCAATCCCGCGAACGACAAAAGCCCGCTCAAGGCTGCCGCCGCTCCGGTACTTCGCGCCGTGCAAAAACGCCAGCGCGCAAAAATCGTCGGCTCGGTTTTAAAGAACGCCCGCAAGGATGCCGCGATCCTCACCCGCGCCCAGAAAGCTTCCAAGACGTTCCGTCAGCGCGCGGCTCAAAGCCAGCCCGCCAAAGACCTCGACCGCGAACGTTAATGCCGCCGGCAGTGCGCGCTTTTCGCTCCTTACTTTTCCACGCTGCTGTGTAATTCCGTCTTTCCGGTAATGCCGCCGTACATCCGCAGCCTTTTCCAAAGCACTTCATTTCCTCTTTAAGAACCGATACCAGAGCCGCCCTTTGCGCTGTCAAGGGTCTGCGATGAACGCCGCTTGCGCTCCGCCCTGTGACAGCCCGTGCGGCTCTGAAGCCCGCTCTCCAGTACGAGGAAATGAAGTTTTTTAAATGCTGGAAAAGGAGCAACAAAATGCACGACACAACCGAACGCAAGGACGTTTACAGCCGCATCACGGACCAGATCGTTGCCGATCTTGAGAAAGGCGTGCGCCCGTGGATCAAACCATGGAACGCCGAACACGCCGCCGGCCGCATCACCCGCCCGCTGCGCCATAACGGCCAGCCCTATTCCGGTATCAACATTCTTTCGCTCTGGATGTCGGCATCGGTTCAGAATTTCGCCGCGCCCATCTGGATGACGTTCCGGCAGGCCCTGGAGCTGGACGCGCACGTCCGCAAAGGCGAGAAAGGCTCGCTTGTGGTTTACGCGAACTCGATCACGCGCACCGAGCATGACGAGAAATCCGGCGAGGATGTCGAGCGCGAAATCCCGTACATGAAGGGCTATACCGTTTTCAACGTCGAGCAGATCGACGGCTTGCCGGAAATCTATTACGCCAAGGCCGCGCCGACGCTCGATCCCGTCGCCCGCATCGATCATGCCGAGAAATTCCTGCACGCCACCGGCGCAAAGATCGCGCACGGCGGGAACCGCGCCTATTACAGCCTGTCAACCGACGCCGTGCAGATGCCGCCGTTTGAATCCTTCCGCGACGCCGACAGTTATTATTCAACACTTGCCCATGAATTGACCCATTGGACTGGCAGCAAGAACCCGCCTTGACCGCGACTTCGGCGGGCACCGCTTCGGCAGCAACGCCTATGCGCAGGAGGAACTCGTTGCGCGAACTGGGCGCCGCTTTCCTCTGTGCCGATCTTGAACTCGCGCTTGAGGCCCGCGAGGATCATTCCGCCTACCTTGCCCATTGGCTCGAGGTCATGAAAGGGACTGCCGGGCGATTTTCACAGCCGCCGCGCACGCGCAGCGCGCCGCGGATTTCATCAATAAATTCAGCGTGCCAGCGACACGGTTGCCGCATGATGCGGATTCCGTAATTCAGCCTTTGCACTTGAATCGCGGCTGATCAAGATGTGCTTTCGTTCGTCAGGAGCATTGTGCATACTGGGATTGGCAGACTGCTAGACGCTAACCGATGAGCGCCAGAATCTTGGCGCGAACATCCGCTCAGCTGTCCGGGGATACCGCGCCTTTGCGTACGGCTTTGCGAATGCGCCAGTCCAGACTCTTCACCTGATCGGCAAGAACCACATTCGACCGGCGTGCTTCACTCGATGAGCGACCTCGAATGGATAGTTCTTGATCTGCGTCGTACATGGGACGAACAGGATCATCAGGCTTGTCTTGTACGTTATACACCGCCGGGCTCAGCACCAGCGCCGGGCGGTGCCCCGCACTGCTCATGGCCTGCCTGCGGCGTGAAATTCAGCTGGACAATGTCTCCGGCGTCAGCGGCACATACCGCGCCATGCACCAGACGCTCTCGCCCATCGGCGGGCGCGCGAAATCAACGGCTCGTGGCGATTTTCGGGCTAATGGCCTTCAGCAGATTGGCCAGATCGGCATGTCTTTTGCCGGACCGGCTGATCTGCGAAACGCCCGAGACTGCTCCTGCACGCTGACCGCTTCACTCAGCTCGTATGCGGACGCGTCAGATGCCGGAAGCGGCACCGCCGCACATGATCGAAATCTTACGGCGCTCGCAGGTAGGCCTGCTCCGGTTTTCCGTCTGACGGATTATGAAGTTCACGGTTTGCAACAATCTAGACACGCTTCGCCGCGTCAGCGCGGCTTCGGCCGCTCAGTTCTTGTACTTGATATTGTCTTCAGCGCACTGATAGCCCTCGGCGAAGGCTTCCGCGAGACTGGTAACGCCTCGCGCCTTCACATACAGCAGATAGCCCAGACCCGCCACCGACAGGCTCATCACGCCCTGTCCGTCCTCGAAGATAAATCCAAGCCGTTTGCACTCCGCCAGTCCGCCCAACTCTTGTGTGAGCGCCTCAATCTGGCGGACGATTCGATGTCGAACGTGTTTTCTGACATGACGGCGCTTGTAGCATGCCGCGTCGATTCATGCAAATTCGGAGTTTGCCAAATCGCCCGAATTATTCCCCCGGTTTTTCGTGTGTTTCTTCGCCGTGTTTTCCTCGAACTCTTTGCCGCAGCCCTAAGCCGGACGCGCCGTCGCGTCAACGGGCGGCCCGCTCCAAGGTTCCGTGTTGCCCGTTCCCCCTCAAAGTTTCGGGTGACTCGCCGGCTTGCCCGTCCGGCTTTCGTTTCTCTGCGTCTTCAAGGAAACCAACAGCGAAAGGAAAAAACATGCTGCAAGACGACGACATAATCCCGCTCGAAGCCATGGACCTTCTGCGCCATGCCTCCGACGAACTCGTGCGCCAGGCCGCCCTCGGCCAGATCGACCTGAACAGGCTCGCTTATTGGGAAGCGCGTTCCCGCCGCCGCGACCTTGGCCTGCAGTGGATCGGCGCTCTGGCAGGGAGTTCCGAGCCATGACGCGGGAAACCGCATACAATCGCATTCGCTCACTAACGCCTTGTTAAGGGAGTTATCCTACGCTCACCGGATGATACCCAAAGGCAATCAGCGCGCCGGCGGGCAGCAGCTCGCCACCCATCTGCTCAACGCCTACGACAATGACCGCGTCGAAGTCGTCGACATGCGCGGCGCCATCGCGCAGGACCTGCACGGCGCCTTTGCCGAATGGTATGCCGAGGCCAAGGCGACGAAGTGCATCAAGTATCTCTACTCGCTGTCCCTCAATCCCGACCACACGCAAGGCCCCTTCAACCGCGAGCACTATTACGATTTCATCCGGCGCACCGAAGACAAGCTCGGCCTTTCCGGCCAGCCCCGCGCCGTCGTCATTCACGTCAAGCACGGCCGCGAACATTACCACGTCGTCTGGTCGCGCATCGACACCGAGAAAATGAAGGCCGTGCAGCTCTCGCACGACCACCAGAAACTTCGCGCCGTCGCGCAGGAATATGCCAAAGACCACAACATCAAACTTCCGCCCGGCATGCAGAATGACCGGGGCAAGGACCGTTACGCTGACCGCGACAAGCAGGAAAATCTGGGTGACAAACAACGCGAGGAAAGAACCGGCGTCAGCAAACCGCAGCGCCGGCGCGAAATCTCGGAAGCCTGGCACGCCAGCGATAACGGCCCGGCCTTCATCAAGGCGCTCGAAGAAAAATGCTACTACGTCGCGCGCGGCGATGACTGCCGGTATGCCGTGGTCGATCTGTACGGCGAGGTTTCCAATCTCGCGCGACAAATTGACGGCGTCAAAACCAAGGCACTCGAAGCCCGCCTCGGCGACGAAGAGAAGCTCGCCGATGTGGCCACCGCGCAGGAGCGCGCCCGTCAGGAGCGGCAGGCCCGCCTTCTCAAAACACGGGATCAGGCACAAACAAAAGAGACGGCGCAGGAGCGCCGCGAGGCCCTGGAGCAGGCCCACGCTGTCCGGCGGGGAGATCTTGAGGAAAAACGCCTGCAGCTCGCCGCCGTCCACGGCGGCGAGCGCAAGGCGCTTGCCGAATTGCAATCGGCCCGCAGCGCCGGCGTCTTGCAGGAGCGCGCCGCCCGACAGCCGACGGGCGTGCTGGCTTTCCTCGCCCGCATCACGGGTTTCAACGCCCTCGCCGCGTTCCGCCATGCCCGCGAGGACAAGCAGAGGATCGCCGAACAGCGCCAGCAAACCGCCGCCCTCCTCCGCCGCCACCGCCGGGAGATGCAGAATTTCAGGCATCAGGAAAGCGCTCTCGGCAGCCTCGACAAGCGCGAGCGCCGTTCGCTTGAGACGGAGCTGCGCCGCGAGGCGTTAAAGCGGCTCACCCGTCCCGACCGCACCATCCAGCCCGAATTCACGGCCGCCGCCACCGGCAAGACCGAAATCAGGAAGGGCGACGACGAGCGCAAGGAAAAACTGAAACGCGACTTCGCGGCGGCGGCCAAAGGAAAGGAAGCGGCCAAAACGGGCGGCGGTGAGAGCAAGGGGAAAGCCGCCGAGGCCTTCAAGGAAGCCGCGAAGCCGTCCGTGACCAGCAAGGGCGATCTGCAGCGTGCTTTCGAGAAGGCGAAAACCGCCGCGCCGAAACCGGCAGGCGGCCAACCCGAGCGTGCGCCCGAAGCCGGTACGTCGAAAACCGAGCAGGCCCGCAAGGCCATGGAAGAACTGGAACGCCGCAAGCCCCCTCTCCCGGCCCCGACCGGGACCGGGAGAAGTGAGCGTCGCCCCTCAAGGTGCGCATGTGTGCATCCGCACCGCACGCGCCCGGCTGATATTTTCCAGAGAGGCCAGAGCGTTCCTTCGCTCCGGCGATCCGCGCTTCGTGCGGACAAGACCCTTGGACACCGTGCAGAACAACGCGGACAATTCGCTCGGCGTGTGTTTTTGCAGCTCGTGGTTACAAATCAGTTTCATGTCGTTTTTCCTCCTGTTCGAGGCTCCCGCCATGGGAGCCTTTCATGAGGAAGCGGCCGCCCGGACGACAGACGGACTGTCAACGAATTGCACGGGACGACCGCAGGGAGGAAGGAGCGGTCTGTTCGTTGCACCGGCCGGATGGCTTCGGGCAGCGTCCATCTTTTGAAAGGCCCTGTGCGGAACGCAGGCAGGGGAAAACATGTCGCTTTACTGATTTTTAACCCAAAGGTTGTAGAGTGAAACAAGACACAACCGCAGCACGGAATTGTTCATGGCGCTCAAGCTTGTCAGGAAACCGCCGATTGGAATTCCCCGAAGTGATCGCTTCAAGGTCACGCTGAACGGAGCCCACACCACCAAGCAGAAAATCTCCATGCTGCTACAGGCCAAATTCTTTCTGCACGAGCAGGGAATAGACAATGTCGGCATCACCGATGTTTATTTCCCGCTGATCGATGCCGACGGCCATCCGCTTACCACTTTTGGCGATGGCAGGGCGATCTCTGACTACCACCTGCTCATTGAAAGCCCATACCACTGCGCGGCTGACGAATACGACAGGCGCCCGGTCCCGCCGCTCCGCTTCACGCCCCTGTAGTCTCTGCCACGTTGCCGCTCCGCTTTTGGATGATCCAATTCCTGCCTGGCCGCGAGCCTGACCCCGGTGTCGCCGTGCGCCGTTCCTGCCACCTTCGCCGCGTCCCGTTGCCTCGTTGTGGCTTTGTGATAGTCCCTCTTTCCGCTTTCCTCATCTGCTGGCCTTCATAGCCATTCCGGAAATCAGCCGGTGTCGTTTCGCTTCATCGCGTTTTTCATTTTCGTGTGCAGCGCCAAGGTTTCCTTTGCATCGCCCGTATCCTCGTTTGCCAGCCTTTATTGTGAATTTCTGCCTGAAAACCGGCCCTCATGCCCGCAAGGGTTTCCCCGTCTTCCGCGCTGACGGCTTGTGCAGCCGGGCGATGCCCCTCCCTGTGACGGGCGGTCCGGCTTTGTCAGGGCTGACCGAAATCACAAGGCTGGCAATGATGCCGGGCCTGACAGAAAAGGAAACTAACATGGCACTGAAGAGCACGAAGAAAAACGAAGTCGCTGAAACGAAAAATCCTCCCGCTGATAAGGTCCGCGTCGGTCTGATCACGGCCAGCATCTGGGAAAACAAAACGGAAAAAGGGACCTTCCACAACGTCACCTTCGAGCGCCGCTACCGCGATGGCGAAGGGAACTGGAAGTCCTCGCACAGCTACAACGCCGAGGATCTTCTGTCTCTCGCCAAGGCGGCAGACCTGGCTCACACCAAAATCGTCGAAGCCCGCAACGGCGGCGACGAATAGGCTACAGGGCGGCGGCTCTTGACCGGGCCGCCGCTTCCGCCCAGCATCCAAGGGTGAGCGGCTCTCAGTTTCGGCTGATCCGCGTCTAAGTCCCCACCAGGGGCGAGGCGGCAGCCCGCAAGGGTTGCCGCCTTTTCTTTAGCCGCGTTTCCCTGCGTCGCCGAGGAGTATAATTTCCGTACTATGGCCGACCGGCCCACGTCCGTCGCCAAAAACATCGAGGGGCTCCATCAGGAACAAAGCGCTCTCGACCGTGCCCGCGCTTTGCGCGACCAGTTCGCCCACGCCCAGGAACAGAACAACCAGAAACAGGCGGAACGCCCGCGCGAAACCGAAAAAGACGGCTCACAGATGATCAAGGACGACAGGCCTGTAATGCGCCCGACGCCGAGCGGTCCGATGCGGCAGGCGCCGGACCGCTACGCCGCCGCAACGCGGCTCGGACAAGAGCATGACAATGCCGATGCGAAGATAGAAGCGGCGAGAAAAGCGCAGGAAGCCTTCAAGGCCCGCCAGCAGCAGGACCGCGATTTGGACCAAGACCGCGAGCGGTAGTAATCCCCTTCGGTGTAGCGATGGCTCCCGTACCCGGAAAATCCTGCTCACCAGGTAACGTTCACATAAATACAGTCTGCGTCGTCCTGGCGTACTCCGTGTACTTGCACGGGCGGGTTGATTCGTTTAAATCGCACTGTAAGTGTTTGGCCGCCTCCCGAGTTCGCGTATTCCGGCGCGAGACGGCCAGCCATCGGAAAGACCCAATAAAGGTCGTACGTGTCTGCCTCCTGCTCTTCGTGATCGAACGGCGGGCCGAGCAACGCGACTACCGCAGGGCCTTTTGGCCGAAAAGCTTCAGAAGTTCGTCGGCTTGACCGTGCGCGCGCAGGAAGCTGGCCACCGCCACCGTGCTGTAGGCTTCCACTTTTTCGACAACGTTATCCAAATAACTGACTATGAACATGCCATGGCCGTCATTCGCCCAAATCTGGTATGGTGCCGCGATCTTCATCCGGCTGACCATAAATCGAAACAACGTTCGCCGGCGTGTCGCCGCGTTTTATGCCGGCGAAGTGAGAGACATCGATCTTGCCAACCATTACGGGAACGGGGCGCGCGGTCGCGAAGCGCTCCGGGTGCGTGGGAGTCGCCGCAGAGGCGACGGCTTCGGGCCGTGTCTTCGGTTCCGTTGCAATTGGTCCTGGGTTTGCCGGCGGTGCTGTTTGGATCACGCCGCGGCTCGGCGGATTCGCCAGATTTGCCGACGCCGGGGGCACGCCACTGTCCCGCAGCGCTGTGATTTCGCGGCCGCTATCCGGCCTCTCGATGTACCTCATAACTGCTATCGTGATTCCAATAACCGCCAGCAGTGCGCAACATCCGGCCGAAACTATGAGTATTCGCTTTCGTCTGCGCCTCTGTTCTTCGGCCCTTCTTTTTTCATCCTCGCGCTGTTTGGCTATCGCTGCGCACAACGCCCGCAGTTCCGCGAAGGGATCGATCAGCGTCGCGCCGTCTTCGTAATAGCGCAGGGAAAACAGCGGCCCGGCAGGCACTTCAGTCGCGCCGCCGGCTGGAACAGTCGTCACAAGACCGGCGCGCGGCACGCGAATATAGGCCGCGGCCTTACCGTCGCCGGAGACGATACTGGCGGCGCCGTCGTTCGATGCGGCAATAAGACCCGCCGTGACCGCCCAGCCCCGACCTTCAGCCGAATTCCGGGAGGGACAATCCCATCTGGCGACCGTCGACGCACAATTCCTTCGGCGCTGCGAACGGAAAATCCGGCGCCGGATCGAACAGCCCAATGAACTGGTAGTCCTCGTAATAATTCACGCGCTTCAGCGCCAGCGGTCGCGCGCCGGAAATCACTACCAGCGCGAGGCCCGGATAAACCTCTTGTGTCTTGTCATCGATCCGGGCGAAGACCTGCCCAATCTCATCCGACGTGATGAGGGCGCGTTTCTGGATCGTCTCGCTCGTCCCCTCTGTCTGAGATCGCGACGTGCCGTGGGTCGTGCCTTCCGTCTCGCTTGCGCCCGTCGTCACACTGTCTGATGTGCCGTCGGTCCGCGAACTGGATATGGTGTGTGAAATTCCTTTCGCCAGGCTTTCGGTCCAGCCTTTCGATTTTCCCTGCGACTGGCTGCCGCCCAGCCCGATCCTCTTGTCGAAATGCTTGAAGATCATCCCCTGCACGAAGCTGGTATTCCGCGAACTGCTTTCGGAGCTGTTGAGGCCCCATGATTTTCCGGTGCTGGCCGAACTGTTTGTCCCGTCCGATTCAGACGTTCCGGCCGACGACGATGTCCCGTGCGTTTCCGACTGCGACTTCGTCGTGCTGTGGGACGTGCTTTCCGAAACGCCCTTGGTCTCGCTTTCCGAAGCAACCTCGCGCATAACTTCGGTCTCGCCGATCAGCTTGGAGACGTAGTCCCGTGAGAAATTGTCCTCCAGATTGAAAAACACCTTCAGCCCGGAATTGGCGAGGAACGTTTCCCAATTGTCCTTGTACACGGCTTTCAGCTGCTCAAGGCTCTGAAGGACAAAGAACAGCTTCACCCCGTATCCGGCGATCTGCGCGACGGCGTTTTCGATGACTTCCATCCGCTGCAGGCCCGCGAACTCATCGAGCACCATGAGAACCGGATGGCCGGTTGCGGGCCGTCCGCTGACCTTTTCCATACCCGTGACGGTCAGGCCGATCATCATCCGCAGCCAGCGGTAATGCGTGCTCATGTACATCTGCGGCAGGCACAGATAGACGCTCAGTCCGCCGGGCCGCGTCTTCAGGTCCGAGAGCTGGAAGTCGGACGCCTCAAGACAGTGCTGCATCCCCGGACTGTCGATGAACTCGGTGTTTCGGTTGGCGACCTGGAGGACGCTTTCATACTGCTTCGGTGAGTTCAGCAGCATGTTGGTGAAGCTGTCGCCGATCCCGGCGACCAGCCCGCCAAAGGCCGGATTGTTCACGAGGCCGGTCCACAGCAGCCCATGCGCCGGCGGAATATCCGTCTCACCAGCCGCCTTCAGCGCGTCGACCGCCTCCCAGTCTCCCCGCAGAATCAAATTGCGCACGGTAATCAGGTTTCTGCGGCCCTCGTATTCCGGCGCCGTCAGGACATGCAGGAGCAGCCCCTTGACCATTGACCGCGCAGATTCGTCCCAGAACGGATCGTTGGTTTCGTGAACCACCACGATCGCGTCGGCAACCCTCCCGGCTTCATCGATGGTTTCATCCTTGTCGGCGGCGAGGGCATCGAGGGGATTGAAGCGGCCCCGAAGGGAGTCGTCCACCTGGGCGGTCTTGAACGGATCGAGCACCTGAACCGCCTGGCCCATGCCGGTGCAATGGACCGAACCCTTGCCCCGACGCGAGGCCGTGATGGTGGCGTTTTCGCCCTTCGGATCGACAACGAAAACCGACCCCGGCCACAGGATTAAATTGTTAACGATTGAGCTGGTGCCCTTGCCGCCCCGCGATCCGCTGACCAGACAGACATGGCGGTCATCGCAAAAGCCGAGGGGAACGAGGTGGTCACTTGCGGAGCGTCCGAGCCAGACTTCGCCGTCGCGGTAGAGGTATTTCTCCTCGACGAGGGCCGGGTCGGCCCATTCCGCAGTCGCGATGCGCTCTTCCATCGGAGTACCAACTTGGCGGCGTTTTTACCACAATGCGGGGATTCGCGGGTACAGTTTGTTTGATCGCGGGTGCCGTCTTTAGCAGCTGACTTCGTCAAGGTTAGCCGCCCATGCCGACCGTTCACTTTTTCCCCTCGGTCCATACTCTGAAATCCAAAGCCCCTGCACGGCCTTCTGTGGCCAAAACGGACCGCATCAGGATTACGAAAAAACCGCGCCTCCGCCGAGCCTCTTTCCTTAACAATTTCTTCACTCATGGCCGCGTTTTTTGTGGAAAACATAGCGGCAATTCCGTTATATTCCGGAGCGACAATCTCACCCAAGGCTCTTACCGAAGGCTACAGCAACATCGCCATTACTACGGCTCGCAAGATGTGCGCGTGTAATACCGCGCGCCCCGCTCGACCTTCGGCCTCGCTCATCTTGGCAAGGGTGTCTTTCCGCCCCCGTTGCATCCCCCGGCCAGGAGCGTTGCTCCGTGGACCTCACCAGACGCGCTTCGCCTTCTGGACTTCCGACCGGGGCGATTTCATCAGCCCCTGGACCCTTGACCATGGGGGCCTTCGTGCCCGCCCTGGACCCCCAGACCGAGGGAGACTTCGCTCTCCCTCTGGACGCCCATCGACCAGGCTTTCGCGGCCCTGGACCGCGCCAAAGGGAGTTGCCCCTTGGAACCCCCTCCCCGTGCTTTGTCAGCCGCCGGTCGCACGGTTGTAAACCTCCCGTTAACGCAACCTGAAGTATGATGCGGCTACAGCAGGGGGTTTTATGTCACCACGCAGCGGCAGCGAAAAACGCCAGCGCACGACTATCGTCACCATGCGCATCAGCCCGCAGGAGGCCGCCACCATCCGCCAGCTCGCCCAAAACCGGGGCGAGACCGTCAGCGCGATGATGCGCAGCGCCCTCCTCCACAACCGCCCTCGCCTCACCCGCATCGATCTGCAGGCCGTCGCCCGGTTGCTCGGGCAGCTTGGCAAGATCGGCTCGAACATCAACCAGATCGCTTACCATCTCAACGCCGGCCGTCCGGGCGACCGCGTCGAGGGCAGGCTGGGAGACGCCCTGCGCGACCTGTCGGAGTTGCGCCTTGTCTGCCTGCAGGCGCTCGGCAAGGAGCCACGTCGGGAAAAGTGGCCCGGCGATGAGGATTGATGTCGCCGAGCTGTCATGGCAATTGACCGCCCGCCCGTCTTCCTCTAAATTCCTACTTACAGGCAATGAGCGAATCAGCCTTTCCGGCAATCCTCATCTCCTCAAAGTCTCGAACTCTCGATTTCTAGAATCCCTCAACTCTGAAAGTCTCCATGCCTGAATGTATACAAGTATGGTTTTCTCGATTCAGCCAATCCTATAGCCGTCAATCCTCGTTGCCGCAATGTAGGGAACTAGACATGTATACAAGCATAGTTTCCCCTAATCCTTCTTTAATACACCAAGCCTCGAAGTAGACATTCCTCGTTCTCTCAATCCCTCAAAGCAGGAAAGTAGACATGTATACAATCGCACTCATCGCCCAGAAAGGGGGAACCGGCAAGACGACCCTCGCTGTTTCCCTCGCCGTCGCCGCAGGCCAGGTCGGCCTGAAGGCCCTTATCTTCGATCTCGATCCGCAGGCCACCGCCTGTAACTGGAAGGACCGCCGGCAAGGGGAGGGGCCTGTGGTCATCGACGCGCAGCCCTCGCGCCTCGCCGCCGCTCTCGAAAAGTGCGAGGAGAACGGCGTGGACTTTGCGGTTATCGACACGCCAGCGCGCTCCGAGCAATCGGCCCTCGCCGCCGCGAAAGTTGCCGACCTCGTCCTGATCCCGTGCAGGCCGCAGGCCTACGATCTTGAGACCATCCCCAACACCAAGGAAATCCTGGCCCTCGCCGGACTGCTTCCGTCAACTTGATTTGGCCCCTTTCGATCGTCTCATTTGGCCCCACCCTACTGGTTAATCTAGGTTGATCCCGCCGTCGGGCCTGTGGGAACTGTGAAAAAGCCGAGCGTCGTTTGCGAGGCTCTTTTCAAGCCGCTGTGGGAATCCGCGTTCTTTGCGGATTTCCATCAGTGGCGTCAGTTCCCACAGGCCTTTCTCTGCCCGTTTTTGTTTTCTTACATTCATCCCTTGCGACCTTTCTTCTTTTCCAGCGTGCGGCGGAAACGATACGATTCCGTGCCCGTCTCGATGATGTGGGCCTGGTCGGTCAGCCGGTCCAGCATCGCCTTACACAATCGTGCGTTGGGAAACATCGTGGTCCACTCGGAGAACGGCAGGTTCGTCGTGACGATCACCGCGGCTCTTTCTGCTCTTCCGGCGATGATCTGGAACAACAATTCGGCGGCTGCTTCGGGCATCGCTACATAAGCCATCTCGTCGATCACGATCAGCTCGTACCGCGTCCACCGGTTCGTCACACGATTCAGTTCGCTCTTATTCTTGGCCTCAGTGAGTTCATTGACCAGTTGCGCCGCCGTCGTGAAACGCACCGGTTTCCTCTGACGGCAGGCCTCCACCGCCAGTCCCGTTGCCAAGTGCGTCTTGCCCGTTCCTGTTTCGCCCAGAAAAATGATGGGTTCGCTCCGACTCAAGTAGCTGCCCTCAGCCAGGTTCCGCACCAGCGCTGCGGGTATATGCGGCGCATCGGAAAACGCAAAGTCCTCGAGCGTTTTCACCTTGGGAAAATGCGCCTCCTTAATCCGCCGGGCGACCGCGTTTCGGTCTCGCTCTTCCACTTCCGCCCCGAGGAGCGCTTCCAGATAACTGAGATGACTTTGCTTCTGGCGGACTGCCTGCTCGGCCACCTCTGCGAACTGCCCGCCGATCGTTCTTAGTTGGAGTTGCTTGGCATACTGCCGGATGGTGGCCTGTTGCACGGGGGCGTTCATTGAATCACCCCGTTTGACGGGCAGTTCGCGAGCAACTGATCGTAGTTCCTCGTCGTGGGTTGCGGTCGGTCATACGCTCGCAACACTCCCATCTCGACTGCTTCACCGGCTGCGCGCTTCCCGGCTGGTTCGGTGGCCAGCAACAAGCGTACGGCCTCGGCATCGAAACAACTCAGATCGAGGCTTTTTTCCACCGCTTCCTTCAGTCGCGGATATCCATACTGTCGGCTCAGCAGCAGCACGTCGATCATGGCTCGGGTCCCAGCCTGCTTGCCTCTTCGTTGCTTCAGTGCCTCCCAGAAGCGATCGAAGCTGGCCGGCCAGCGCCCCTGTGCCCGCCACTGCTCGAGCGCTGTCGAACCTGCAAAAGCTCCGGGCTTCTTCGTCAGTACATCCAGGTAATGCTCCAAGTTGAGTACTTTCTGTTGTCGGTTGAAGCAGCGTTCGTGCCGTGCCACACACTCTCCCTGATGCCAGATCTCCACGTAGGCCGAGTGCACCTTGGCCTGTACTTCCAGACCGACCGGCAGCGGAACCGAATAGAAGTTGGTCAACACCTTCACGCAACCACTGCTGTTCACATGGGGGAAGTGAACCGCAGCCAGATCAAAGCCTTCCTTGAGTCCCTTCAAATGCTCCTGTTCGAGACTCATTCCCGCGCCGACCGTCTGCGCCCGCTCACCAATGATCCGTTGCTCATCTTCCTTGGAAGATCTCAGCAATAACGCATCGAGTTCTTCCCAACTGGCCACGTTCGGGACCGGCACCATATGGTTCCGGCGAAAGTACCCGCCTTCTCCTTCCACGCCACCCTTCTCGTGACCTTCCGCCGGCGTACAGAACTCGGACTCGAAATCCCAATGCGATCGGAAGGCGATGAATCGCGTGGTCTCCTCTCGCTGGTGCCCTCGCAGAATCTTTTTCACCGCCGACCGGAGGTTGTCATACCGAAGGGTCTTGAACACGCCACCAAAATAAGCAAACGCCCGCTCGTGAGCTTCCAGAAAGGCCTGCTGACTGGCATGCGGGAACGCGCAATGAAAAGCTCCGCCACTGGCCATGCTCCGCATGCAAAACAGGTAGGCCTTCTGCCTCTCTTCGCCGATGTCCGCATACGCTTCATACCAGTCCACCTGCGCTTCTTGACCCCAGCGGTAAGACTGCGGAATGAACACCTCCTGACTGACGAGTCTCAGTTCTATCTTTCGCTCGCGCACGTAGTGACGAAT
Organism: uncultured Acidobacteriota bacterium; assembly: GCA_963718485.1. Classification (GTDB taxonomy): domain Bacteria; phylum Acidobacteriota; class Terriglobia; order Acidiferrales; family UBA7541; genus Palsa-295. The sequence continues at coordinate 22,917 of CAVQZU010000073.1, forward strand.
CGTGGACTCGCCGATCTGCACTCCAGGCAACTCTGCTCGAATCCGGCACCAGATTCGATGTGCGGTGTGCCGTTGCTTCCGTGGTGCCTTCCGGTCCGCTTCCAGAATCGCTTCCACAAAATCCTTCGCTGGTTCCAGTTTCGGTCTCTCGCGCACGGGCGTCTTTCGCTCCGCTGGAACAGCACTGAGCACCGCTTCACGCACCAGGCGCCGATGAATCCCCAGCTTCTTGGCGATTCCTCGGATCGTTCCCCCACCATGCTCATACTCGCGTCGTATCTGCTCGAATAGCTCCACCCTGGTTCTCCTGTCCACCGGCCCTCCCTGGGGCCGATTGAGCCCGAAGGAGATTCACGGTATATGAGTTTCCGTAGGGTGGGGCCAAATGTTACTATGGACGCGGCGTGATGGGTCAAAGTACTTCCAGCGAATCGGACGTGCGTGGGCTGAATAAGCGTTGATATAGCGGCGAAGCTTGCGTGCCAGGTCGGGCACAGAAGTGAAGATACCGCGAGCAATGACATCCCGTTCGATCTTGGCGAACCAGAGTTCCACTTGGTTGAGCCAGGATGAGTAGGTGGGCGTGAAGTGAAACTGGACTCGCGGGTTCTGCTCTAGGAAATCCTGGACCGACTGGGTTTTGTGAGCCGCGAGGTTATCGAGGATGATGTGAATCTGCTGCTGGCGCGGACACCGAGATACGACTTCTTCGAGGAAGGCGACGAAGTCGCCGCTGGTGTGGCGGGCTGTGGTCTTCCATGCACGCGGCCGGTCTCGGTGTCCAGCGCGGCATACAGAGAAAGCGTTCCATGCCGGTAGTACTCGAAGCCGTGACGCTCGGCTCGCCCGGCGAAAGCGGCAGAACGGGATCGAGCCGATCCAGGGCTTGGATAGCGGTTTTCTCATCGACGCAGAGAACGGCGGCATGCTGCGGAGGCCGCAAATAGAGGCCGATAAGTCGGCCGCTTTGCTTCGAACTCCGGATCATCACTGGCCAAGTAACGGTCTAGGCGATGGGGTCTCAGGCCAGCCTCTTTCCAGACGCGATGCACGGCGTCTTTACTGACGCGCAGCGCAGAGGCCAGCTTGCGGCAACTCCAGTGCGTGGAACCATCGCTGGGTTTCTTGCGAGTGGCCCCGAGAATCCGGGCGCGCAGAACCGGGGTCAGCACCCAGGCGCTTTGGCCGGGATGATGGGTATCGAGGCCATCCAGACCGGATGCCAGGAACCTCTGCTTCCAACGAATGATCGTCGGAGCTGTGGTTTGCAGCCGTTGCTTGATCGTGCGAAAGGACGCACCGTCGGCCAGCATCAGGATCAACTTGGCGCGGAACACGTATCCTGCCGGCAAGGAACGCGACTGAGCGATCGAACTTAACTGTGCCTGCTGATCTTTGGTGAGCAAGAGTTCGTTGACCATACGAACTTAGAAGCTCAAACATCGGTAATGGTTACTTTGCGACAGGCCAC
>CAVQZU010000074.1:0-16025 GCA_963718485.1 uncultured Acidobacteriota bacterium
CTCTCACGCCGGACGCAAGCGGCAGCGCACAAACGCGTAGGTAGTCGGTTTGAAGCCCGTGCTCACGTAAGCGGTCGCGCGCCTCCACAATCGCGTGATGCGTCGTCCCGTAGGCGATAAGCCCGATACGCTGCCCGTCCTCGTCGATGACCGGCTGCGGCACCGCGCCGCGGGCGGTACGTGCTTGCGCGCCAAACGGTCGAGATTCGTTTTATAAACGTCCGGATTCTCGGAGTACGTAGCGTTTTCGTCGTGGCCGGAACGCGCGTAAAGTATCCCGCAAGCGGATGTTCGGTCGCGGGCAAAGTGCGGTACGGAATGCCGTCGCCGTCGATGTCCCTGTAACGTCCCCACGATTCGACGGCGGAAGAGTATTCTTCCGCGCTGAGCCGAGCACTTTCCCGCAATCGAACGGCGCATCGGGATAGTTCAAGGCATCAGTCATCCAGCGGTTCATGCCCAAATCCAAGTCGCTAAGCACGAAAACCGGCGTTTGAAAGCGGTCCGCCAAGTCGAATGCTTGACGCGAGAATTCATACGCGTCGTCAACCGTTCCGGAAGAAGCACGATGTGTTTCGTATCGCCGTGCGAGAGTGTGTAGGCGAACTGTACGTCGCCCTGCAAGGTCCGCGTCGGCAGTCCGGTCGACGGTCCGGCACGCTGAACGTCGAAGATGACGCCGGGAAACTCGGCGTAGTAGCCAAGGCCTGCAAACTCGGCCATGAGCGAGACCCGGGGCCCGACATGGACGTCATGGCACGCGCGCCTGCCCAGGTTGCGCCGAACACCATGCCGATTGCGGCCAAGCTCATCCTCGGCTTGGACGATGGCCGCTTTGCGTTCGCCGCTCTCCTTATCGACGCGATAACGGTCCGCATACGCAATGAACGATTCACACAGCGAGGATGAAGGCGTGATGGGATACCAGGCGACGACGGTGCAGCCGCCCATGATGCAGCCCAGTGCGGCGGCGTTATTGCCCTCCATCAGGACAAAGTCGCGGGTGCCTCCGGGCATGCGCTCCAGGCGGTAATCGTCGGTTTTCTTTAAGTTTTCGGCGGCGTAGTCCAAACCGAGACGGACGGCCTGCATGTTCGCCTCGACGGCCTTGGGTTTGGTCTTAAACTGCGAGGCCAGCGCGCCTTCAATCTCTTCGGGCGGAATACCGACCAACTGCGCAAGAACGCCGACGTAGATCATGTTCGTCAGGTACTTGCGCATGGCGCCGTCGCTGACGTGCTCTTTTGCCAGTTTCGCAAACGGCACGGCGTAAAACGACACATCGCCGCGCTGCGCGTTTCCCGTTAGCGGATATGCCTGCTCGTGGATGACAATGCCGCCGGGGCGCACGTCCGCAACGTCGCTTTGCCAGGTCGCAAGGTTGAGCGCGACGAGAATGTCGATCTCGCGGCTGCGGCATTGGTAGCCTTGCGGCGAGACGCGAACGTCGAACCACGTTGGAAGGCCTTCGATGTTTGAGGGAAAGACGTTCTTGGGCGCAACGGGAATGCCCATGCGAAAAATGGCGTTGGTGATAACCAAATTCGCGGATTGACTGCCCGAGCCATTGACCGTTGCCGCACGAATCGTCAGGTCATTGACGGTGCTCACAAGCGTCTTCTTCGACTATACTCCCCGCAGGCCCGCCCTAGAGGCCCGCGTCCATGTAGGACCGCGAAAGTTTGACGTACTCCCCGGCACTGACGGCAATCCATTGCGCCGCCTCGCCCTCGATTGGCTTCTTCACCTTGGCAGGCGAGCCGGCCGCCAGCACTCCGGCCGGAATGGCGCTGCGCTCGCCGACGACGCTGCCGGCAGCGATGAGCGAGCCCTCGCCGACGGTTGCACCGCCCAAAATGACGGCGTTGCTGCCAATCAGCGCCCGCCGTTTGATATGACAGTCTTCCATGACGGCGCAGTGCCCGACGGTCACGTCGTCGTCGACGATGGTGCGGCCATGCTCGCTGACGTGGACGACGGCATTGTCTTGAATCGACGTGCGGGCACCGATGCGGATAGGTCCATTGTCGCCTCGAAGGACCGCCCCGAACCAAATGCTCGATTCCGGACCCACTTCGACGTCGCCGATCAGTACCGCCGTGGGCGCAACGAACGCGCTCGGGTCCACTTTGGGCATGCGTCCGCGATACTCAATGATCATTAGTTTCTCCCAGCGAAGCGGATTCGTATGCACCGCCACAACACCCCGCTTCGCGGCGTAAAAGTGATCCCGCACCCCAAAGCGGACGACCCCAACTATACGGCGGTGAACTACGAATACGCCGGCAAAGCCGGGCACGTGCACGAGGTCGTCAGCATCGGCGGCCGTGAGTTTGTCAAGGTGGGCTTCGACGATCGCAAGATCGTCTATTATTTCATCGAGGAATATGGAACTGGACAAGCGCGCGAAGCGCGGTACGTTTCACGACCAGTCGTAGTGCTTTACTCCCGGTTTACAATCACTTAACCTTTCGACGGAAGCAGCAGCACAGGCAAGCGGGGAATAGGTTTCTTGTGGTCCTGCTGCTGTGCGTTGCGCTCATCGTAATAGTAGTGGCGGTTTCGATCGTCGATCGTTGTTTACCGCCGTTTTCGCGCGCTCGAAGTGAAGATCGTTCAGAATCAGCGACGCTCGCGCCTTGCTGCACTCGCGCTGACGCACTCACGACACTGCCGAACCGTTTGGCGTTAATGGAACGCCACCGGCAATGCTGGAGACGGCAAGCGCGAATAAGGAATCGGTTGCCGTACTGTTCGTTGACGTAGACCGCTTCAAGACGATCAACGACACGCTCGGCCATCAGGTCGGCGACGAGTTGTTGCGGGCGATCACGCAACGTTTCATGGCGCGATTGAACGTGAACGCATCCATCTTCCGGCCCGGCGGCGACGAGTTCGTGATTCTCGTCGATGCACGTCACAAGCGCACCATTGCATCGGCCGCAAAGGACGTGCTCGACGCCTTTACCGAGCCGTTCGCAATCGGCGGACGCGAGTTGTTTATGAGCGCAAGCGTAGCGCCACGTCTTTCCGAAAAATGCGCAGACCGCCGACGATTTGATCGCCTTTGCCGACTCGGCGATGTACCGTGCCAAAGAAGCAGGGCGCAACAAAGCCAAGTTTTACGACGGCACGATGACGATGTGTACTCGAACGCATGGCGCTCGAGCACGACCTTCGCCATCACTCGCGCGCAGGCAACTGCGGCTGGTCTATCAGCCCATCGTCGAGATAGCCGGCGGCCGCTTCGTAGCAGCCGAAGCGCTGCTGCGCTGGGATCATCCGACGCTGGGTGAGCTGCTGCCTCAAGCGTTCATCGGAGTCGCCGAGGAGACAGGTATCATCGTTGAAATGAGCCGCTGGCTTATTAGAGAGGCCTGTGAGCGCGCCGTGCCGCTCCGCTCCTCGCTTGCACCGGACTTTCGCATAGCGGTCAACCTCTCACCGCGCGATTTCTACGAAAGCGATTTCCCGGCGGTGCTCGCCGGGATTTTGCGCGATACCCTTTGCCGCTCCGCGGCGCTGGAGCTGGAAGTCACCGAGAACTCGTCCTGAGCGACACCGCCGTTGCCACGCTGCGGCGCGTGCACGAAACCGGCGTGCGCATTGTCGTGGACGACTTCGGGATCGGCTACAGTTCGCTCGGATACATTAAGCGGCTCCCCGTGGATGCCATCAGATCAATCAGACGTTCATCAAAGACGTTACGCGCGATGCGTACAATCAAGGCATCGTCAAAGCGATCGCGACTCTGGGACGCACCCTGGGGTTGAAAGTAACCGCCGAAGGTATCGAAACCGAAGCGCAGCGCCAGTTTGTTCGAGCAAACAACTGCGATTTTGCACAGGGGTTTTTCTTCCAGCGGCCGGGCACGTGGGAGCAAGTTGTGCAGGGCGTGCAGGAGGCCCGGAATCCCAAAGAGCGCCGCGTTATTCCGCTGTACGGAACGCAGTAGCGCGAAGAACATGGACGGTGCCGAAGGTGCACACGTCCGTGAAATCTCCCCTTGCGCGGGCGGCGGTAATGCGCGGCAAAGCGCGGGCGAAGATCGGGTTGCGCCAATCGTCGGCATACACGAGGTAACCGGCAAACCTTTGCGGGTTTGCACCCAGGACGGTCGAGGCTGGATAGGCGAGCGCCTCATGAGCGTACCATTCGTCGTGCATTGCGACGGGCGCGTTGCGTGGCACGCACGCAAGCGCGCGCAGCGCCTCATCGCCGTGCGAGAAGGCCTCGCGTTTTAGGTAGTGCGCCGGGTGCATCGGGTTAAACGCGATCAGGAAAACCACGCACGCGCCGGCGGCAACGGTCCACCACCTCGCAGCCGCGCGGTCCGAACGCGCGCGTACCAGCGCTACTAATTTGGCGATTGCTGCCAGCAGCAACAGCGGTGCCCAGAGCAGCACGTAGTGCATGCCCATGCGCCATACACTCGCATCGCTGGCGAGTAAAATTCCGGCCAGTCCCGGCAACGCTAAGAGCGACCAGCGTGAGAATAGCGGCAAGAACGCGAGCGGAACGAGCGCCTCGAGCACATAGGTCAGGCGGCCCGGGGTTGCAATCGCATGCAGCAGCGCGACCGGGTGCGTGAAGATCGCAAGCGCGGTTTGCAACGGCCCGTGCGCGAACGGGTACTCGTAGAAATGCGAGGGAGCCCACGGCCCCGTTCGCGGCAGGATGACGAAGGCATACATCGCCAGCGCGCATGTCGAAAGCGCCGCAAGCCCGATGCCGGCAACGCACAGGCGTTCGGGCTCGATTGGCTCACCCGCTAGCAGGCCGCGCTCGCGCGTATGCCTGCGCACGACGCCGGCAAGAGTCAGTGCAGCCCCGATCACAATCAAATCCAGCGCTGCATCCTCGCGTATAGCGGCGAGCAAAAGTGCCGCGAGGGCGAAAACGGTCCACCGGGCGCGGTCCGCGGCCCACAACAGAACGAGCAGCAGCAGCGGGTAAAATGCCAACTCGTGAAACTCGGAAAAAGCGTTTGCAAGCAGCGGCGGATACAACAGCACCAGTAGCGCGCAGCGTAATGGCCAGGGTTCGGGAACATACGCCTTGACGATGGCCGCAACGAGCAACGGGCAGGCCAGGATCAGCAGCACCTGGACGATCTGCAGTGCGAGCGGCGTTTTAAAGATCGCAACGACGGGCCAGAGCAGCGCTAATACCGGTGAGAAGTGAAACCGGAAGTGCGTGCCGGCTTCCATCCCGTTGCGGAAGCCCGAGAACGCGTTAGCGGCGGTTTGCGCAAAGGTTCCGGTATCGCTGCCGTCACTCCACACGTTCCAGCGAATGATGGCGAGCGCGCACATCAGCCCGCACGCGGCAACGCAAACGGCCAGAATGCGGCGGATCGCGCTTCTCCGTTTAGCCGATGAGGCCGCGGCGCGCAGCTTCAGCAAGCAGCGCAGGCCGGTTTGCGACACCGAATGCTTTGAGGATCGCCTTGATGTGGTTTTGGATCGTGAAGTGACTGCGAGCGGTGATCTCCGTCATCTCGCGGGTCGAACGTCCCTCGCAGAGCATGCGAAAAACCTGTTCCTGCGCCGGCGTGAGCAGTGCTGCGGGAGCTCATTCGCTTGCGCTGCGCCATTAAGTCATCGTACAACCAGCTCGCCGGATAATCGCGCAGCTTCTCCTCTGCGCGAGCGAGCCACGACTCGTCGCCCGTTATCTCATGTAAGCGCAGTGCGCAGCGGCCGGCGCGCCAATCGTAGCGGATCTCGCCATACGTCCGCAGCGACTTCTTAAAATACGAAACGGCGGCTTGCCGGTTGCCCAGTTCCTTTTGCACGATGCCGGACGTGTAATCCGCCAGGGCGGCCAGGCGCCGGTCGGTGCGGAAATGCAGCAGCGGGTTGAGTGAGGCAGGCAACTCCGAGAACTGCGCGAGGTAGTTTAAAGCGCGGCTTGCATCCAGCGGCGCAAAGAGTTCGGCCGCAATGAGCAGCGCGACGGATTCCTCATCCGAGACTTGGCGCCAACGGATGCGCGCAAGCATCTCGTCCGCCTCGGCCAATTCATCGCGGAACCAGCGCTCTTCACCCAGGCAGCGCGCAAGGTACGCCCGATCGAGACTGATCATCGCTTGCCAAGCTCCTGCGGGCGCCTGCGTTCCTGCAAGTTTGAGGTGCCGGAAGGCATTGAAGTAATCGCCCTCCAGCGCATAGCACCACGCCACGGCCTTTTGCGTTTGAAGCTTGTTCACAGCGAAGTCTGCCGTCCACACGTCTTTAAACGCGCGCCGTTTCACAAACGTGCGGATATCCGCACAGTCGATTTCGCGCGCGAGCGTGGAGAGCGTATGCATCCCCCAAATCCACGACTCGGTACCGGTTTGCGCGTTCTCCAGATCTTCGAGCATGCGCATAAGCACGGCGCAGGCGTCGATGTACCGCTCTTGCTGAATGAGAATTCCGCTCTCGAGCGTGGCGGCCATGGCGCGCTGCGGCGGGTTCGCGAGCGGCCGCATCCGCTCCAACTGCTGTTGCGCAAGGGCTGCCGAACGTTCCATGAGATAGCGGCGTCCACGCCAGTGCGTCAACTCCAGAGCGATCGGTGGCTGTGGGTTTAAAGCGGCAGCGCGATCGAAATAGTTATCCGCTGCGTCGTATTGACCGACGCGCGATTCGGCCACGCCCAGCAGCATTAGGCGCTGCGCTTCTGCGCCGGATTTGAGTTCGCCAAGACCGAGCAGAACCTGCATGGCATCGCGCGGGGATTGCTGCTTGAGGTAAATGCGTGCGCGCAGCAACGCGGCCTGCGGGTTATGCGGATCGGGCTGCGCGTCGAAGAGGTTCGCGGCCTCCGAGAGATCGGCCCGATCGTAGGCCGCATACATAGCGTCGAACACCCGGGAATCTGTTTGAGCGCTTTTCTTGCGGCTCGATTCTGCCATACGAAGAAGATTAAGGTAGCGGGCCCTTAGGACCCGCTACTTTCTAACCCGTTTGCGCTACCCCGGCATGCCGCCGCCGCTGTCCGGCGGCGGAGGCGGGCTGTCTTGGACGGCTCGCGGTGCAGCCGGCATGAAGCCGCTCCCCGGCGTGACGTGGGGTGCAGTACAGGCGCCAAGAGCTGAGTAGTGACAGGGATAAAACGATTTTCGCAACGGACTTAACCATGATTTATCGTCCTTTTCAGCCCCGAAGGGCGGTTTCTCATTATGGCTCGATTGAGCCATAATAGAGCGTAGGACGAGCCGGCCGGAAATACTAGTTTCACGCAGGGAGGGTCCCGGTTTAGGCGTAAGTGTGGCTAAGATGAGCCAGGCGGTCCGTTCTCGCCGGCTCTCCTAGTCGGAGTTCGCATCCCGAGGTGTGGGCGTGCGGCGTCGGGTGGCCAAAAGGGGGGGCGTCCTGGGCGCAGAACAGCGTCCCCGGCCTTTTATTGGCACGCCGACGTACGCTCAGTTGGTAGAGCAGCTGTTTCGTAAACAGCAGGTCGCCGGTTCGAGTCCGGCCGTCGGCTCCAGAGAAAGCCGGTCCCTTACCAGGGACGGTCCCGTTGCGCGGCTTGGTGGCGTGCACGGCATTGATTGATGCCGGCCACGACGAGCGGATGAATCTTCTGAAGCGTCGCAGCTACATCGTCCATCGTATGCAGCGTTTGCAGCAAGAGTGGGCGCACGTCCATCACGGCGATCCCGGACGAGGAACCTCCCGGCAACCCAAAGCCCGCGAACGGGCGGCCCTTACCGCCGCCGGAATGCGATATCGATGTCGGCTCAGTGTCGAGCATTACTCTTGAATTCCACTCATGCAAAAGGTCGCCGGTTTTTTGCGCAATGTCGGATTGGTCGGCCAATATCTGCGCCAGTCCCGCTGCGACTGCCGACGTTTGGCTGTCCCCGTTGCCGGGATCGCTTTGGGCTAACTCTAACTCACTCTTCAGACTGCCCAACGTTTTTTCCAAATCATCTGTTAGGCCCATCGCAGCCCATCCGGTTTTGTAGGCGTTGTAATCCTCACGTGCGTTGCTCGCCTGGGCGTAGTCGCTGAGCGTTGAGACAAGTTTCGTGATCTCGTCCGAGCCACGCTTTTGCAACAATATCGCCTGTCCCAAGTGTGACTTCAGAGCCGCACAGAGCGCGGATGCAGCCGGCAGCGCCGTCGGCCTCGAAACCGAAACATTGATCCCAAAACAAAGCGGTAATGCAAGGAGTGGCAAAAAACGCGGGATCACGGGATAGCAATCGTGTATGGGCTCGCCGAGCCGATTTGAATCGGAGCGCCGGCGCGGCCGGTTGCAACGTTTACCGGCACCACGGCGCCGTCGCGCCGCAGCACGACCCACGCGGTTTTCGAATCGCGGCTGAACGCAATGCCGTAGGGCGCACCGCCGACCTGAATTGCATGCGAGGTACGGGTGGCAATGTCGATTGCCGTAATGCCGGTCGTGGCAAAGTCCGAAACGTAGGCGACGCGGCCGTCCGGCGATATTGCCACCATCGAGGCATCGAATCCGGCCGCAATCGGCGGGAGCGCGCGCCGCGTCGTAAGGTCGATAGGCGTAACGTCGTTCGATCCGGAGTTTGCAACCAGTGCCAACTTCCCGTCGGGCGTTATCGCGATGCCCGAGGGATGCGCGCCGACCGGAATCGGCGCTTGTGCAGTGGCGGCGGGTAACTGAACGGTGTTACCGTGTTGCCGTTTTGGTTTGAAACATAGAGCGTCCGGCCGTCGGGCGCAACGGCTATCCAGCGTGGGTTCAAGCCGGCGGCTATGGGTTTGCCGGCCGTTCGCGCGAGCACGTCGATCGGTTGAATCGTGCTGTCGTCGTAGTTTGCAACCCATACAGTCTTACCGTCGGGCGTCACCGCCGTACCGTTCGGCGACTGGCCCACTTTCACGAACGAGACGCCTTGCGTGGCGGTATCAACGATCGCCAGCGATTTGCCTGCGCGATCGCTCACGTACAAGAAGTGCCCGTCGGGGCTGAAGACCGCGTCGCGCGGCTCGCTGCCGGCCGCAAACGCCGCACCGATTGCCCCGGTTGCCGGATCGAATGGCGTTATCGTATTGTCGAAGCGGTTTTGAATGTACGCCAGCCTTAACGGAGCGCCCGAATCCTCTACGCGCACTGCATACGTCAGTACCGGAACGAGCGCGCCGTTTGCGGCGGTAGCAGCAAAGGGTAGATTCCACAGACCACGCGCCGCGCCGCTCGTTTGCAGCGTTGCGCCGACCTGCGCGCGATCGCCGGCGGCAACGCTCAGCGAACCGCTCGCGGGCTGGACCGTCATGCCGGCAGGCACGCTTCGCGCGTTCCACGCCACGGTTTCTGGCCCGTCATTTGTCTTGTCCTGGCTGATTACGGGCCGAATGCTTACATTTTCCAAATATAGTCGCGAGCAATCCTCAACTACAACAAATGCAGCAGCAACAACAGATAATTCAACAGCAGAGGCAAAACCAGGCTCGTCAAGCTATGCTGGCACAACAGTATAGCGGACAGCCTCTGATGGGCATGCCAAATGGCATGAATCAAATGGCGCAATTCAATGCGATGCGGGCAGGACCTATGACTCGGCCTGTCAATTTACCACAGCATGTCAATTTACCACAGCATCTTCAACAGCAGCAGCAACAGGCAGAACAGCAGCAAGCTCAAGCCCAAGCCCAAGCTCATGCACAACAACAGGTATGGAACTCTGACAAAATTTCCTTCCTATTGCGCGGACACAAGCACTTGAATTTGCCTTGACTAACAAGTTCAGCATCAACAGCAGATATTGATGGCCCAGCAAGTGGCAATGCAGAACCAGGCAAATTCTCAAGGACAGGGAGGAAACAACCAGCAGGGTCAACAAAATCAGATGAACCCGCAACAGATCCAGAACATGCAAGCTCAAGCGTCCATGATGCACCAGCAACAGCAACAACAAGCTGCTGCTGCTGCCTCCCAGCAAGCTCAGGGTCAACCTCAGACTCAACCCCAAACTCATCAGGCACCTCCGAATACACAAGCTCCATCTCAGCAAGCTCAACAAGCTCCACAACAGCAAGCGGGTCTGCAGCAGCAACAACAGGCCCAACAGAGACAGCAGCAGCAGGCAGCCGCAATGATGCAACAGCAAGCACAACAAAGGCAAGGAGAAAAGTTCAAGGGACAGTGTTTAATGAAGTTAATGCAATTCGGCGACCATTTAAGTAGCTTTGGGGTAAGCTCGAGACCACTACAAGCGTATATGGCCAATGGCGCTCAACGACTGGCGGCACAGGCATCGAAGCAAACAGATGATTTGAACTATTGGCTTAATTTCCGAGATCGATTCTTTTCACCGAAAGGTGTTTTACGGCACTCCGTTTGGATGGTGGAGGACAGCTCCAACAAGCAGTATGAGATCGCCTTTCCGGCGCTGGCAAGATACTTTCATACGCATTTTGAGAGTGGTATCAAGAACATGCAGATGATCATGGAAAAGGGACACGAGAAGGAGTTACCAAATAATGGCCATTACATCGAGAGTCAAAAGTCGAGTTTTGTTTATTGGTTTGACAACGGGTCGCAAGTGAGTTTTCTGGCTTCTAATTTCGGTTCCATTACTGACAAAAATAGTTGATCGCTAGTGGTACACTGAAAGCACATTTCGATGCAGAGCAGAAGATTGAGCTTCTCGAATTCGTGACGAGTAGCCATGAAGAATACGTACCTCGGACTCGTATAATAGACGCTGCTAGGCCCTTGCATGCGTGGCAAAAGGAATGGCACAACCTCAATTCCCCTCCCGATGGGAAACAATCCCCAGAAATGAACAAGAAGAAAGCGAAAGCAATGAAGTCTCCAGCTCAACCACCCCCGGAAATCGACCTTCCGGCGTCTAAGGTCAAGCCAAATATGGGAATAACTCCCTCAGTATTCCGATTTCTTGAGGTATGCGCCCACACCGAACGTCATGTTCAAATTAACAAAATTTTAGTGTTCCGAAGTCGTTGGCCAAATGTCTCCCCTCTTTGGATATTCTCATCAGAATCCCACATTGACACCCTATGCTGCTCTCGACCAATATGTTGCGAGTGTAGCCGCAAACGGGGCCAATCCTGCTGCCCCAGGAGCCGGCCCCCGAACACCTGGCATGGGCAATTTCCCCATGGGCACCTCACCTGCCCAAGCTCATCTCAACCTTCCTGATGGTTCGCCTCATATGAGTGGCAGTCCAGCACAAGCTCCCGGTATGCAACTGCAGCAAAGCCAGCACGGAACAAGCTCCAGTGGACCAAGTGCCAATACAAGCCCAAATGCCAGCAACAAGAGGAGGAGGCCGAGCGCTGTGAAGGAAGAATCGGAGGCTCAAGTCAATGGTACCCAATCAAAGACGGCGGTAAAGCCAAGCCCAAGGATCGGAGGGAAGAGACAAAAAGGAAATCCATCATGAGGGGCTCGCTGGGTTGGTCAATTCCCTCAAAGGCCCACGGAGAAACTGTGCCGATCCGAGCTGATTCGATATTACATGGCGCACTGACGATCCATCTATCAGCCGGAACTCGATCATCACATCTCGGCCTGATTTACTCACTGAACGAATGGGCTCGGACGCAACTTGGTGGAAGATCAGAGGAATAATCTTGTAACATATGTTTATTTCCGCATCATTTAACATAGGAGTTGGGGGTTTCTTCTTGTTTTGAACTTACCCGGAGCCTGTTGGTGGATTCTTGTTTACAGGCGTCTTGTCTGGGTAATGTGAGGTTGCTATACCCGTGCTTGGAATTCGTGGATTCATTTGATGGGCGGCATTTCAGGCATAGTAGTTGAAGAAGGAGACGGCTGCAGTGGGTACGTGAAAGAGGTAGAAGTGGAATATGGAGGCGGCCATAAGGAGGTGCTAGGGTACCAAAAAAAAGAGCTGATATGAACCACTAACTCGATTCTTGTGCGTATGTCCTCTGCAACTCTTCGTCTGCAATGGAGTAAATCGTGTCATTACTAGTTATTCTTTGCTTGAGCCATTACCGATTTTTGTTCACATTCTCTCATCAGCCCTCGCCGCCCACACTATCCTTCTTTTTGATGCTCCCATTCTCACTCTCACCTCTCCCTCTCACACTAACCCAACCCCTCGCGCTCAACTCCCCTTTCCACAGCCTCAGATCGTCGTTAGCTTCTACATCACAAGGTAACGAAGTGTTAGGATCACAGTCATGATTGGGATCAATATCATTTAAATATACTGTAGTTGAGACGGGATCGGATAAGATGATTTGAGACGAGTAGAACGAAACCACTATCTGACAGACAACTTTGGTCGAAAAGAATGAGTTCATGTTCTTCGCTGGTCGGATAAAGACCTTCAGCTCGGTTCTTGTATGTTACAGGGTGATCATAAATCGTACTTTTAGTAATTTTACATGCTCATACGGCTTCGCATCCATGATTCCGTTCCCCTTTTAGACTCCACTCCCTTTGAACGCCGAACCATAATTCTTGTGACCTTTCGCCAGTGAATAACCCAACCATCCCAAACACCTAAGAACCACCAACACTAACTCCCACCCCAAGCATTGGGACCCTCGCCCCCACAAGTCCCCTGCGATCCCGTCCCATACGCCCTCGGCCAAGCCAATTTAGTTTCAAGCCCCGGGTCAACTCCTCCATGCACTTCTGGCTTGCCTCATCTCCGCCGCCGCCGACGCCGACACCTGTTAAGACAGACATGCACTGTAACATCCTCCCCACCGTCTCCGTGAGTCTTTTGCCAGAGTCCTCGACGTTTTTCTCCCTGCCTCTATCCCTTCCATATGGCAGTGGATACACAGAGTTGTGAGTAGAAGAGGGTGTAAAGGGGCGGGAGGGTGGATAGGGCAAGGAGGAGATGCCGAGACCGGTGGACGTAGAGGGGTCTGAGCCGTGCGAGACATTGGAGATCGCTCTGCTTCTGTTTCCTGAGCCGTCGCCGGAGGAGCCGCCGAGGAGGGTGGTGGTTTGTGAGCCATAGCTAGCGTGAGAGGGGTCTAGGGACATTGCTGTTCCTGGTCTTCCTGCCGAGAAAGAATCCGGACTTGTTGATAAAATATCAGTTGTTGGTATGGACAACGATATTGAATCAAGACTTAAGCGAGAGAATATCGTCTTGAGGGTGTCGAAACGAGGAAGGATGACTGTATCACGGTAGGACGTTAGGACGATACGTCGGACTTCGAGGGCCTGGGAGGCGGGAATGTTGGTTGGTGAGTGGTTTGTTGATGGTAAGGCGCCCCAGAAATCGCGCGCTTGTTCTGAAGACATGAGGGGGCCGTGGCCGGAAAACTCGAGGTCGAGGGGGAGAAAGACAGCTTGCATGTACGGTAGGATTGAGGTGAAGGTGAAGAGCCACATTTCTACTAGATGGGGGATGAGGCGCTCGTCCGGAGTGCGTTTGAGAGTCTGGTCGAGGGATGAGAAACCTGTGTTTAGGAGGTCACGCAAGTCTTCCACGATGAGATTTGGACCACGCTTTTGGATGCAGCGTTGGAGGTGAAGTCTGTGCTTGTTAATTTGGATGAGACCAAGAAAAATTGAAGGAGTATGAGATCAGACAAAAAGGAAAAACCTACGTGACAAGACGATTGAAGTCTTCAACCGGCAAACGTAAATCTTCTCCCTCAAATATGATCAACAACTTAGCCTTCAAGAAAGGCCAAGCATCATCAGGTCCCATATTATTAAGTCCATACTTTGCCAAATCTTGAGCATCACCACCATAAATACTTGAGGCATACCCAAAACTAGCACCGGTTGATCCAAGATACGATGCCCCGCCAGCTGAACCTAGACTTGAGGGACCAGGCCAGTCATTATTATTCTGATAAGACAACTCACTCTCCCTCAAGGCGTCCGACTTCTCTTCTTTCTTCTTTTCCCTTAACGCCCTTCCGCCATGCCTCAGATCCAGTCCACTCATACTCTTGGCAAAACTCGTGCTCGTCGGTCCTGGACTAGGGGGTAAGTTGAAATTATACAAACTACTGGGCGCACTTGGGTCCACGGGTTTCGAATTGCTCGCCGCCGACGACAAAGGCAAGTGGTGATCATCCTTACTACTCAACTTATGCTTCTGCCTTGATAAAAAGTGATGCTTATGCTTCTCCTTATCCTTTTCCGGGGGCGGCGGAGGAGTCTGAGAATCGGTGGCGCGGATGGTAGCTGACGACGAATTGGCCATGCTGTACATGCTCGCAGCGCTCGACATGCTATCTGTCAAACTGTTGGTACTGAAATTTCCGCGTTGCAGCGACGCAAGAGGATTATATGAGGCCATCTTACTGGGACTTGGGAGCGCCCCAGTTCTTGCCTCCTTATCCTTCGAGATACCAATCTTGCCTGGCCTGGAGAACAGCTTTACCTTAGACTTCTCACTCTTTACAGGTTTATCCGATTGCGGGCGATGCTGCTGCTCATATTCCGTCGCAGGAAGACCTGGTGATGATCCCGGTGACTTTGGAAACACGACGTTGGCTGCTGTTTGCGCGGCGTTTCCATGCGATCCACCTAAAAGTCCGTTCTGATATACCTGCCCCCCAAAACCACTTTCCCTTGGGCCAGAAGCCTCTGTCAGACTTAAAAGCGGTGGGCTTGTTGGCCCTCGAGATGGTCTCCTCCCGCCGTTCGAGCCATTGTCCATCTGAGGTAAAGGGACTGTCTGCGAGCGCTGCCGCATATGCATCGACTGATGCTGCATCGCAGCTTGAGCGGCAATCCTGCTCGCGCTCAAGCTGGTATTCGGATCCGCCATGCTGCTCAAGTTCGATGTTGCTACTGTTGGAAGGTGCGGTTCGAAGGAGCCTTGCGTTTGAGAATGTTTCCTGCCGTGGCCGCGGACGAAGTCGCTGGTGCTCTGCTTCGAAGGTGCCGGCGACGCACTTCTCAGCGGCAGATCAGAACCGAGCCAGGACTGTTGTTGGGCGCGAGAAGTTCTGAAGGCTGCTGGTGCTGGAGTTGGCTGGGGCTTGGGCGTACAGAGGTCGTGGTGGTGGAGGGGTCGGCGCATTCTGCCGTGGGACAACACTCCCAATTGCAGAGGTGGTGGAGGTGGAGGGTCGTGGCTTGCTGATCGTAAGAGGCGTGTCTTCGTCTTCGGAGGAGGATTCGACTCGGCGTAGGGCTGGCCGCGAGGTTGTTGACTGCACAATCATGGGCGAGAAGCTCCCCGGCGCCCTTGCTTGCGGTGTCCCTGTCGACTGTGACATGGTTGCTGGCTTGTGAAATGCATAAACTTTAAACGTTTCGCATAGTCTGCATAGATCGGCGGGAACTGACCGCAATGGCACTCGGTGGGGGTCAGTTATGGAGGGAGCTGCCCTACATGCAATGAGAGCTGAAAATCTTAGTGAGGACGTGTAAACATCTCATGCCTCTGGAATAGGAAATAATGAGGTTTATGTTTCGAGGTAGATGTCACTCGGAGTCTACGGCTTGAATCCTTCCGGCATATTGATCCAATGGTTCAGCAGCAACTAAGCTCCTGACGTCCTTGTAGCGGGAAGCTCTAAAACCGCTCCGCACTATGAGGCGCGCCCCTTTTCAACCTCAACACGGTTTTTTTCAACACCACACGACGTTCCTCTTCCCCACCCTTACCACGTCAATTAACATGGCAGAACCAGGGGCGACTGGGCCTTTCGGCCAGAAGTATGAACTGCTCTCAGCAACCTACCAATCCCCCACCAACAAGTCGTTCACACGCACGACCCAGCTCCCCGCCCCGCCAACCACAAATCCCATAGACCGTACCTCCTACCTCGCCGCACTTCGAAAGGCAACGGCAGAGATGCAAGAGACGATAAACAAAGAACTCACGTCTCGAATGGAAGAAGACAAGGCGCGAGAAGCTGCTGCGACTGGGATCACCAAGTCGAAAGTAGTGGACGAGGCTAAGGAGGAAGATAATTACGGGGAAGAAGTTGTCGAGGAGGAGGTATGAAGGATCGGAATGATCTGATATGTACTCATGGTCCTAATATCTGGACGAGATATGTACAACAACACCTAAGCCCTGCACCGAAGAACCCACGCTATATATTCGCAGACATGAAACCTCACCA
>CAVQZU010000075.1:0-13236 GCA_963718485.1 uncultured Acidobacteriota bacterium
GACATCATAAAAGCATTACCAAAGAATCCCCGACGGTGATGGCCGTCACATCTTTGCTAAGCCATGCAAAGCCATCACTTGCCGCTTTTTGAAGCCGTCCCGACCGCCGATTTTCATCGGACCCGAATGGAGCTGGGCAGAAAGCTTGCTTTGTGCAGTGCGGCTATCTGCTGGCATTTCTTCCAGTCAGCACCCCGGCGAAGAATCGATAGGCCCTGTTTGCAGGTCGAGCACGTGACCCTAATCACATCTTGTGATCATCCAATGTGGAACACTTCGATGATGCAGGAGTCTCTTTCCACTGATGCCGAAGTATCTTTCCACTGATGCCGAGGCGTTTCACTCTTACGTGACGCTCGGCTGCACCGAGAAGAACTCAGGCTTTGGTTATGGTCCCTTGTTTCAGGAGTTGCAACATGGCAAAGGAAACACTCAGCCTTATTCGCGAGGGAGAGAGTCAAGAGCACATGTCCCAGCGGCGTCAAATAGGATGCGCGGACTGTCACGACCGACGGGCGGGATGGTTTTGCTCATTGGATAATCCTGTGCTGGCTGAACTGGAACTCGCTTCCGGCGCCGATATATTGCCAACGCACTGCGATTTGTTCCTTCAAGGTGACGATGCGACTGCTCTCTATCTGGTCTGCAGCGGCTATCTCAAGCTGACCGCAGGTCGCACGAATGAACGCCAAATGGTCATTCGCATTGCAGGTCCAGGTTCAATTCTGGGTCTGTATGCTGTTCTTTCCCGTAGCGAGTATGAAGTTTCCGCCCAAGCTCTGACCCCAGTGCATGTTCGGTCCTTCAAACGGGGAAAGTTCTTGGACTTTCTCAGCAGTCACAAAGAGGTCCAGAGGCAAGCGATGCAGAACATGTGCCAGGAGTACCGGGTTGCTCTGCAGGGTACATGCCGAGTGGGTCTTTCAGACAACGTATCTGGGCGGATCGGACACCTACTTCTTGACCTCGCCAGCCAGATCGGCGGAAATTCTTTCGGATCGGGATTTGGCTTTCCACTCCTACTCACACACGATGAGATCGCCTCCATGGTCTGCAGTACTCGCGAAACGGTGACCCGCACCTTTAGCCAGTTCCGCAAAGACGGCTGGATTTCGGTAGAGGACTCCGTAGTCGCAATTCACCACCCAGAACTGCTGCGTGCCTCGTAACGCTTCAAACGATCCGATATATAGGCAATTTCATTAGAGGACCGGTATGAACAGCCAGACCAGAGTGACGATGCGGATCGCAAACGAAGCGGGTACAATCTCAAACTCCAAGGGATTGAGCCTTCAAGTCTCGTTTGACTTAATCGAATTGCAAGTCGTCGTCGACGGAGTTGCGGGCCGGAAATATTGCTATGGCTGCCTCCGATTCAGAAACCGTCTTGAGCCGTCGATCATGTCACTCTTACGCTCCCAATCTCGTTTGACCTTGACGACGCCGGGATTCAAACCGATTTGTGCCTGCGCGGATTGAATTCATTCTCGGTGATGGGAACGATCAGGGAAATGCGTGAAAGTGCCGCGGCAAAGCGTCAGAACTCGCCTTGCGCCGGGCCCACTCAGCCACTCGTAGATGAGGAGCTCTTGCGCGTATAGCGAGTGATCACTCGACCGTTCGGGACACGAAAGCGGCCGGCCCATGACGCCTTACTATCTGTGATTTGAATAGGCAGATTCATGACATTTACGATTCTGCAAGGGGTCCTGAGTAGAGGCGGCCAAAAGGCATATTGCACGGTGTCAGCGTTGAGAGTGTGCCTGTTGGAAAAGCGCCTCTCCAGGAACTGCCTGTATTCCGTTCAGTGGGTTGCAAAGCCCCTTGCGGACGGCGACTATGATTTGTTGGTTGATGGCAAAACAATCGGAATGCGGTATTCGAAGGGCCAATAGCAAACAACCGAGTCTCGTGCCGTCCCTGTGAATAAGTCGTGATTGGCATACTAATCCGCCAAACGATCCGATGTGCCCTCTTAGCGCCTCGTCGCGCCCCAAAAAGACAAAAGACGGCGAAGCAGCGAAGCATCGATTCGCAATCAAAGATACTTGGGAGGATTCTGATCGCACCGATCTTAGAACGTTAGAACTCCAACCGCATCCAAAGCTGCAACACGCTGTGCTCGAGGTGCTGGTGATCGCTGATCAAGCCAAAGACTCCCGCACTCTCGAACTCCAGGCGATGACTGAATCGATCGACATATTTTGGAGCGAGAGCGCGGGTTCGGAAGTCGCCCGAAGCCTGCGACAATCTAATTTCGATTATTGTCGGCTCCGGAAGTTATCGGGCTATTCCAATGGAATCCCATCGTCAAGTTTCAGTGAGCGCATGCTTTCGGGCCCATTTGTCTTGCAGTCATAGAGAAGTCTATCTGCCCGTTCTATGAGCTTTTCGATCGAATCCTCGGGGCGAACCAGCGCCCAGCCAATCGAGACTGAAGGGGATATCATTTGGATGCCATTCGCCGAAAATGAGATCTGTGCCACATTGTTCATGCACCGATACGCGAGCCTTATCAGAGTTTCATTCTCCACATTGCGGACCACCGCCAGAAACTCGTCGCCGCCCCAGCGCCCAAAGATGTCAGTCGGACGCAGTGTCCCGGCAAGCATTTTCGCAACCTCTCTCAACGCACGATCACCATTTGCGTGACCAAACAAGTCGTTGATCGTTTTCAATTTGTTCAAGTCAGTTGCAAGCACCCCAAAGGGTGAATTGGTGAGCCGATATTCCTGCATCGCGGTCTGGAGAGACATCTCCACGAAACGTCTATTAGGCGTTTGTGTAAGCGGATCGAGAAAGGCCAATCGCTCCAATTCCTCGGTCTTGCGCTGAGCTTCTTGCCGGATCGAATCGTCATTAAGAATCTCAGCCACGCCAATAATCGAGCCGTTGGCCGCTCGAATAGGCCGTATGTGGACTCCCACCGGAACTCGGCAACCGCTCTTGTGACCAATGAAGACGTTCGCGTTGTAAATCCCGCCGCCCATTAAGGCCGTTTCCAGAGGACATTGCTCATGGCAGAGGTTCTGAGCCAAATTTCCTATGAGGCAAAATCCTTTATCTCGGCAGATTTGGCCCTCAATCTCTTCAGCTTTGTACCCGGTCAGTCGAAAAGCAGCTTCATTGCAATACAAAATCCGTCGGTTCGCGTCCGCGATGAATACTCCATCGCTCAAGTGATCCATCAATTCTTTATAGATTTCAAGGTCAATTGGCGTCATCGGCACCTTCAATTCGTAAGGTACGTTATGAGCGTCTGCACTCGCTTGATTCCGCAACGTTTACCCCCTTCTGCAGTCTTGGGCGATTTGTGGCGCAACTTTCTGTCTGGCAATGGAGCCGATCAGTCTCTGTTTCGCTTTGTTTGGTGATAATCTCGTTGGGGAAACGAGACCAATTGCCCGACGATTATAAGGGTTTTCCGGGGAGACTGTGTTCGATGCGAGACATTAGCTCATAAATTTCAATTTATTGTTCCTTACCGAACCGACGTGAATGGAAGATGGCTTGACCATGGAGGCGTGAAGAGAACAATGGAATCTTGTGTCGTTTTCGCCGACAGAATCGGGCTGGGCGTCATCATTGAGTTCGACGACGAAACCACCGCGCTCTATTCAGCTTCGCTTCTTCGTTCTGTGTTGCCTAAAGCCGAGAGACTGAAGAGCCAGCCAAAACCGGCCTCGGTCGCGACTGCCAGCAACGTAAAGAATGCCCAACCATCGCGAGCAAAATAGAGCGCATATTCTAGTTACAAGCAACCCCTTTCCTGCCCAGCAAAAGCCCCGTCCCTTCAAGAGAGGCTTTTGCATTTCTGCGCCCTCTCGGACTGAGTTCGGCGGTATCCGGCATCACATACAACGGTTCAAGAAAATAGCAGCATGCTGCCGAGAGATAGGTTATCTGGAGAAATAACATCGAGAATTGGGTTCCAAACCGGGACGATATTGTCACGCTCAAAGCAAACGATACCCGGCCTCAGCCTTGGCACGGTCTCGTTGCCCGAGTAGGTGCTCTCATCGACGGCAAAGTTCACCTTGGCATTGTAGGGTACGGATGGACTTATGTTACCAAGGGGTAGTGGTGCAGTTTGAAATCCACAGGCAAACAGAGGCTTAAGGGATCAGCGTAGACTGTGGGCATGAAATATGATCCGGCAAACGAACCCCATCTTGTCGCTATCAAGGACGCAAACGGCAAATTCACCGGGAACTATCAGTGCTCGAAGTGCGATGCAATATTTCGCCCTCACCCTACGAATCAGGGAGCGATGCACTCAGAATTCTCGCAGCATGTAGGATTGCATCACAAGCGAACCCGTGAGGACGTAAACCAAGCCGCCGCGCGGGTCGTGAGGGAAGCGACGGAGGACCGCTAGTTAACGTGAGAGTTTTCGTTCCGAGTATCGATAGAGGAGCGAATCACTTGAAGATCAACGAACATCTTTGTCATTTCGGGGATTCCTGATCCTTCAACGCGCCGGAAATTATATCTTTCGTACCAAGTAACTGCCGACATCAGCGCATCGGCTACTAGATATCTGGCTGCGATGCATTTCGAAATCGCCAGACAGTGCTCAAAGCACTTAGATAAAAGAAGTTCTCCGATTTGCTTATTCTGAAATGTCTTATCCACGGCGAGACGTGCGAGAAGAAACGCAGGAAGACCCTGATATTTGGGTAGACCTTTTAGAAGTTGCTCTGAGAGTCCCTGCCGTGGAATTGAAGTTGTGGCAAGAGTAAAGTATCCGATTACTTTGCTTGGAGATTCATGACAGCAAACAGCGACGTATGTCACGCCGAACATACGTCGCTGATCCTGTCGAGCGTACTTTTTGAGGTACTCGTTCAGTTGATGGTTTCCGCAATCGAAGCTATTTGTATCGTCTGAGACTTCGTATTTGCGGACCGTGATGTTGATTTCCATATGGCGCTATCGCCGGTTCATGGCTCGAATCAAGTGCTGTGTTGGTTTCGGTTGATCCCCGGCAGCCAGTTTGTTAACGCTCTGAACCTCCTCCAATGTCCAGGTCGTAGAAACTGATGGGAGATTAAAGTCTGGCGCGATGCGCTCCAATTCTGGAGTAATCAACTCTCTAATTACTCCCCCTTCTTCGTCGATAGTGACGATCCGATGCCCCCGCCTTTTTTCCTTGACTGCCCAACTCATCAATGCCAGAGCCTTGGCAAGGAAATCTGCCTTACTCCTCACTTCTAGGTCTTCCATCAATGTGTTCAGAACTACATCGTCGGCAGAAGCGAGATCGGCCTGAAACTTGACGGTTTTCATGGCGATTCTCCTCTGTTTTGGTAACCCCGAATGTTCGGTTTTCACTCGGAATCCAACCTTACTTTGATGCCGAGTGGATGTCAACGGTTTCTCAAGCCGCGTCGGGGTACACTCGTAATAGTATCATAATATTATGTTATTTTGAGTTTAAATCGAGTGTAAATCGATTGACACCCAGCTTTGAATGGCTTAAAATTGTTCCATTGTGAACAGACTGAGCATAGATAAACGGGTGCAAGTCGTTGCCGCTCTAGTAGAAGGGAGCAGCATAAATTCTATCGTCCGCATGACTGGAGTTGCAAAGCACACGATCTTAAATCTGCTTGAAGAAATGGGCTGCGCTTGTGCAGCGTACCACCATCGCCACGTACGCGGGCTGAGAGCGCGTCGGATTCAGTGCGATGAAATCTGGCAATTCGTCGGAGCGAAGCAAAAGAATGCCACGCCGGAGCAGAAGGCTGCCGGATGGGGCGACGCATGGACTTGGGTAGCCATCGATGCCGACACAAAACTCTGCATTTCTTACCTAATCGGAGGACGCGACACAGGATGGGCAACCGATTTCGCGTTTGATATACGTGAGCGGGTCACTGGCCGTCCACAGATCACGACCGATTGCCACAAGCCCTATATGGCTGCGATTGAAATGGCTTTTGGGGAGAATGTGGACTATGCGCAGATGCACAAAATCTATGGGGCATCGAACGACACGCCAGAAGCGCGGTACAGCCCAGCTAAGTGCATCGGCTGCGATATGAAGACAGTAATCGGAAGCCCCGATTATGAGCACGTCAGCACGTCTTATGTGGAGCGCCAGAACCTCACCATGCGCATGTCGATGCGGCGGTTCACCCGACTCACAAACGGCTTCTCAAAGAAGATCGAAAACCACGGCCACGCCGTGGCGCTTCACTTCATGTACTACAACTTTGTGCGAGTTCATAAGACGCTACGGGTGACACCCGCTATGGAAGCAGGGATTGCGGATCACGTCTGGTCTTTTGAGGAACTGGTCGCCCTGCTTGATGCAAAGGCGGTCACGCGAGCAGCGTAAAGGAACAGAAAACGGAGTTGCCTTATGGTTGGAATCGGCGGATCAATCACCCTTAACAACATCACCGACAAAGAGATGGAAATCATCTGGGGCTACAAGGCTAAACATGGCGACACATTCGGCTTCTCTCCGAATATCATGCAGCCTCAAGTCCTTCCGAATCGGACGACAATCTACAACAACGTCAACTTCACCTACGGCAGTTTGCATGCCTTAAACCTGATCACCGAAGTTGTGAACGAGTTGCACAAGAAGGAAACGGAACTCAAAGCTGCAGGGCAGTAATCTGCTGCTCAACGCATTTTATAATCTGTCTCATTTCATCTGGCCCAGGTCGTGTAAACCTTGCTTGCATCAAGGCTACGATCTGGGCCGCTGTTTCTTCCCGCTGGAGAAAAGGGGGAAGGCATAGCGGCGCTTGGTCTTCATCCGATTCGCGCATTCTGATCAATTCCGCCATTTTTGACCTCACACGCAGTTTAGCCTGAAACTTCAAACTGCACCACTACCTACCAAGGGCGAGATTGTTATTCATGAACCCGGAGGAAGATGGGATGACACTTAGCGGCATTCCTGAGCCGACAGAGGTGCACTCGTATTTTGAAGGGAGGCGCGTCATGGTTTTTGCTGACCGAGATTTGATTTGTGTGGGTTGCGGGGCTGAGTTTGTCTTCACGGCAGGAGAACAGCTTTTTTTCCACGACAAACAATTCGTGAACGATCCCAAGCATTGCAAGCAGTGTCAAGCGAAGCGTAAGAGTGGTGCGCGGCTGCAAATTGAGACGCGGCTCAAATGCAGCCAGTGCGGAGCAGAAACAACGGTTCCGTTTAAGCCCTCCCAAGGGAGACCTGTGCTCTGCCGGTCATGTTTTCAGCTGGGGCAAATTCCAATATCAGCGTGACATTCACGGTAAACTCTTTCGCGCAATCTATTTCAACGGTTTGAAGCTCTCTCGGCAATTCGCATGAACGAAAATTCTCACTTCCCGGTCAGCTTGACACTGCATCTTGTATTCAATCAGGATGACCAGGCTTCCTTTGTTCGCGGTCTGAACGACATTCATCAGCTTCTCCTCTACCGTCTGAAGGTGCTGCAAGCTGCCTTGCAACGTGTCGAAGAAATTGGCCGTACTGCAGCCGCTGGAATCAACCCATAGCAATGCGCTCTAAGTACAACACAAGTGCGATTGCCCCCCAATCTACTTCTGGGTCGGTAGTCCTGGACTGTTGAAGGCGCCTCAATGTGGTATTCAGCCTACAACGTCCCGTATTTCGTGAAAGCTCACCGAAGCGGGGTTCTCTCGCTGACCCTAAACCGCCCTGCTCAGCCGGCTTCGTTGGAACTCAAGCGGCACAGACCAGTTGAGTATGTATCAACCGCCCTACTGCAAGCGACCTTAACGACGTTTTCCGACTCAGACCGACGAATCGCAATCGTTCGACAATGTCTATGAGTTTGTGAGGCTTACACCGAGTAAGTGAATGCTCGGTCGATGAAGTGACTAAAGTCGTGTGACGAAGGTCACCGCCTAAGAATTCAGAGTACGCGTATTGTTTTTACTTACATAAAGGCCAAACCGGATGCCGGTAGTGTCGGCGTTTGTTTGTGCCGTCACCACCCGAGGTTTGCAATCGCGAATCGGCGGTGGATTGAAGTACAAAACGGGCTCACAACTGTAAGCTGCGATGTTGGGCACCCAAATCACCTAATGGAAAATCCAAGCCAGTTTCAGGAGGCGCGATGAGCATTCGCCATAGCAGTTATCTTCGCATCGAAAAACGATCAGCGACAACCTTTGACGAGAAACAACATTCGCTCAATTCTATTTTGCCAGCACGAGCCGCACGTTATTATCCGACCAAGCCTGACGAATCGCGCACGAACAGGGCGACATTCATAGAAGACTTTTCACTAGGTCTCTGACAACCTGAATTGGTTTCTTTTGTAGCCGAACTTCTGGCGCGCCTTTTTGCGTGTGAACCTCCAGTTGATGACGACGTGGTCACGATTCATTCTTCGATTCCATGCTTGCGCTTCGCGGCTCAGATCCCGGAGCGATGGAATTCTGCGGAGCCCCAGGCACTCACGGCTGAAGAGGCTGATCTCGATCTCGGCCTGGTTCAACCAGCTTCCGTGTTTGGGTGTGTAATGCACCGTAAAGCGATCCCATAACAGACCGCCGATCCTTTCTCCATAGCGATCGACCAACGCCTTACGGCGGTGTGAACTCAGATTGTCCATGACCAGATGAATGGTGTCGGCCTCGGGATAAGCGGCGACGATCTGCAGCAGATAATCGGCGAACTGAGGCGCGGAGCGGTTGGGCGTCACCTTGGTAAAGTGTCGCCCTGCTTTGGGCTGCACGCCGCAGAACGCGTTGGCCGTGCCGCGGCGCCGATACTCGCAGTCCCGTCGTGCCACCCTGCCCGGCCGCATGGGGCGCGGTGGGCGAACGTCGGCATGCAGCACCACCGGTTTTTCATCCACGCAGACCACCGGCTCCTTCTCCGACAGCGGCTTTTCATAAAGAGCCAGAACGTCTTCCATGCGCGCGATGTACTCCGCGTTTATCTCCGCGATGCACCACATTTTTTTCCCGCCACGGCTTCAGTTCATGGTTCTGCAGCAGAATACGGATGGTTTCCCGGCTCACCGGCGGCCCCAGCTTCCGTTTCGCCGCTTCCTCGGCAATCAGCCGTACGCTCCACCGCGCCCTGCCTTGCGGCGGCGGGCCGCAAACCATGGCCACGATCCGCTGTTTCTGCCCCGCGTTCAGTACCCGCGCCTGGCCCGGACGCGGCTTTTCGTACAAAGCCGAGTCCAGCCCCTCTTCTTCGTACCGCCGGGCAATCGCTCGTACCGTCTTCGGCGCTACGCCCGCGTTTACGGCCACCTGCGCCACCCTCTGTCCACCATCGAGCTGGCGCAAGATGGAAGCCCGCCGCAGCACTCGTGCCGACTCCTGCCCCTTGCTCAGCGTCTCGGTCACTTGCCGCCGATCCTGCCTCGTCAACTCAACATGCACACGGTGATAGCTTTGCATGCTCCAACTATGATGGCCCACTCGCGTTCAGGAAAGTATCTACAAAGGTACATCTTCACATTGTCATAGACCTAGAGCATTCTCGTTTAGGCCAGCAAGCCGATTCAATGAAGTTCGCAGGTTGTTTCTGACTCGCAGCAGCTTCGAAGTTATGGCTGTGCCAGCCGGTAGGAAAGGGCGTGCCTATGAATTGTCCGCATTGCCGAGAGTTAGAACAAGCATATAAAGCCACCCTCAGCGAATATGTTGAGGCTCGCGCTTCCGCATGGTTCCGCATATGCCCGAATCTTGCGGCACGCAAGAAAGTCGATATGGAGCGCACGAAGTGCGAGCTTGAGGAGCACAGCCTAGAGTGCGTCTTCGCCAGTAAAACGATTGCGCCGCAGCCTGAGCCATGCATGTCTACGAACTTGAAACGATTAGTGGCGCAGTGAGTACCTAGCTCAAGCGCATTGCCCCACTTCCGGTGCTGCGCGTCCCAACAAACCATAGGCATGAAATGGGGCGCTGGAAACCTGCTTCATTTTCACTGACCGAACCCGAATGACGAGCGCCTCCTTTCCAAGCCCGTGAAAAGCCTCCCTGTTCAGAGAGGCTTTTATTCCCACGCTCATTCCAGATTGAAACCATGGTGATAGGAATCACATTACGAAAGTTTATGGGGTGAGACTATCGGCAGGTGGGTCAGAAGACCACTGGAGCCCTAGCTGCCCGATCTGGCGGCGGATAAATAGGACAACCGTGAAATCCGTATCGTTCATTGCGAATCAACAACTGATTCATTCACTGGAGAAGCTGTCAATGCCCGTCGTTTGCGGTGAACGTCGCATTCTTTTCCAACAGGGAGATGTTCCCGCTGGCCTTTACATTCTCCAAAGCGGTGCGGCTGCACTCACTATGGAATCAGCATCGGGTAGGACGGTAATGTGCAACGAAGCCTGCCCCGGTTCGCTGTTAGGACTACCAGGAGTCGTTGCGAACGAACCGTATACCCTGACGGCTATGGCTCGAAAAGACTCGATCATCCGATTCGTGACTCGCAATGATTTTGAAGACTTAATCCGAACGGAGCCGGCATTGCAACTTCCGGTGTTGCACCTTCTCGCGACAGAAGTCCGTTCCGCACGGCAGACACTCTCCGAAACCTTTAGCTGACTGGAGTTGGTTCAATTTTAATTTCTTCTTTGGGGGTTCTGATGCAGGTTCGAATCGTTGTTGAGTGCAGGCAATGTCGGCGGGACGTTCCCGTGGGCGTGAAGGAGTTTCCATTCCGCTCGATTGTCGTCGCGTGTCCTCTCTGTGGAGAGCAACATAGGTATTTGCCTGCTGAAATGGCGCTGAGCCGACCAAATCATTACGTCGCCCAGCGATAGAGTGTTTTAAATCACATCAAAGTCGGAGGTTCTGCGAGACCCTGATCAAGTAAAAGAAGTCCGGGCTCAAAGTGAATACAAGTCCTCTGATAGAACGACTAATTGAGATTGAACGGGCAATTGGTGTGTACGATGCGGCCACCATCCGCAACATGGTGATAGAAGCACAAGATTGTGCTCTCAGGATGCACAAAGAATATATCGAGATTCTCCAATGCAGGGATCTGACGGCACCCAGTCTGAGCCTGAACAAGAAACAGCGAAGTGCTTACGGACTAGTGGCCTGTCGCAGTGAATTCGTTACTACGAATGCGGCGGGTTGGATCTGAGTATTTCCACTGAAAGGGCCGGGCATTTGCGGAATAGGCATTGATGTAACGGCGCAGCTTACGGGCGAGATCGGAGACGGAGTTGAAGATGCCGCGTGCGATCACGTCCCGTTCGATCTTGGCAAACCAAAGTTCGACTTGGTTGAGCCATGACGAGTAGGTAGGGGTGAAGTGGAAGTGAACCCGTGGATTTTGCTCCAGGAACTCGCGCACCAAAGTGGTTTTGTGGGCCGACAGATTGTCCAGGATGATGTGGATCTGCTTGTGCCTGGGGCACAGCGAGACGACTTCCTTGAGGAAGGCAACGAACTCACGGCTGGTGTGGCGAGCGGTGGTTTTGCCGTGGACCCGGCCGGAGGCCGTGTCCAGGGCGGCATACAAGGACAATGTTCCATGGCGGTAGTACTCGAATCCGTGGCGTTCAGCACGACCGGGAGAAAGCGGCAGTACCGGATCCAGGTGATCCAGCGCCTGAATGGCGGTCTTCTCATCCACGCAGAACACTGCCGCATGCCGCGGTGGATTCAGGTACAAGCCGATGATATCGGCGGCCTTAGATTCAAAGTCCGGATCGTCGCTGGCCATGTAACGCTCCAGCCGATGCGGCTTCAGTCCGGCCTCTTTCCAGGTGCGATGCACTGTGTCTTTGCTGACACCCAGGACCGCCGCCAGCTTGCGGCAACTCCAGTGGGTCGATCCATCCGACGGCTTCTTGCGCGTAGCCGACAAAATCCTGGCCCGCAAGGCCGCCGTCAGCACGCTGGCCGACTGGCCCGGGTGATGAGTATCCAGTCCATCCAGACCGGAATCGAGGAACCGCGTCTTCCAGCGGCTGATGGTCGGCGCCGTAGTCCGCAGTTGCCGCTTGATGGTGGTGAAAGGCACACCTTCAGCCAACATCAAAATCAGCCGGGCACGAAACACATACCCGGCGGGCAAAGAACGGGACTGAGCGATGCTACTCAGTTCCACACGCTGCTCTTCGCTCAGTACAACATCATTGGTTGGCATGGTTCTTTGATGCCTGCTCAACTAGTAACGTTTACTCAGAGACAGGCCACTAGACCGTTTGCACAAACTGCTGATTCGGAGCGTCACTGCGTTTCTGACGAAGGGAAAACAATGACTTCTACTCAAGAGCGTGTCACGATGCCCGGTGTTCTATGCGGCAAAGGAGAGAGCGCGAAATGTAATGTTTCGGCCACGAGGGTGACTTTATTCGGCACAAAGCACCACATCGATTGCCAGCATGTCATTGAATGGGTTTCACAGTCCCTTCCAGAGGGCGTCTATGAGTTGTCAATTGAAGAAAAGATAATCAAAATGCGCCATTCCAAGGATGGATGGCAGGTGGTGCTGGTTCGAGCATTGCTCTCCGCCCGCCCCAATTCGCAAACACCGTAAGATGAGTGCCGCCGCTCGAATGAGAATCGCAGATGGACACCGGAAAAGTTGGGCGCATTGAAGAAAGCTCCCTGTCAACAAGTAAGCACATGCTATTTCGCGTAAAGACCAAGAAATCACGCAATATTGCAGATAAGCTTCACAACGGCACCTTGAGGAAGTTGTGAAGCTCAAGCCCATCAAGCTGTCACTAGACACCTGCCTTCAACAATCGAATGGCGTCTACCGGTTCACGTAGATGCCGAAGATGAGATGCCGGATCGGGGCCGGGACGCCCGAGCAAGTAACCTTGCGCTTCGTCTCCACCCAATTCTCCGACCAACGCCAACTGCTCCTCCCAGAACCGCCCGTTTCCCTTCGAGACGGCTGACGGCTTCGTTACCTGTGTGACGAGCGGGATCTCGACCTGTGGCTGTCCGGCAACGCCCCGGTGATCCTGATCTTCTCCTGCACCCGAACAGGACGAAGCCTGGTGGGTCGATGTCAAGGCGGCCTTTCCGGATGTGGTCACGCGGGCATCGCGGGCGGTGGTCGTCAACAACGCACTCGGCGGTTCGATCGAGACGCCGCGCCGACCCTACTGCAGCTGGCCGTCCCGGCCAGTTCGGGCCTGTATCTGCGGCCGCCGCCGAAGACGGAGACGCTGACGACCAATCTCCTGCGGATCGTCGCCATGCCGCCGGTCGTCTATCTGGCGACGGCCGCGGTGCAGGACTATCCGGCGACTGGAGCGGCCCTGGCCA
>CAVQZU010000076.1:0-3262 GCA_963718485.1 uncultured Acidobacteriota bacterium
CGGGCGAATGCGCGCCCGATCTCAGGCTATGACCGTCCCGCCTTCGAACGGCTGCATATCGCTCCTCTTTGCCGCAGAAAGTCTTCGAGACCCCCTTGGCAGGGGGAAAATCTATCTTCGATGGTGTTGTATCACCCCGTTTGAGTCCGCAGGCCTTATAATGTGCGCCGCAAGCGGCACGGATGCGCCGTAGCGTGGAAGCGGTGTAATATCGCGAACTTGGGCGAGCACCTGAAAAGCAAAAAGAGGAGGAAGGCACATGAAAATGCTTGGGCGAAGGATTGTTTTCGGCGCGATGGTCTGCGCTGCGATCGGGGTGCTGACGTTCGCGATTTTCTCGCGCACCCAGAAGGTAGTCGCGGACCAGAAAGAGTCGGGGCAGTGGGTCGATCCAGCAAATCCAAGTGACGAGTTGGTTGACGGGCCGTATAAAGTGGACCCGAATTGGCCCAAGCCGCTGGCCGAGTTGTTCCCGGAAGAGAAGGGCTGGACCTGGGGCGCGGTGCAGGGAATATTCGCACAGAATCCGGATCGGGTCTTCGTGGCCATGCGCGGCGAATTGCCCGACCTAAGCCACATTAAGCCGACATTCGTCGAGGTAGAGACCGATTATGGCCTCAAGACGCACTTGCAGGTTCCGGTGGTGGGCTTGTATCCGAGGAACGCATCAGTGGGACAGTATGCGAGCCCGGGTGAAGCGGGCGACGACTACAAGGGCATTGAGGGCAAAGACTACAGGTGGAAGCACATCATCACCGTGTTTGACAGCAAGGGGAATGTGAAAGAAGCGTGGACGCAGTGGGATTCATTGTTCAAGCCCGATAACGCGAACGTGCTGTCCCAAGGCCGCGTACACAAGATTCTGATCAATCCCTATGATCCGGAAAAGCGGGTGTGGGCCATCGACGATGGCCACCAGGTCATCCGGGTATTCAGCAACGACGGCAAGAAACTGCTGCAGACGATTGGCACCTTGAACACCACTACCCCGCGGAACGCAGCCATGACCGGCAATACCGGGAAACCGTCGTTCACCAAAAAGACCGGTCCGCCGAGCGAAACCTTCGGCCGCCAGACCGACATCGCCTGGCTGCCGGACGGCACCTTCTTTGTAACCGACGGCTACGAGGAAACCCGCGTGGTGAAGTTCGACAAGAACGGCAAGTTCCTGATGGCCTGGGGCGAGCGCGGCAATAACGGCCACGAGACGCGGCCAAACTACTTCAACACCGTGCACGGCATCGCCATCGACAATCAGCGCCGACTCTACATCAATGACCGAACCAACCGTCGCATCCAGATCTTCGACGAGAACGGCAAGTTCCTCAACCAGTGGTATCTCGGCGACGGGCCCACCGCCACCTATCACATCTACATGACCGCTGACCAGCATCTCTGGGCTTCTGACGGTCATGGGAACTTCAAGTTCTACAAGTACGATCTGAACGGAAAGCTGCTCTATACCTGGGGCACGCAGACTCCCTCGCCGGGCGGACTCTGGGGCACGCACCAGTTCAGCGTGGATCAGGAAGGCAACCTCTACACCGCAGAGGTCTGGGGCGGCCGTCCGCAGAAATTCATCCCCGCAAGGGCGCCGACCCGTCATTGCTGATAGGCCAGCCCATTCGTCCCGGCTGGAAAGAGTAAAGCAGACCGGGAAGACCGAACGGCCGGGAGAAGAACATCTTCGGTCGTGGTTTGAAGTCGCTTGGCGGAATGCACTGTTTTCGGCAGGAGCGTGCAAAAACGAAAACTGACCACCTTACGCCGTTCTTTGCCCATTGGCTCCAGGGCGCCCGACAAGTTTGAGGCCCGAGAACCCTGATTTTCGCGTATTTGCGTGCTACACGGGTACGGTATTGGTCTAGGCATAGGCCCAGGTATGGGTTCAGGCTTGCGGCGAGGGGCCTCCCCTCCGAAGTGATCGGTTACGCACAGAAAATGGCCACCAACTAAAGCGGAAATTCGTCGAGACAAGGCCGCTCGAGATATTGAAATGACTCTGCCTCTCCAATCCTTCCAGAAGCTCAGAAACAGTAATACCACAATCCCTTCGATATTGCGAGCGTGTCTCTTGTGGGGTACACCACTCCCAATAACTCTACATCTGGCTGAATCTGGCAGTTGCTTTAAGCCGTCGCGGCCTTGCCATAGCTTTTTACGGCTCGCTCAATGCCCGAACTACCCTCAGCGAGATCTTGCGCATTCATAGCCGGCCGAACCCTAACCCTCGCGTTAAAAGCTAGAAACCATGGTTCGGCGATGGCGGGCAACTGCGAAGATTCCTTCATGTTGAAGAATATATACCCCGTGCGCTCGCCATCGTCTTCGGCGAAATATGCCGCTTCGGGTTTGAGCTCATCCAGAATGCTCTTAATGGTGGTTCCTAAACTGCCGTTTCTAGCTGCAGCATTCCCAGCCTCGACCGGAATTGAAACCTTGAGTAGCATGCGCATGTTTGTGCCTCCTTGGGCGACTGCATTATACGCCCGTGATGAGTCACCAATGTAGGGGACGCGCGCATCGCAGGCGGCTCGAAATCGGCGGCTTGAAAAGGACCGTCGCGCGGAAGAAACAGACGGTGAACCAGATCGCGACGATCAGTGCTACCGAATCTTGGCCGTGGATGGGTGGGCCGTTGTGGGCTCTATGCGTTCTCGATCGTAATCTTCATGCTGACATCTCAGAATTCGAAATCCAAGGAAAACTGGATTTGGCGAGCACCCGTTCCGGCAATGGGTTGTCGAAATCCCGGTACCGACCTCAAGTCCGAGCCGAACACAGGATTGATCTGGGAGACGTTCGCGCTGTTGAACAAGTTGAAGAATTCCGCTACCACGTCGAGGCGCTTGACGCCGCCGAACGGGAAGTATTTCAGGATGCGGAAGTCCATCGTCGCTAGTGCAGGCGTGTTCAGTGAATCTCTACCAAAAACGAGCGGCCTCGCCGATAGTGGAAAGGCGTGACTCTGGTTTGAGTCAAGGCCTGTCAAAGGATTCACAGGCCGACCACTTTCCAATGTCAGAATCGGTGCCATCTCGATATGACGGAAGGTTTGTGTGAGCCAGCCCGGGCTTTCTGGTGGCTTCCCGCCGGTATCCTCTTCGTCCCCGATCGGCAGGTCCCAGAGAGCGTTGAAGACAAAACGCTGTTGCTGATGCTGGCGGGACACGGCGTTCTCCGCGCGCAGATCGAAAGGGTTTTGGGGCTGTTCGTCGTAGTCCGAGGCGTCGTCAAATGCCTTCGAGAGCGTGTAACTAAC
>CAVQZU010000077.1:0-7337 GCA_963718485.1 uncultured Acidobacteriota bacterium
CGGTTTCGTCCCGGGATCGGTAACTCCGCTCGCGCCCCTGGGGTCCCAGAACAAGCTAGCACGCCGGCACTTGAGCTGTCTGCCTGGAACCACGATGTAGGTGCAAGAATCTGAGTAATGAAATTACTCGGGCCTCGTGCTACACACAGCAAGAAATAGAAACCCCGCTTTGGGACCCGGGCCCGTACACTAGAGGCGGAATTTATTCGATAGGCTGCCCTCAGCTAGGTCAGCTGGTCCTATCGACTCTTCGGTTCGCCTAGCATCAGAATTGCTGCGGGTCCCCCCACCACTCATTTTCGATTGACAACCGTCCACGTCAATCGCAGAATGCCGCTCTCCAGTTCGAATCCTCGGAACCTGCCCCGAGACGCGCCTTAATCCTGAACGAAGTAACTTAGCTAACAAGTGCCCTATCCATCTCATTTCCTCAAGGAGGTAGTATATGCGCGCGAGAAGACGGAACCGAGGCTACTGGGTCAAGGTTCTTACACCCTGTCTGGCTGTCATCGCCGTTGGGTTGGTTTGGGTCGTCTTGCAGCGCCCGGTCAGCGGCGCTCCGCAGACGACCGGCGCCGTTGTGCAGACAACGGAATCGCTTAGGAGGGGGACTACATCCATAATCCGGGCACTTCCCCTTGGCAGCGGCGCGGTCGAGCAACCGGAGGTTGACGATCAGGATAGCGGCGGTGACTCCGTGAAGGGCAATGCTTCCGCAATACAGGGGGCAGCCGCAGTACCCACGATGCGCCATTCCAACCGGCTGATCCCCAGCAAGGAACTGGCGCGGAGGGAAGCTCGATCGAACACGGCAAAGGCGCCTTTTCCCCGCCCGAACCCGTGGTTCCGACCGACTTTATCGTTCCGTTCCAGGGGGTCGGTTTCTATGGGTTCAACGGGCTGAGCCATATCGACCAACGGGAAGCGAACAATGGCAATCAGTTCAGCATCGAGCCGCCCGACCAGGGACTCTGCGCGGGCAATGGCTACGTGATCGAGACAGTGAACAACGTAATCCAGGTATATGACACCCAGGGCCATACGCTTGCCGGAGTGGAGGACATGAATACTTTTTTTGGCTTGGCGCCGGCAGTCGTGCGCGGCACCACTACGAGCGTAATTGGTCCGTTTCTCAGTGATCCGCGCTGCTATTATGACCGCCCGACGCACCGCTGGTTTGTGACCGAACTCATGGAGGACAGTGGCAATAATCCGGGCGCGACAGGCCGCAATTTCAACCTCATCGCCGTTAGTCAGACCAGCCATCCAACCGGGGCCTTCACCGTTTTCCTCTACGACGTGACCGATGACGGCGCCGATGGCACTCCGAACCACGCCACCTGCCCGTGTTTTGGCGACCAGCCGTTATTGGGCGCAGACCAGTTCGGCGTGTATCAATCAACCAACGAGTTCAGCAGTACTGTATTCAACGGCGCTCAGGTATACGCGATATCGAAAGCTGGGTTGGTCGCTGCCGCCGATTCCCCCACGGCTCCGTTGCCGCTGGTCGTGCACATGGATGCTTCCCAGCAACTGGTGCCGTTTGGAGGTCTTTCCTATTCCATCCAGCCCGCCGTGTGGACCGAACGGGATCTCGAGCGAGAGCAAAATATCAACGACGATGGAGTGGAGTACTTTTTGAGCGCCCTGCAGTTTGTCGATACGTTTGACGATCGCATCGCGGTCTGGGCTATCACCAACACCCAATCGCTAGGTTCCAAACATCCAGCCCTGACACTGTCGTTCAACGTGCTGGGATCTGAAACCTACGGTCAGCCGAACCCAGCCGTGCAAAGGGCCGGCGATATTCCCTTAGGCAATTCGGTCGGAGAGGGTTTGGAGCAGTTGAACACCAATGACGACCGGATGAACCAGGTGGTCTTTTCTGACGGCGTGCTGTATGGCGGGGTGAACTCGCTGCTGAGCGTAGGCGGAGAAGATCACCAGGGAATCGCCTGGTTTGGCGTAGCGCCGCGGTTCGACGGACCTGTCCTCGAAGGGCGAATCAGCTCGCAAGGCTACGTAGCCGTGACCGGCAACGATGTGCTTTTTCCATCGCTCGGGGTAAATGACGATGGTAATGGCGTGATCGCCTTCTCCTTGTCAGGCGCTCACTTCTTCCCGAGCGCGGCCTACGTAGACTTCGTTGGCGGGTGGGCGCTTCCCTTCGTGCACATCGCGGAAGCCGGAAGGGATTCCGAGGACGGCTTCAGCGGCTATGCCTTCTTCAATTCGCCGACCCCTGGAATCGCGCGTTGGGGTGACTATTCGGCGGCCGTTGTGGATGGCGATCAGATTCTGGTTCGCCGCCGAATACATTCCGAAGAAATGCCCGACGAACGCGCTCCCTTGCCGCACCGCCAATGCAAACTGGGGTACGTTTGTTTCAACCGTCAATTTCTAGCCGTTGGCTGCCAACGGGGTGTTCGACCTGCCATGCACTCTCTATAGTCCTTGAACCCGTCGTATACGGACCCGTATGCACGGTGGTATGGGAGGGGGGCGGCGGGTGACCGCCGCACCTATGTCGCCTCTGACGAGCCGATGAACAAGAACCGGATCAGTGCTTAGCGTAGCGGGCGTGCTCGTAATTTGCGAAGCCTATATCGCTTAAGCTCGGGTGGGTAAATCCGGCGGTTGCGCGTTGAAAGCCGGTCGAACTTACCTCGGGAGATCTGCGGCGTGTCACGAAATCGTCACTGAGGGCGAAGTGATTCACCCTGACCGTGTCGCCGAAGTCAGCAGACCGGTAAAGTAGATCACGACGCCGGCAAGGCCAACTCGCTCGGGTCCCTATTTCCGCTGTGTTTCCGATCCCACCTCGAATTCCGATTCTGCCAACAAGCACTCGAACCAACGGGCGTAGCCGAGTGGCCTCTGGTGCCCACTCGCACGCTGACTCTTCGCTTGCTTCAGTTCTGGCTAAACCTTCTGTGTTTCTCCATCACCGTGGCCTACTCCAGACTCTCCCTCGGTCGGGAAAGCGGGCTATCTCCAGATCGTCATGTGAAAATCGGTGGGACTCAGTGCCCTCAGGGCCGCATCGTACATCCCGCACCAAGCAAGCAGAATCACGCCAAGAAAGGCGCAGATGCCAAAGTACCATTGCCGCTTCTTGGTCCAGCCGGGCCCTCGGGCACGCAGCAGCAACACCAGCGCCGCGATCAGAAAGATCGCTCCCACAACGCCAAGAGCCGGCCGCAAAGCGAAGCTGAAAACTCCGAAAATAAACGAAAGAATCAGTTTCGCCCTACCCGGGGCGCTCACCAGATAGACCGTACCGCTGTCCGGGTCGAGTGCCATCGTGCGCGCTCCCTCTTCGGTCGGCACGTTCGCGACAACGGTGAACTTATCCGGGGAGTCCTCATGAATGACCGTGAGCGTGCCATCCTCACCATTCGAACTGAACGCGAGGGCGCTCTTCGGGGCGAACGCGGTCGCATCTACGCCGGCGCCGATCGGGATGTTCGCCACGGGCTTTCCCGAGTCGGTGTCCATTATCGCCATCACTTTATCGCAGCCGGAGAACGTACGGCGATGCTCGCGGTCCATGGAAAGTCCGGTCGGTCCGTCACAGCCAGGCATGTCCCAATTCGACTTGACGGTGAGCTGCTTCGAGTCAATAGCCGTCAGGCTGTTTTTGCTCTCAATATTGACGAATACCGTCCCCCGTCCGTCTGCCACCGCGAATTCCGGCCTTCCACTGAGCGGCACAGTCCCCGCTACCGTCCCGCTTTCGGCATCAATGGCTGTGGCCGTGTCGTCCCGGCCATTCATGGTAAAGACGCGTTTCGATGCTGGATCGTAAACAATGGCATCGGGGCCTTTGCCGGTGGATACCTGGCCGATCGTTCTTAGAGTCTTTAAGTCGAAGATTGTTACGTTGTTGGTGCGGCCATTGCTCGTGAAGCCTCTACCGAAATCGGGAGCCAGTGCGATGCCGTGCACGCCCGGTGTATCCGGAATTTCGCCAACTTGCGCTCCCGATTCTCCATCGAGCACTAGCACCAAATTTCCGCGCGATACAAACACCCGATGCCCGCCTTCGTCATAGATGAGGTAGTCCCAGCCTCCTCTGCCGCCCACGTCTACTCTTTTGACGAGATGGTAATCGGGCGGGTCGGCGGGCAGGGTACAGGCGGCTGATGAGATAGCGAGCAGCACGAATAAAAATTTGCGAATCATGGCGCTCCCTTGGCGGGGCAGGTACTCGGCAAACACCCATCCAAATGCTTCGTACAGAGCGTGGAAGTTACTGAGGAATAAGATACCTGTCAAGTCTCGATACCCGGAGCCCCCGGAGCCCGGAGTATGCGGCTTGAGCGTTCTCTGGCTGTGAACTGGGCGCGGGGCTCTCGTCCAAGGGCAGCTACTTATTTATCTGGCGGCATCTTGACCGGAACTGTATCGGTGTTGTGCAGAGAAGCGATCAACCATTCTTGATTCCTTTCGATCAGCACGCAACTGAGCACTCCGTGCCTTTTGTCAGGAAGTTTCCAGCCCTCGATTTTTTCGGTCCCTTCCATCTCCCAATTCACATGGGCGAGAGCGATGCTGTCGCTGAGCATCCGTATCGAATGGGAGGTCATTTGCAAGTGTGTCTTACTCATGATGGTGCGAAACAGCATCGCATGCATCCGCTCGATCTCCGTGCGCCCTTTCCAGTGCATGCCCAGCACATTTACGAAATCGGCGTCTTCTGCAAACGCGCTGGCATATTTCGCCGCGTCTCGCGAGTTCCACGCGACCGGAAGCCTGGCGATGAGATCCTCTATGCCTTTCAACGGTAATCCGCTCCGCGGTTCATCTTTTTGGGCTTCGGCGTGCATGGCCGGTTGCTCCTAGACGAATGCATGATGCCTGAATTGGGATTCTTGAATCAACCTTCTTGCCGGAGGGGGACGAACTGCCAAGGTGCGGTTTTTAGCGCAGTGAGAGTGTGGAAGTTTCGGCGGACCTTGGTTTCCTCCCAGCGCCAGTTTCAGCCTCGGCACGGTTTCGGCCAAGTAGGCGCTGGCGAGCTGCTGGCAATTCCACCCGGATGGGATAACAGATGCGATAACAGAGGGTAGGATTGAACGAATGCTCCTCTGCGTTGCTGAAAAGGAATGCTCTTGTGAATACGAGCGCTTGGGAGAGTAACTGTCGAGTTGTTGGAAATGAAAGACGTGGAAATTCCGCAGGACATGCAGCGGGTGATGGCGATGGAGGCCGAGGCGATGCGCGAAAAGCGCGCCCGGATCATCAAAGCTGATGCGGAACTAGAGGCATCGCAGAAACTAGCCGATGCCGCGCAGTTAATGGTGGGAAACCCCGCAGCATTGGAACTACGACGAATGCAGATGGTCGCAGACGTTGGTGCGGAAAACCAGCACCACCGTGATTATGATCCCAGCCGATTTTGTGCACTTCGCAGGGAGTTTATCGAAGTTTCTGGAGGAAAGGGCGGGGCCTAACTCTCTTAGAGTCCCGCAATTCTCGTAGGTAGGGCTTTGTGCCTGGCCCGTCAAATTGCTTCAAACGCGCCACCGATAAAGCACTGAGGTCTAGCCGGTGCTGACCGATTGTCAGCGCGGCGGGATTGACCATGCCCTAATGTGCTTCTGAATATCACTACTTTATTAAATGAGGTGAGGCAAGACTAATAAATTCGCGTGTCGTTATATCTTGGTTTTCTTCCAGAATCTGGAGTAATGTTTGATGTCGAGGTGCGCTTGGAAATCCGTTGATATGGTCCTTGACCTCGTTGATCTCAAGACTAAGATTCAAGCGCGAAATCCCCCCGGTTGCTTCGGTGGCCGCGGCGCGAAGAACCGCCTTCACTAGATGGCTTCTGCATTTTCAGGGTAGTTTTTATAGACGGCCTTGGTCATGCAAGATCGGCGGTGATGTGGTGAACCTTCTTGGGTCGGCCACCGAGCTTGCCGTTCGCCCGTACAGCGGCGGTCTTGGCACGGGATTTGACGCTGCCGCCTGCCTTGCCAAGTTGCGCCGCCATCCAGCGCCGGGAGCCAAGAAAACCTTCCAGCAACGCCGGCAGATAAATATCCGCATCAAGGGCGGGAAAATGCAGCCCGAATCCTGACGGTGAAATCTCTATGTTGCTCAGTTGCTCCGGTCTCGCGCGTTCAAGGCCCTGAGCATCGTGCGGCCTGAACGCAATCGAGAGGCCGCTGCTAAGGTCAACAACCAAACGGGCTGTGCGGCGGTCATAATGTGCTGCCGTTGCCGTCGGTGTCCTGGACAAACGGGCAGCGGCCCGTTCGTTAGCTGCCTCGATTTCTTCCTTAGGGTAAACCATGAATCCTTCTCCATGCCGCGCATAAACCTGCTGGTCTCGACGCGAGAGCTGCTTTAATCCTCGAGAGCTTGCGTGCTGCAAAACCATAATTCTCTCGCAGCTCCGGCGGGCCGTTGGGACAGTTCAACTTAAACACGGCCTCGCAGCCGTTGCCAATGACGGTCGGTGGTCGTTCAGATAAACTACCACGCGCAGTCCATCTATCGTGTCAACTGTAGGCATTATATCATAAACCTAAGCGTTTTGGTTAAATCCCTTGGTCCCGGATAATCAATTGATTCTATTAGATTTTCTTTCTCGTGTTCGTCGAACAAACCACTCGTGTCCGTAGAGAAACAGCAAGTGCGTACCGAAGTCCGCCGGGGTGGTGGTGTGGGCGAAGAAGACAGGGGAATCGAGTTCCGTTTCAGTCTCGATGCGCCGTAAGGGCCATCCGAGCTTCCCCAGTGCTATGACTTGTTGTTTTTTCTCTTCGCTCAGACATCGCTCATGCCGAAGGAGCCTGAAGCCTATAAGGGCTCCTCTCGGAGTCAATGTCCCGGGCCTTACTATGGCCAGTTTTCAGCTGACCCTACATGGCCGGATTTGGGTGATTCCTGAGGCCGGTGTTACCTTGGCGAGGACTGAATGGCTCTGGACGCTAAGTAAGAAATACCGACCGGGTTCCTCCGCCGCAACTCATCCATTCGTCGTCGTGCATTTAAAAGTCCCATCACAGGTCTAGCATAAAGAAAAACTAGGTAGTCTCTTGAAGCCTGTATGGAATTGAAAATACTAACTCTTCCCGCCGAGTCCGCCGTGGAACGGCCCCACCGCCGAGACCGCAAAGGTCAACCACAACCGCATAATGAGAACCAGCAAGTTAATGCCCGCTATAGAAAGTCTGGAATTCACCATCCATGCATATGCCAGCTGTAAGAGGTAAGAACAGAAATTTAACGAGAGGGCACACTTAGGCTGGTGGTAGGCCACGATGGCGAAGAACGAGAAGAGGAACAACAGCACGTAACGCGGGCGTCGTGGACACGATCCATCG
>CAVQZU010000078.1:0-31411 GCA_963718485.1 uncultured Acidobacteriota bacterium
GAAGAGTATTTTGCCTGTCGTGCTGAGGGGGTTGATTTCGCTAGTCTCCTAAGGAACACAGCTACATGGTGCAGGTTTGTTTGGAAGTGAGCTCAAAGCCCAGTGCTCGGGCGTGTCTGCGGAGCCTGGCTTCGATCT
The DNA here is from genome assembly GCA_963718485.1 of uncultured Acidobacteriota bacterium. Taxonomy (GTDB): domain Bacteria; phylum Acidobacteriota; class Terriglobia; order Acidiferrales; family UBA7541; genus Palsa-295. The sequence goes on from CAVQZU010000078.1 coordinate 139, forward strand.
GCTGGTGGTATTGCACTTCGTGCTGTGCGCAGATGGTCTCCTGGTAGGACTTCCGTGTAGTCAGAAGGTGGTAGATGATGCGTGCAAGTTTGTGTGCCGCAGCAGTGATCGCTTTGGGAGTGCCGAGTTTTGTGCGCATCCGGCGATAATACTGACCGAGGCAGGACCGGCTTCGATGCAGGGATTGAGCCGCCATTCTTAGAGCTGTGGCGGCACGATTCTTCACGGTTCGCGTTTTCACGGACAGTATTTTTCCACCACTGATGCGGTTGTCCGGACATAATCCGAGCCAGGATGCAAACGCCGAAGCGTTGGCAAAGCGCGAAAGATCAGGGCCGATTTCAGCCAGCAGCGTGTGGGCAGTGAGCGCGTTCACGCCCGGGATCTGAGTTAAGTCGACGCCGAAGATTCGATATAAATGGCTACGGAGATCGAAGCGAAGCTCATTGCGGCGGGGTTTGTGACGGTCCTGTGGTTTCTGCAAGGGGTACTGCGTCAGATCGACCTTTGACTGGAACGTATCCAGACATCGCTCGATTTCCACGTCGCATGCGGCGATCATCTGCTGGTAATAGTGGTATGCGGCAAGCGATTGACGAAGCGTGAACAGATGCTCAAGTCGATAGTCTCCGACAAGCGCTTTTGCGATCGTGCTCTCTGTGGCCTTGATACGCGGATCGCGTAGTTTTGCCAGGACAAGAGGATCCCGCTCACCCTCCAGAATCGCCTCAACGATGGCCATCCCGGTTAAACCGGTGATGTCGCTAATGACGTGGTGAAGTTGCAGGTTCATCTGATCCAGTGCCTTCTGCATGTGCTGGATATGAGTCGAAGCAATTTGTACGAGGTTGTCGCGGTGACGGAGAATCGAACGCACGATGCAGACGGCTTGTTCGGGTCGGAACGACGCGCGAAGTAAACCAACAGAAAGAAGATACTGAATCCATTGACAGTCGGAAACGTCCGATTTCCGTCCTGGCACATTCTTTACGTGGCGTGCGTTAACGAGAAGCACTTTGAAACCTCGGGCTTCCAGGATTTGAAAGAAAGGTATCCAGTAGACTCCCGTCGATTCCATTGCCACGGTCTCGATACCACAGGCTTTCAGCCAGTCAGCGGCCACGTGCAGGTCTTCCGTAAACGTCGAGAAACAGCGTATAGATTGTGGATCGCGGTCCGCAGGCACAGCGATGTAAATCTCGGTTGCTCCTACATCCACACCGGCAGCATTCAGCTCAAGACAAGATAGTACGGGCATCGATGTGCTCTTCCTCTTCTGTATTCTCGGCATGAGTCTCCTTTCGGCCATGCGAGACGGCCCAGACTGTGCAGAGTGAGTAATCTCCTAAACGGGATCGACGTACTCTCTGACGAGAAGCCGCCGTCACCACTGGCTTGAGCACGAAGTCTGGGGCCACGCTGAATTACGGGCTCCCGAAGGATGCACCACTGAATATTCGGCCTAACTTGCCGTCACCCATGGACGATAGAGATCGTATCGCCATCGAGCATGAAGGTGTTCCTTACCTGCTTGACCCGAGCATCGCGGGTCTTTTGCTGAATTGGCCCCTTTCGATCGTTTGATTTGGCCCCACCCTACTGAAACTCATATACCGTGTATCCCCTTCGGGCTCAGTCGGCCCCAAAGGGAGGGCGGGGTGGACAGGAGAGACAAGGTGGAGCTATTCGAACAGATACGATGCGAGTATGAGCACGGTGGTGGGACGATCCGAGGAATCGCCAAGAAGCTGGGGATTCACCGGCGTCTGGTGCGTGAGGCAGTGCTCAGTGCTGTTCCGGTGGAGCGCAAGACGCCTGTGCGCGAGCGACCGAAACTGGAACCAGCGAAGGCTTTTGTGGAAGCGATTCTGGAAGCGGACCGCAAGGCGCCACGAAAGCAACGGCACACGGCACATCGAATCTGGTGCCGGATTCGAGTCGAGATGCCCGGGATGCAGATTGGCGAGTCCACGATCCGTCGCTACGTGCGCGAGAGAAAGATGGAACTGAACTCCTCAGCCAGAAAGTGTTCATTTCGCAGTCTTACAGATGGGGTCAAGAAGCACAAGTGGACTGGTATGAAGCCTACGCGGATATCTGCGGAGAGCGAGAGTTGGCCTACGTATTTTGCATGCGCAGCATGGCCAGTGGAGGAGCATTCCATTGCGCGTTCCCGCACGCCAGTCAACAAGCGTTTCTGGAAGCGCATGAACGAGCGTTTGTCTATTTCGGTGGAGTATTTGCAGTCTTGAGGTACGACAACCTTAAGAGCGCCGTGAAGAAGATTTTGCGAGGGCATCAGCGAGAGGAGAGCACGCGATTCATCGCTTTCCGATCGCATTGGGGCTTCGAGTCGGAGTTCTGTACGCCGGCAGAGGGCCACGAAAAAGGAGGCGTGGAAGGAGAAGGAGGATACTTTCGCCGGAACCATATGGTGCCGGTACCGAACGTGGCCAGTTGGGAAGAACTCGATGCGCTGTTGCTGGGATCCTCCAAGGAAGATGAGCAACGGGTCATTGGCGAGCGGACGCAGACGGTCGGTGCGGGAATGAATCTCGAGCAGGAGCATTTGAAGGGGCTGCAGGAAGGTTTTGATCTGGCTGCGGGTCACTTTCCCCATGTGAATACCAGTGGTTGCGTGAAGTGATGACCAACTTTTATTCCGTTCCGCTCCCGGTCGGTCTGGAAGTGCAGGCCAAGGCCACTCTGCCTACGTGGAGATCTGGCATCAGGGAGAGTGTGTGGCACGGCACGAGCGCTGCTTCAACCGACAGCAGAAAGTACTCAACTTGGGGGAAGATTTCCCGGATTCGCCCGAATTCCGGAAGTAACTGCTGAAACTGCGCAACTGCTTCAACTGCTTCTCGCTGCTGTTTTTCTTTCGCTGCTCGGTATTCAATCGGAGAGTCCATCGAAGAAAGGGCTGCTGATGACTCGTGTTCTTCCCCGTCTCGTGAAATCCAAGCTCGGGACAACTCTGGCACCCTCGTCTTTATTGCCGCTTCAACTTTTCTCGTGTCGGCAGAATCAAAACCGTTGAGAAGTTCTCTGAGAATGGCCCGCAGTACCGTAATAGAATTTCTTCTCACCTCATCATTCTTTGTTGCTTCAATCTTTCTGACCCACGCATCCGCAGCACGCATGAGTCCTTTGAAAACTTCGTTTGGGCTTTCCTCAAAACGGTCGCCGGACGAGAGCAGCATTCACGCGAACATCGTGTGGCCGTGAGAAAGTCACGAGCACGCCCAGCCAGGTTAAATCTCGCGATACCGCGCGAATGCAGCTAGGAAGCGAAACTATTTTCCCGAGTCGTACGCGCTGGTATTCACATTCCTGAGAACGACAACTCTGCATCCACAGCTAAGTACTGCTTTTGCATGGGGTTCTACTGTCGTGAGTAGTTATGAAAGAGCTCCTGGCTCGGTATTTGTGTCACTGCGCTTGTGTGTGTCCAACATGTAATCAGCCTGTTCAATAGTGGACAGTCAGATATTCATGAGACCTCTATCGTGAACTCCTTCGGTTAACGCCATTTCAAATTGAATAGGAGAAGCTGATGCATAAAGCAACGGGACGAAATATCTGCATACTGACGGTTCTAATCGCAGGCTGTGTGTTCGGATGCGGCCGAGAACAGACAGTTAGTCCCGCTGCGCCTCTTGTAACTGCCACGGTGCCCGCGAATGGTGCTACCCGCGTACCAGTAACACAGATAATCACCGCAACATTCAATAAGGCTATGAATGCTACAACGGTTAGCACATCAACCTTTATGGTGACAGGTCCCGGTGGGGCCTCAGTCGCTGGCACCGTCACATACTCGGGGACAACTGGAACATTTACCGCCGGCGCGCCTCTGGCGGGCAACACGCTATATACAGCAATCGTCACGACGGGAGCGAAAGATCCTGCAGGAAACGGCCTGGCAAGCAATTTTGTGTGGACCTTCACCACCGCAACAATCCCCACAATAATCTCCACTAATCCCCTGAATGGTGCAGTCAATGTACCCATAAATCAGAAAATTGTCGCAACCTTTAGTGAAGCCATGAACACCACAACGGTTAATGCGCCGGGGACATTTACGGTGGCAATCGCGGGTGCAGGTGGGGTAGGGCTACCCGGAACTGTGACATATGTTGCAGCAACCAACACGGCGACCTTTGCGCCCACAGCGAATTTACTTCCCAGCACTCAATATACAGCCACCGTTAGCACCTCGGCTCAGAGCGCGGCAGGAAATGCCCTGGCGAGCAATACCGCTTGGAGTTTTACAACGGGTAAGACCACCGACACGACACCACCAACAGTGGTCGTCACAAACCCTGCCTCCGCGGCAACAGGTGTTGCAACGAATCAAAAAATAACTGCAACGTTCAGTAAGGTAATGGACCCCGCAACCATCACAGCAGCGGGGACATTTACATTGGCCGTGGCGGGAGTAGGTGGAGCAATCGTACCGGGAGCGGTCAGCTATACGGGGTCAACAGCGACCTTTACCCCGACTGCGAATCTGGCTGCGAATACTCAGTTCACCGCCACTATTGCAAATAGCGCCAAAGATCTTAACGGCAATGCTTTGGTAGCAGGTGCTGTACCCAATCCGTGGAACTTTACAACTGGTGCCACCGCCGATACCACACCGCCTACGATAACTCTCACCAGTCCAGCGAATGCCGACGTCAACGTTCTGCTGAACAAGGTGGTGAATGCAACCTTCAGTGAAGCTATGGACCCGGTAACAATAACCGCTTCAGGTACATTTACTCTGGTTGTGGCCGGAACCGGTGGAGCTGCGGTCGCTGGAAACGTCACCTACGACTCCGTGAGTCATATCGCGACCTTCACACCCACGGCGAACCTCACAGCCAGCACCCAATATCGGGCTACGGTTACAAACGCCGCAAAAGACCTGGCCGGCAACGCGCTTGCAACGGGTGCTGCAACGAATCCGTGGACCTTTACGACGGGCGCTTCCGTCGGTCCAGCCGGTCCGAATCTCGGAGCAGCTACGACTTTTGGAGATTTTGGAGGGAACGCGGGTACAACAAACCAGGGAGTAAACACGGTGATAAATGGCGATATCGGCACCACCTCTGCTTCTACCTTGGTGACTGGATTCCACGACGCAGGACCAGGATGTACTTACACAGAAACGGGAAGCAACGTAGGAACTGTCAACGGTAAGATCTACACCGCGCCTCCACCTCCGACTGTCGGGTGTCCGTCCGAAGGTACGGCTACCACCTTTGGAATCGCGACTCAGGCCGCAACTGACGCACTCGCGGCATTTAACAATCTTTCACCCGCTTCGCGGCCCGGAGGTTCGGATCCAGGGGCAGGCCAACTCGGCGGGCTAGTCCTACCACCCGGTACATACAAAGCCGCAGGCGGCTCGTTCTTGATCACTGGTTCGGATCTGACTTTGGATGGTCAAGGCGATACGAACGCTATCTGGGTATTCCAGACCGCGAGCACGCTCACCGTGGGAGCTCCGGGCTTTCCCCGAAGCATCTTTCTGATCAACGGCGCACAGGCCAAGAACGTGTTTTGGCAGGTGGGCAGCGCGGCGACGATCAATGCCGCAGGAGGTGGAACCATGGTGGGGACCATTATCGCGTCCGCGGGCGTTACGTTCTCCACTGCCGGTAATGCAGCGATAACCACCCTCAACGGGAGAGCACTAGGACTCAACGCCTCAGTGACTATGGTGAACACCGTGGTCAATGTGCCCGCTCCATGAATAGAAGTTCGGGAAGAAAGCACAGACGTTAGTTGGATGCGAAGCTCGCAGCTAGTAGGCACGATCTAGGAGGCGACAATGAGATTAGGAGCGCGCTTTATCGCTGTAATGACGGTTGCATTCGCAATGGTGGCTGCACTATATGCGAACGACGCAACCAAGACAGAATCAAAAGCGAAGAAGGACGAGCCCGTTGCATCCCTCACTGCGCCGGCTCTACCTACCAATGGCGAACCGAACACTTCTAACCCAGCGCTTCCGCCCTCCTCAAAAGACCCGCAATCGCAAGCTGGATCCTCCGCCAAGCCGGTCGGCGCGATACATAGACGGGACGAATCGGAACACTACACTCCCAAGGTCGAGTGGTCTTTGGGCTATTCATTCTGGCGAGCCATGCCAACATCATTCAACAATCGCATAGGCTACCTGCATGGGGGAAGCACCTCTGTCGCCTACAACTTCAACCGATATTTTGGGCTCGCAGCCGATTTTGGCGCTTATGACAACAGCAAGCTGACCCTGTTCAGTCCCACTAGAAGCCGAACGGCGGATTCGGACGGGATCGCCTACACATACATGCTGGGTCCGCGCTTCTCCTACCGCAGGTATGAACGATTCACTCCATTTGTCCAGGCCCTATTCGGGGCAGTATCTGCGACTTCGGTGGCGATCTCCGGATGTACCGGAAGTCCAAGCTGCATACTCCTTGGTTCCGATAATACGTTCGCTACGATCTTAGGCACAGGTCTCGACGTCAAAGTGAACCGCCACATCGCCCTGCGCCTATTTGAAGGTGATTTTCTGCTAACCCATTTCAATGATCCTTCCTCGACCGGCGGGTCCGAACGAGATTGGCAGAAAAATGCTCGATTCTCCACGGGAATCGTATTGCACTTCGGTGGCAACCCCGCTCCGACGCCGATCGCACTGATCGGAGCGAGCTGTTCGGTAGACAGGGAGGCAGTCTACGCGGGGTCCGGCGATTTCGTTTCTGTACGCGCCGACGCCAGCAATGCAGGCCACAATTCTTTGAATTATTCCTGGTCGGCGAGTGAGGGTGCCATGGACGGGACTGGCCCTGAAGTTCGGTGGAATTCTGCCAACAGACGAGCGGGCACCTACACTGTAAAAGTACGCATCGACGACGGCCGACAGGGCACTGCAGACTGTTCAGTGAATATTCGCGTTGAAACGCGGCCAAACCGTCCGCCAACGATCAGTTGCTCCGCGGACCGCAGAACCGTAACGGTAGGCGAACCAGTGGAAATTAACGCGGTAGCCAGCGATCCCGACAACGACCCGCTGTCTTTCTCCTGGAACGCAAGCGGCGTAACAATGGAAGGCTCAGGATCTTCCGTGAGGTTCCAGACGGCCGGTCTACGCCCTGGGTCATACACAATAGGGGGCCACGTCGACGATAGCCACTCTGGAACGGCCGATTGTACGGTGAATGTCGATGTGCAGGCTGTTCAGATTCCCGCAGAAGTGAAAGAGCTTGAGACAAGGCTCGCTCTTCATAGCGTCTACTTTCCCACAGCGCAGCCTGCGGTAGCAAATCCCACTGGCGGTTTGGTGGACAGTCAGCAAACCGTTCTTCTATCACTGACTAACGATTTCAATCGATACCTCACGTTCAAGCCAGAAGCCCATTTGATCCTCGACGGTCACGCAGATCTTCGCGGCGCAGCTGAATATAACAAGGATCTGACAGAACGCCGTGTCGCACTTACCAAGGACTTCCTGGTCCAACACGGGGTGCCCACTGCGAACATCGAGACACGCGCGTTTGGTCAGCGGGACAATTTGGATGCGGGAGAAGTGAAACAACTGATTGAACAGAACCCCGACTTGACCAACCAGGAACGACAAAGAATCGAGGGAAATCTGCAGGCAATTGTTTGGGCCAATAATCGGCGCGTGGATATTTCCCTCAACACCACGGGACAGCAGTCTGTGCGCCAATACCCGTTTAACGCGAAGGATGCTCTAACGTTGCTGAGCACAACAAATGGGGAAAGTAAAAAACGGGCCTCCCAAAAGGCCACTAACTATAATAAGCGGTAAAACAAAGTAAGTCGCAATGCGTGCTGGCTCGCACAAGAACATAGTGGCAAAGTGAATGAGCCAATCCGGGGCCTGCCGGCTCTTTTGAAGTAGGTTTTGAGGGTCACCTCACGCATACGAAAAGGAGCATTTTGACGGATGGCACGAAGTATATCGGCATGAATCGGCATAGATGGGCCGCTGGGTAGCTACAATAGTCATCCACAGACTCCGGTAATGGCATGGGGTCAGCAGGCTGGACGCAGGTACGTTGACTCGGCCGCCTAAACGGTCAACACTTGCCTCTAACATTTTGTACCGGGCTCCGGTCAACTCCAATACATCAATGCTCAATTCCTTGTCGACCTCAGGGGGCAAATTCGAGGCTGCCTCCCTCGTTTGGAGCGACCGCAGAGGTTTGTGAGCGGTAACGAGGCGCGAAATCCGCGGCACTGAGAAGGAGGGAATGGGATGCGAGGGAGGCCGTCCACTTCCAAATTCGCAATCGACGCAGGCCACGCCTGCCGGCGCGTTCACATTTCCGCGTTAGACTGTCAGTTTGATGGGTCTCGCGCAAAATCAATGTATCCGTGCTGGATATCAGTTCTGATCAGCTTTACTCGTAGCCTATCTCCAACATCTGCTCCCTGCTGTCCCTCCGCTAGCAATCCGTCGACAGCGGGTTTTAATACACGAACGAACGTTCCATGCGGAGTCACTCCCGTGACAATGGCGTCGAACGTCTCACCAATTCTGCTACTCATCGCGACCGCAGCAATCCGCTTTGACATTGCTCGCTCAACCTTCCTTGCGGCGTCCTCTTTCAACGTGCAGTTGTTTGCGATTGCAGCGAGTTCGTCATCCGTGTAAGGAGCAGGCTGGTTCGCGAGCACGGCTTTAATGAGCCGTTGAGTGACGAGATCCGCGAAGCGGCGATTGGGAGCGGTCGAGTGCGTGTAGTCCTGGACGGCAAGGCCGAAGTGCCCTTGTTCCGGATCGCCTGGGCGTTCAAGAACATATTGCCCCGGCCCCATAAGTTTGATGACGGCTAGCGAAAGATCGGCAAAGTGATCGGGATCAGCAGCCTTCCGTTGAACTAGAAAGTCGTTAAGAGCTCTGGAATCCGGTTCGGTAGGAAGCCGTCCACCTTGCTTGGCCGCAAGCTCAACAATCCGGCTCCAGCGTTCCGGGACCTTCACTACTCTCCTGATAGACGAGACCTTGCTAGCTTCCAACATTCGGGCGACCACGCCATTGGCAGCAATCATGAAATCTTCGATGAGTTCCGTCGCGTGGTTCTTCTCTTGCTCCACCAAATCCGAAACTTTTCCGTCAGACACGATCGGGTTCACTTCAATCGTTTCGATATTCAGAGCACCATTTCGATACCGCTCCTTCACAAGTGCTTGGGCAACTTCGTCCTGCAACCTAAGCTGCGCCTGCAGGTCGGCTAAGGCAGCTACCTTAGCCGGGGCACTGGCCATTCCTTCCAGCCACGCTCCTAGGGCGTTGTAGGTGAGCTGTGCCTTATTCTGCAGGATCGCCCGGTAAACGTTGCCGGAAAGGACGGAGCCGTCGCTGCCGACTACGAACTCGATCACGATAGACAGCTTGTCTTCCGCCTCTCCTAACGAGCTCACGCCGGTAGACAGCTGCTCTGGCAGCATAGGAAAAGTCCGCACGCCCGTATATACAGTTGTCGTTTCCTTCGCGGCATGCACATCGATGGCGGAATTCTCAGGGACGAAAGCATCCACGTCTGCAATACCGACCAGGACCTTCGTTTGTCCATTGGGCAAGCGCTCAGCCACTTCGACTTGGTCGAGATCCCGCGAGGTATCATTGTCGATCGAAGACCAAAGCAAATCGCGCAGGTCGCGAATGTCCGCACTCGGCGCGACTAGTGGCGAATGCGTTTTTAGTTGCTCCAGCTGCTGCTGAACTTGCGGAGGGAACTCCGGCTCAAAGCCGTTCTCCAACATCGTTTGTTCGGCCGCGGCCTGCAGATCGACCGTGAAAAGGAGTATCGTTCATGGACGCCGGTGGCGAGTGCGTAGCCAATGTCGCTAGACGAAGGATAGCGATAAAGTCGATTCGATTAAAGGACTAGTTCTCGTTTGGGACGGCAGGATATTCAAATCCCCTTGAATAATTCTGATCGGGATATCTTGAACGCACTTTCGCTATTCTCTCGATGTTCACAAGCGCCACGTTGCGCTCGCCCCGTTCAATTCCTCCGACATAGGCCCGATCCAGGGACCTTGCCAGCATGATAGAGGGGCTAGAGGGTTCAGAAGTCCAAGTTGAAGGCTTCTGGCGACCCTACAGGAATGAACGCGAACTCGATGTGCGGAGTGTTAAATACGATAACGCCGATGGTGGCTTTGTGACTGTAGTGGAGTGATTAAAAGACCTCGTGGGCTGGTGCATACTGTCATCATTCAGTAGGCTCCTCAGTGCCAACGATTCCGTTATTACTAAAAGGTCATTACGAGAAGACCTGAAGCGTAGTGCTTATGGTGACGCCTATACCTGCCCTTAAAGAACAGATGTTACGGCTAATTCCAATACACGTAACAATCGGCGGCCTTATCTAAATGACTAGGTTCTTCTCTCTCCGATGGCCTTGTTTTCATCGAATCATCCACTGCCAAAATAGGTCGTTCCACCTTCTCGACGGTTTCAGCTGGACCGTCGAGAACTCCCCTGCAAAAACGAGGGCAGGTTGTCGCCTGGTCAGGCTCCGAGGCAGGTTCCGTTCGACGCGCGCGCCGCCGGCAAACTTGATCACAAGATTTGTATCCGTTTTGAACGGATTTGAACATAGAACTATCACGTTCTTTATCACACCTCCGAGTTGGAATTTCAGAACCGTGCTTCTCGGTTTGACCTGCCCCATTTTGGGTCCAGTGATAACGCAGCTGCCAGGTTATGAAACTCTGCAATGAAGTCCGCAGGGAAGTCGACTCATTGTGCTGACCCGTCACGGCCAAGGATCGAAGCTGCCACGCGAAAGAGTTGAATACAGAAGAAATCGATTAGCTTCCCTTGCCGACGGCACGCAACAGCTCCACCATTGGGACCTTGCGGCCATCCGCTGGATAGTGGATCGGGATGATCGTCTCGACATTCAGTTGCAGCCGCTGGATGTTCTCCAGAAGATTCGTGTTGTTCGCATTGACGGGATTAGGTGGCGGCGCATTTGGTTGAACCGGCGGATTGAACGCGTCCGCTTCGACCAGAATCTTCTCCTTGGGCAGATAAGCTACGATCAGACCGTCATTGTGATTGCTGCCCTGAAGGCGGTGCAGCTCGATCACGTGGTTGCCGTCGGTGAGAACCTTCTTATCGGTCATGGTTTCAATCGAGATCTTCTTCTTGGCTGCCGACTGGCGATCGGGATTGAGCGTGTGAGGTAGGGCGAAGATTTTCTCGTAATAAGCCTTATTGCCCTGGTAAGTGATGATCGTGGCGCCCTCCGCGATGAACGTCCTGAGGCCACCCGAATGATCGAAATGGTTATGCGTATTGACTACGTACTTCACCGGTTTATTCGGGATCACCCGTTTGGCTTCGGCGATGATCGCGTTGGCGCGTTCTTCGCTCTGCGGTCCCTCAATGATCACGATGTAGTCCTTGAAATCGACGGCCAGCGCCGCGTACGCCGGCAGGATCAGGTAGACGCCGTCCGCGAGCTTTTGGGACGTTGCAGGAGGCGTTTGCGGCGCACCCGCGGGATTGCCTTGAGTGTTGGCAGGAGCGTTGGGCTTCACGTCCGAAACGCTGACATCCAGTATTGGGAAGGCGCCTTCTTTTACCTCGATAGCGGTGGGGAACTTCACGCCGCCGAAATCCCTGTAACCACTGTAGTCGGCCTCCAAGAGCGTGTCGCCGAGCATCGGAGTGTCGACCCATGTCTCGACTCGATCGAGCATGTTCTCCGCATCGATATAGCCGTTCATTTTTGCTTCATTGGGCGCGGTGAACGTCACGACGGTGTACTTCTTTCCATCCATGGATTTTGATGAGACAGTGGCAGTATTCATCGCGGCCTCCCGCAGGAAACCGTACGGGGTCATCCACAGGTCCACCTGCGCGGCCCACGGCGTATTCGGGCCAATAATGACGGTCTGCGTCGGACCGGGAGGCAGGCCGCCGCCACGGCGATCCGGAGGAATGTCGGCGAGGACCCTGTCAATGCGCCACGCGGGCATATCATAGTTGATGGTTCGGGTGTAGGACCTATCGACAAAACTCGGCCAAGGCGAACTCACATTCACCGCTTGTCCGAAGGCGAATTCTGTAGCCGTACCGGAATACTGGATGGTCCTGAAGATTGTCAGCGCCCATCGATTTGGAGACGTTACCGAGGACGATCTTAGCATCTTGGCCGACCGCTGCGGGCGCTTGCCACGTCATCAGAGCCGCCAGAATCGCGAGGAATACGAAGGCTACGGCTTTCCTGAGCATATGGTCCTCCTATTCGTGCTCCCTGCTGTTAGGGGAGATGTACGTGGTTACAGGCAGACAGTGATAGCGCATTTTACATGAGAAGTCATGGAAATGTTTTCTGCTATCCCAAACGTCGTTGCCGAACCTATGGACTCCAGAACCCCTGCTTCTTGGCTTATCTCGCCTCGAGTGTCGCCGCTAACGAATCGCACGGATGCTAGGGGCATTCGCTCCAGTAATAATGTATTGGAAATGAAAGCCAGACTCTCGCGTGGCGCGTTTGGTTCTTCCACTGTGTTAGAGTAAGCCAAAGTTTCTTGCAGCGGAGGTCTTCGATGTTCCATTCGAATCGAGTTAAGTTCACGCCTCCGCTACTTGTGGCGATCATCTTGAGTAACGTCTGGGTGATCGGCATAACCGGTGGGATGACACAAGCAAACTCCAGCGCGAATTCCGCTCAGGGCGATAATGAGATTTCTAAACCTCCCAGTGGATCGCCCGCCGGGTCCCTTGCATATTCTTGTGGTGCGCCGGCCGTGCAGGAAGGCAGTGGTCAGCAGCCAGTGCAGCCCATTTTTCCGGCTGGTCAGTATCCGGTCAAACTGCCAAATGTGTCGCTACTTGGCGCGCGTAATGATCTTCCTAACCCGTATCAGCCTGGCGCTGATTGGGGCCACTTGCCGCCTGGAAGAAAGTGGGGATCGACAGCGAGCGTGACGACCGCGCCGGATGGAACAATCTGGGTGGTTGACCGATGTGGCAATTCCGGATCAGGCGGTACGACCTGTGCCGGCGCCAGCGCGACCATTAGCTCTATCTTTCAATTCGATACATCCGGCAAGCTGTTGAAAACCTTTGGGGCGGGAATGTTTGTCAGTCCCCACAAATTGACTGTGGACACAAACGGAAACCTCTGGGTCGCCGACAACGGAAGCCATCAGGCGTTCAAGCTGAGTCAGGATGGCGAAGTCCTGTTGACGCTCGGCAAGAAGGGAGTTGCCGGGCCTGGCCTCGACGAGTTTGACGCGCCGACTGAAGTTGCGATCGCGCCGAACGGCGATATTTTCGTCGGGGATGGACACACCGGGGGCGGCACAGCAACGGGCAACGCACGGATCATGAAGTTCGATAAGAATGGAAAGTTCATCAAGACCTGGGGACGAAAGGGCATGGGCCCCGGCGAATTCGATGTCGTCCACACATTGGCCTTCGATTCCCGAGGGCGGCTATTTGTCGGCGATCGTCAGAACAACCGCATCCAGATCTTCGACCAAGACGGGAAGTTCATAGCGCAGTGGTTCCAGTTCGGCCGCCCGAGTGGAATCTACATCGACAAGAGGACAGACACCATCTATGTGGCGGACTCGGAGTCAAGGGACGGCCGCACCAACACAGGACAATTTGCGCTGTCGCGCACCGGGTACGCCTTTGATCCCGGTGCCCAGCGGGGCATCAGAATCGGAAGCGCTAAAGATGGCTCGGTGAGGTACTTCATTCCAGACCCGTGTCCATATCCGTATGCGAGTGGCTCGAGCCTCGCCGAAGGCGTCACCGTGGATTTCGCCGGCGACGTATACGGCGCAGATTTCCTCATGGATGTGAGGAAATTCGTCAAGAGGTAGGACTTGCGACATCTGTTCGGTTAAGTGGATAGCTGGTTCTGGCGCTCCGGACATATTGACTCCCAAGCATGGCAAAATCGTGCCTGTCATAAAGTTGTCCAGAATCGCAACTTACCAAACCCAATGCGGCAATGAGGTATACGTTCCGGCGTCTACAGTTGTACCAATCCGTCGGGAAATACTTCCACCTCAGCTGCAAAATTTATGTTGAAACAATTGCTGATTTTTGGTACTGAATACCCGGTTATATCTTAATTGGGTAACGCCTAACGTCATTCGATACAGCAATGTGATAACGACCCCGATGAGGGTCCGGACTGCGAACGAGAATGAGTAGCCGGACCTACGAACGAATGTTCCCTCTGCCTGAGGTTTGGGCCAGACCGCGAACACGTCCTGCAGCTGCGCGCGATTTTTCGGTCGCGCGAGTTCCCAACGATGAAGACCTAATTATCCGCCTTCGCCAGGCCGACCCTGACGCGCTGAAATTTCTATTGGACCGTTACTCTCGGATTGTTCTAAGCATTGCGAATCGCATCCTACACGACTACGGTGAGGCAGAAGAAATAGCTCAGGAAGTGTTTTTTCAGGTATTTCAGAAGGCGAATCTTTTCGACCCATCGAAGGGCACCGGCAAAGCGTGGATTATCCAAATCGCATTTCATCGGGCCCTCGACAGAAAATCTTACTTGGACCGAAGAGGTTTTCACTCCAACACTGCCATCGAATCCGTGTGCAATGATCTCTCAGACGAAACCGACTTAGATCGCGAGCTCTCCGCCAAGCTCAACCGCACTCAATTGGAGAGAGCTTTCGAGGATCTCACGGAAATGCAGCGTCGGACACTACGGCTATTCTTCTTTGAAGGACTAGAGGTGAGGGAGATCATGGAGAGGTTACATGAACCGCTCGGTAATGTTCGTCATCACCTTTATCGTGGTCTCGAACAACTGCGGAAAAGCTCTTTTGTTCAGAAGCTTCGCGATAGGTAGCACACGATGACTGAAAGCCACGCGTTGAATGATCACGAAGAATATAGGGAACTTGCTGCTTGGGCGATGCTGAATCCGCTAACGAAACACGAGCGGGTCGTATTGGAAAACCATTTGCGAACCTGCGATGAGTGCAGCGAAGTGTATCGTCAGTATCAGATACTAGTCGCCGAAGGCATGCCGACGCTGGCCGCTGGAGAGTTTAACGCAGAGGAGCAGGCATACTGTGTCGATAAATGGTCGCGAAAGAAACTCTTCGATAGAATCCAGGCCCATCAGCACAAGATTTCTTCGGATCAAAATGAGCCGTCAGCGATTGCGATACATTCGGGCCGTTTGCGGCAGGTGATCGCGGCTGCGCTGCCCCAGCTTCGCCTTGTGATAGCGATGTTTCTCGTCAGCTTAGTAGCGTTCGTGGCTTATCGGGCGGGCATCAGGGGGCAAACAAACGTGAAGAGCGCCCAGGCCTCCGCTGACCATGAATTGCAGACACCTAAAGAAACGAGAGAAGCGGTCCAGAGATCAGAATCAGCATCGGACTCACAAACTGCCAAGATCGTGCAGTTGCAGAGTGAACTGTCGCGAAAAGAACAGGAACTTTCCAAGTTACGATTGGAGTTGCGCAGCTTGCAAGATCGAGAGCGGGATGTCTTAGGTGCGCTCAAACAATCGAGTGAGCAGTCGGAGAGTGTTACCCAGCAGCGTGACACGCTTAACACTCAGCTACGTGACGCACAACAGGCCTATTCTGAGATCCAAAGCGCGATCACCAATCTTCGGTCCGAACGCGATGAGGCACTGACAAGAAGCGCCATACTTGAGTCCAAAGTTAAGGAGCTATCGATTACTGCGCGTAATCAGGAACGGCGCCTAGTGGATAACGAGAAATTCCTTGCATCGGACAGGGACATTCGTGACCTGATGGGCGCACGGCAGCTTTACATTGCGGACGTGTTCGACGTTGACAGCCACAGCCTCACGCGGAAACCTTACGGTCGTGTTTTTTACACTCAGGGCAAGTCTCTGATCTTTTATGCCTTCGATCTCGACGATCAAGAAAACAAGAGTGGTTCTAGTACGTACCAGGTGTGGGGCCGAACTTTACCCGATGAGGCAAAACCCCTGAGTCTTGGCATTCTCTATATGGATAACGAATCCAACCGTAGATGGGTGCTCCGATTCGATAACCCTAAACAGCTGGAGGAGATCGACGCTGTGTTTGTGACCATTGAACCTCACGGCGGAAGCAAGAAACCGACAAGTAAACCCTTCTTGTACGCTATGCTCCGGAAAGAAGCAAACCACCCCTAAATATCATGTCTGGCCTGATCTGAGTTGGTTGCAGCACCGAGATATCAAAAGCGGTTCGTATCAATCGCGCTGCGACGTCTATTAGAACTCCGTCAGAGACGAACTGGGACTACCCCCTGCTGATCAGCAACCGCCAGAATATAAGTCCAAGCTGCGGAAGTAGTGACCGCGTCGGTCCATCGTTACGTCCCTCCTGAATTCGGGAATGGTACAGGCCGACAGCATTTGTCGTATGTATAGATGAGTCCGACATTCCTGGCAGGAGCGAAAGCGAATGCGCAGCCTAGCGGCGATCGCGATGTTCTGTTTTTGTTCCAGCGCCCTCTACTGCCAAAACCCTAGTGCGGCCATGACCGGTCAGGTCACCGATCAAACCAAAAATCTCATCGCGGATGCCAAAATAACGGTGATCAACGAAAGTACGAATATTCAACATGTGGTTTCCACGAATGAGACTGGTACTTACTACGTTGCCGAACTGCCAGCTGGAATCTATCGCATAGAAGTTGAAAAGGCGGGGTTCAAATCCGTCATTAAGCCAGGCCTTGTTCTACATGTGCAGGATGCCCTGGAAGTAAACTTTGAGATGGCTATAGGATCGCTGACAGAGACAGTGACCGTAGAAGGTGGGGCGCCGATGGTCGAACTGACAACACCGACACTCAGCGGGGTTGTCGATTCGGCGACCGTTCGGGAACTTCCTCTAAACGGGCGAGACTGGACACAGCTTGCTACTCTCCAACCAGGAGTAAGTTCTATATCGGCCCTGCAGTCGAATGGTCTGACGGGTAGCGGTGAGAGAGTGGTGCGCGGCAACGGTAATGAAGTAACAATCGGCGGTACACGCCCACAACAAAACAATTACCGTATTGATGGCGTCAGCATCAACGACTACACAAACGATGTGCCTGGGAACGTACTGGGCTATACACCCGGTGTCGATGCTATTGGTGAATTTACCGTTTTAACCAGCAACTACTCGTCTGCTTATGGGAAAACCTCAGGCGGCGTCATTGAGGCTATCACCAAGTCTGGAACGAACCAGCTCCATGGTACCGCGTACGAATTCTTACGTAACAGCGCACTAGATGCGCGGAATTATTTCGATCCAGCGACTATTCCTGAATTCCGCCGCAATCAATTCGGGGCATCCGCTGGGGGCCCGATCAAACGTGACCACACATTCTTTTTTGGAGACTATGAGGGATTCCGCCAAGCGCTGGGTATTACTCAACAGGACGTCGTTCCATCGACGAATGCCCGGAACGGCATCATAGCAAATTCTAACGGCACATCAACAACGGTAGCCGTTTCCCCCTCAACACAACCCTTTTTAGGCTTTTGGCCTACCGCAAATGGTGCGCCAATAGCTCCAGGGAACACAGCGATTCTTTCGCTTGTTCAAAGTCAGATTGCGACCGACAATTTTGCTAATGGAAGGGTTGATCAGCTCTTCTCGAATAAAGATAGCATGTCGGCGACCTATCAATACGATAATTCCTCCGTATCGGTACCAGATAGCCTGAATGACACAAGTCAGCTGCATACCGCGTCAAGAGAGCTCGTAGCTATTCAAGAAACCCATACTTTCAGCCCCGGGCTGGTCAATTCAGCTCGGTTTGGCTTCGCCAGAGATGACGCTTCAGGCGGGGGCAATACTACGGCCATCAACCCCTTGGCAGCGAACAGCTCGCTCGCCTCCGTACCAGGGCAATATGCCGACCCAATTACAGTTACGGGATTGACGAGCTTCGCAGGGGGGCTCAGGGCAGGACAATTAACTGTCCACCATTTTAATTCCTTTCAGGTGTATGACGACGTTTTTTTTACCAAAGGAATCCATAGTGTGAAGTTTGGAGTAGCCGTCGAACGAGATCAAGACAACATGTTACTCACAGGGGCAACAAGCGTCGCTTTCGGATCACTCACTAACTTCTTGATCGACAAGCCATCTTCCTACAAGGGAAACCTTCCCCAGGCCCCGATTACGCCACGAGATTTTCGGCAAAGTATCTTCGGCGTGTACGTTCAAGACGACGTACGCCTTCGATCCAACCTCACATTGAACTTAGGACTACGTTATGAGTTGTCGACCGTACCAACTGAGGCCAACGGGAAGTTAGCCAATCTACCGACCCCCACAGCTAGCGCCCCGTTAGTTGGGGGACTCTTTTTGCGAACCCAACGCTCCGAAATTTCGAGCCAAAAGTTGGGTTCGCGTGGGATTCGTTTCGAACTGGCAAGACTTCGGTTCGCGGTGGGTTTGGAATCTATGATGTTTTACCACTTGCGTACGAAGTTATTGAGTTTATGCCTCAAGTGGCTCCTTTTTACCTGCAGGGTAGGACTTCATCTATACCTCAGGGAGTCTACCCATCTGGAGCACTGTCTACGCTGAAACCGAGTACGCTCCGCGATCCCTATATTCAGTCCGACCCGAAACGTAACTATGTTATGCAATGGAATCTCAGTGTTCAGCGTGAGTTGATGTCCAACCTCACAATGACACTTGCTTACGTTGGCTCACGCGGTGTCCATATGCCTTTGCGTATGGGAGATATGGACATCGTGTTGCCAACGCTAACCTCTGAGGGCTACCTGTGGCCAAGCACTGGAGGCGTTAGGATAAATCCCAGTTTCGGCAGGATCGATCCATTGATATGGGGATCCGATTCTTATTACGACGCGTTGGAGCTAGGCCTCGTCAAAAGAGTTAGTCATGGCTTTCAGCTGCAAGGCTCTTATACCTGGGGTAGAGCTATTGATACCGGGTCGGGAAGCGTTGCTCCAGACTCGCTCGCAAATGGTGTTGACACATTCTATTTTAATCCAGGGATAACGCGGGGCCTTTCGGATTTCGACGTCTCGCAAAACCTGACGATAAGTTATACCTGGACTATTCCGACACCTGGGTCACTTCATGGTTTCGTTGATTGGGCGGCTCGTGGTTGGGAATTTGGAGGTATTTTTACGGCACGAACTGGCGTGCCTTTTACTCCCCTCATTGCTCCCGATCCACTTGGCGAAGGGAACTCGAGTGCACAAGATTTTCCTGATCGTGTCCCAGGTTGTTCGTTAGTCCATTCAGGGAACGTAACTAACTACATCAATTTAAGTTGCTTCGCTGTTCCCATGGCTAAGCCTTCAATTGCATCGCAGTGCGTCCCATTTCCCGCAGTGACAGGAAGCTGTGAGAACTTGCTTGGGAACGCTGGACGAAACGAGATGGTCGGGCCAGGAGAAGAGGAGCTTGACTTCTCTCTTTTCAAGAACACCTATGTCCGCGAGAACTTCAACGTGCAATTTAGGGTCGAAGCCTTCAATGTATTCAATCACTCGAACTTTAATCCGCCCATCGACAATAGCATGTTATTTGATGTTACCGGCGCACCTGTAGGTGGCGCGGGGTTGATCGATTCAACCTCCACCACAAATAGGCAAATCCAATTGGGACTGAAACTCATTTGGTGAGCTTGCGGCACTATCGACGGGCATAGGATAGGGTCCTTAAAAGGAGTCTCGTCATGAATGTAACTGCCAGACTAGCGACTTTGGTAATTGTGGTTCTGTCGATTTCTGTTTTCCTGAAATTGTCGTACGCCGGAACTGATGGAAGCAGAATAAGCGGGATAGTCAAGAATCAATCGGGAGCGCCTGCCGCCGGAGCCTCGGTGCGAGTTAAGAATTCAGACCGTGCGCTTACGGTAGCAGTTATCAGTCAAAGTGGCGGCCGCTATGAGACGCCCACCTTGCCAGCCGGGAAATACACGGTACAAGGTGTCGGCGGCGGGCTACAGAGTGAAGAGGCTAGCGTCGAAGTTGATGGCAAGGAGAGCTTCACAGTTGATCTGGCCCTGACGGCAACGGCTAATTTCAAAAAAACAGCAAGCATGAATGATTTCGCCGCGGTCATGCCTGAGGGGGAAGCCAAGATAACGATAATTTCTTATTGTACTGACTGTCATAAAAACGGTCTTCAAGAAATTCTCTTCACAAGGAAGGATCAGGACGCCTGGACGGAAACAGTCGCGAAAATGCGCAACCACCCCTACGGTTACTTTCGTTCTCTCAACGTAACCGATGAGCAAAAGGACTCAATTCTAGCGTACCTGAACGAGCACTTTGGCCCTGACGCACCTCCTTTGGATATGGGCAAAATGCCGAAGAATTGGGTTACCGGACAAGCTGCAAAAGGAGTGGTGACTGAGTTAAAACTGCCAGATGGAACCGATCCACACGACATCGCAGTGGATTCCACTGGAATCGGTTGGGTTGCGGAAGAAGGGAGGGGTACGGGCGCCATCGACCGCTTTGATCCCAATACTCTAACTTATACGCGCATTCCATTGCCTGGCGAGAAATCCAGGGCCAACGCGATTGCAGTGGATGCACAAGATAGAATATGGCTAGGAGACACGCCAAACACTCAATTAGTTGAATACGACCCAAAGACCAAAACTTTTGCCACATATCCGCTTCCCAAACCGCAAATCGGAAGCACAAATATCAACACAATTCGCTTCTACCCTGATGGAAGTGTCTGGGGAACTGAGATCACCGCAGATCAAGTAGTTCATTTGATCCCGGCGACGAAGAAAGTCACTGTATATCCGCTCAAGCCTGGATCCCAGTCCCAACCCTATGGCATGGCAATCGATGGGAACAAAATGATCTGGTTCCCTGAGCACCAGGGCAATAAAGTTGGCAAAATTGATCCTGAAACGGGCGAACTTTCGGAGTTTGTCGTGGAAACAAAAAACGCTCGGTTGCGGCGAATGGCTGCAGACTCAGATAGCAACTTGTGGTTTGGAGAGTTTGGTGGGGTTGGAAAACTCGCGATGATCGATCACCGCACCGGGAAGATTACGGAATATCCGACCCCGACTAAGTATTCCGGCGCTTACTCGGTAGCCGTAGACAAGATCCATAACCTAATCTGGTTTAACGAAATGATGGCGGACAAGATCGCCAGTTTCAATCCGCAAACGCAAACCTTTGTCGAATATCCTCTTCCTACAAACAACTCGTCGATACGACGAATCGAGCTTGACCCGAGCCGTCCGACTCGGATTTGGTTTTCTGGCTATGGCGCCAATAATGCTGGTTTCCTGGATGTTCGAGAATAGCTGATTGCACGTTTTCGACTAATTTGCACCCGGCTGATTACGGTCGAGAATCTGCGCTTGAGAAAACTGATGTCTGCTGAAGAGGGGATCCCGTGATGCGCTGCGCTCATCATAGACTGGGACTTTTCTTTGTGGGCGCTCTTATCGCGTCCGTCTCTTCCACCCTGGCCTACCCGCCGACGAATCGAGACAAAATCAGCGGGGTCGTTAGGGATCAGTCTGGAAGGCTCGTGGCTGGAGCATCGGTGAGAGTCATAAACTCTGACCGTGGCCTTACGGTAGCGGTTATCAGCCAAAGTGGTGGTCGCTATCAAACGCCTAGCTTGCCAACTGGGAAATACACGGTGCAAGGAATAGGGGGCGGCCTACAGAGCGACCAGGCTTCCGTGGCGGTTGATGGCAAGGAGAGCTCCGTTGTTAATCTCGCTCTAACAAGTGCCGCTGACTTCAGACAGACCGCCAGCATGAGCGATTTTGCCGAGATCATGCCAGAGTCAGAAGCCAAACCGCTCATCGTTTCGCTGTGTACAGATTGCCATCGAAGTGGCCTGCAGGAAATCTTTCTAACCAAAAAAGATCGTTCTGGATGGACGGAAACACTCGCAAAGATGCGTAATCATCCCGACGGTTTTTATCGTTCTC
Source organism: uncultured Acidobacteriota bacterium (assembly GCA_963718485.1). GTDB lineage: Bacteria > Acidobacteriota > Terriglobia > Acidiferrales > UBA7541 > Palsa-295. Next base: position 22,070 of record CAVQZU010000078.1, read on the forward strand.
TTGAGATATCAGCGCAGCAACAAGCAGTGGTCCTAGACTACTTGTCGCAGCACTTTGCGCCAGGAGATACGGCTATTAATTTGGATGATTTGTCCAAATCGTGGGTTACCGGCCAAGCCGCAAAAGGAGTGGTGACTGAGTTAAAGCTGCCAGAGGGAACCGACCCACACGACGTTGCCGTGGATTCCACTGGAATCGGTTGGGTGTCAGAGAGTGGTCCAGGCAATATTGGTCGGTATGACCCCCGAACATTCACATACACACGCGTTACCCTACCGGGACAAAAATCTAGCTCTACTGCCGTTGCAGTAGACGCGCAAGATCGAGTGTGGGTCGCTGATACACCCAACGCGCGTCTGGTGCGATACGATCCAAAGTCCGAGGCATTTACCAGCTATCCGCTTCCGAAGCCGCCTATTGGCAACACTAATATCGTTGCCATTCGATTTTCCTCCGACGGAGACGTGTGGGTATCGGAAATTGTCGCAAATCAGATTGTCCGTTTAGATCCTTCCACAAAGGAAGTTCGTACGTATCGCGCTCCCTCTGGGGTGAATACGAATGCTAGCGTAAATCCTGCGGGCATTGGGGTCGACGGAGATCAAACGGTTTGGTTTACCGAAGAGAAGTCCAACAAAATCGCTAAAATCGACTCCAAAACGGGCGACATTACCGAATACGATGTTCCGACAAAAGGCGCTGTGCCACGACGGATGGCGAGTGACGCAAGAGGCAACCTGTGGTTTGGAGAGTTCGCCGGATTGGGTAAGCTGGCGACTCTTGACTACCGAAGTGCAGAGATCAGGGAGTTTCCGACCACCACTAAGTACTCTGGAGCTTATTCGGTATCCGTGGACACCGTCCACAATCTGATCTGGCTAAGTGAAATGATGGCCGACCAGATTGCAAGATTTGATCCCCAGACCGGAGCCTTCGTGGAATACCCCATTCCAACTCGGAATTCCTTGGTGAGAAGAATAGAGGTGGATCCAAGCCGGCCCAGTCGAGTGTGGTTTGCTGGCTCCAATGTCGATACGGTTGGATTTCTTGATGTGGCCAACTGAAGGTGACTTCATAAGCCTTTGAGCGAGGGTTCCGCTGACCTCAGGCTACTTTTCGGGGGCGAGGCGGCGCAAGTTCGAGTTAGATACTAGAGATTCACGGGAAGGCACATGCGTGTGGCTGTACTGATCCTTTTATGGTTGTCTCTGACAGTAACGGTTCTTGGCCAACAACAAACTACAACTGGTCCAGACGAGATCTTCTATAACGGGAAAGTAATTACAGTAGATTCAGCCTTCAGTATAAAAGAAGCATTTGCTATTAAGGAGGACCGTTTCTTAGCGGTTGGGAGCAATGCCCAAATACTGCCCTTGGCGGGACCCACGAGTCGACGAGTTGATCTGCACGGCTCCACTGTGATCCCCGGTTTGATAGATGATCATAACCATCAGTATAACGCCGCATTTATGTTGTTGCAGGGCGTCAATTTGGTGGGAGTCCCTACTTTGGCAGAAATGTTGAGTCGAATTCGACAGGCCGTGGCGATATCTCCCCAAAAGCAAACTGTTGTTGGGACCGCCGGTTGGAACGAAGGCACTTTCCCCGAGAAGCGACCTCCTACGCGACAAGACCTCGATCAGATCTCGCTCGATCATCCGATCCTAGTATTCCGGGCTCGCGGGAATGCCTACCTTAACACGGCTGCCCTTGCGGCCGCGGCCATCACTCGACAGACAGAATCTGTCTCTGGATTCGCTATTCCGAAGGACTCGACGGGGGAACCGACCGGTACGGTCACAGGTCCTGGTGCGGTGCTTGAAGTTGCTGATAGGGTTATCGCGCCTCTTTCCGAAGAACAAAAAGAAGACTTGATTCTTAGGATGCAACAAGAACAACACGCTGTGGGATTGACTAGTATCCGCGAACCGGAACTCCCTCCAGACATTATGCGCGTCTACTGGAGGTTATGGCGCGAGGGAAAACTCACGATGCGGGTCAGTATGGGATTGGATGTACCTCCCGAGGATGCCGTTAAGATGGAGGAAATCCTCCAGCCATGGGGCGTTGGACCCGGGTTCGGGGATCACATATTGCGCCTCGATGCGATTGGAGAGTTCCTGGTCGACGTAAATTTGCCCGCGCATACCGCTTACCTGCGGGAACCATACATTGATCTACCCGGAAATAACGTGGGCGCGCCACGCATAACACCGGTGAACTTTCGACAGGCAGTTCTCGTAATCAATCGATATGGCTGGCGACCTGCCATACATATATATGGCGACAAAGCCTTGGATATTGTACTTGACGGATACCAGTCCGCCGACAATCAGAAAAGCATTCGCGAATCTCGGTGGATCGTCGAACATGTTCCATTGGTTCACCCGGATCAAATGGAGGAAATGGCACGTCTTGGGGTCATGATCATTGCGAATGTTCAACCTTACAGTGGTGCCGAAGGGATGATTCGCAGCTTGGGGAAGGAACGTGCAGAAGGGACGGTGCCGATGCGGCAATTGTTGGATCACCACCTGACTGTTGGTACCGGAACTGACTGGCCTACTTTCACCGATAATCCGTTCTTGAGTATGTACTTTTACATTACCCGTAAGACGGCAGATGGCAAAGTGTCTGGAGCCTCTCAGAAGATAACTCGTGAAGAGGCACTGCGAGTCGCGACGATAAATAATGCCTATATCACATACGAAGAGGGAGTGAAAGGGTCGATCGAGGCCGGAAAACTAGCCGACTTCCTTGTCCTGTCTCAGGACCTTCTCGCGATGCCGGAGGATGAAATTCGATCCATTCATCCTTTGGCGACCTACGTAGGAGGTCGTGAAGTCTTCTCAGATGGGCATGGATTCTAGAGGTTTCATTCGAAGATAAGTTAGAGGGCGTGGGGTAGGTTGAATCGGGCACCAATGCGCGGTGGGATACTTAGCCAATTGGAGGATCAAGTCATGCGACATTTACTTGCGTCAGCCGTCATCATCGCCCTTGTTGTGGGCAGTGCACACAGCTCCCGCGCTCAAACCGAAATTACTCTCGTAGCACCTGGCGGCATCAAGGCAGCCATAGATCAGTTGATACCCGGCTTCGAGATGAATACAGGCTACAAGGTCAAAGCAACATTCGGTTCCGGCCTGGGAACCAAAAAGCAGGTCGCAAATGGAGACGCGTTCGACGTGCCAATCGTCCAACCTCCTTACCCGGAGGTGCTGGCGTCGGGCAACGTCATTTCCAGTAGCGCGAAAACGCTCGCGATTGTCTTCGTAGGGGTTGCGGTACGACAGGGCGCGCCTAAGCCGGACATCTCGACACCGGAAGCGGTGAAGCGAATGCTGCTTGCAGCAAAGTCAATCTCGTATCCGAGCGCGGCTGGCGGAGCAGCCGCAGGTGTCAGCTTCGAAGAGACGCTCAGAAAACTCGGCGTAGCTGAACAAGTAGAACCGAAAATCAAGCGCGCGCAAGGTGGTGCCGGTGCCATGGAGTTAGTGGCCAAGGGTGACGTCGAAATTGGCCTAACGTTCCTAAGTGAAATGAACGTTCCCGGCATCGATGTAGTCGGGGCCTTGCCTAAGGAGATTTCGACCCCAACTACTCTGGTCGGTTTTGTATCAGCCCATGCGAAGGACCCGAAAGCGGCAGAGGCGCTTCTGAATTACCTTTCATCCGCCCAGGTTGCCGCTGTGTACAAAGCGCAAGGAATGCAGCCTGGATCGACGAACTATTGAGACACCTCTAGATATGCCGAACGACACGGGGCTTGAAATAGATGAGTGTTAAAAGGGACCTCGCACAGCGACGGTTTATGAGGGAGGGTGCAATGACGTACCGGTTAGGTTCATGTGTAGTGGCTTTAGTGTTAGCTTTGAACCTGTTCACGGTGCTTCCCGCTTATCCCCAGGTCAGCGGCGCAATGATGACCGGCACCGTTAAAGATGCGTCCGGCGCGAGTATTCCCAACGCGCAACTTTCGATTAAGAACCTGTCTACTGGTGAAACTCGGACGGTAACCGCAAATGCCGACGGTGTTTACGCGGCTCCGAATCTACTGCCCGGGAGGTACGAGGTCACAGCCACGGCGCCCGGGTTTTCCAGCCAAGTACAATCAGGTATACCACTTACTGTAGGTGCCCAGCAGGAACTCAATATCGTACTTCAAGTCGGGCAGGTCACGCAGAAGGTCACTGTAACTGGCGAGGCCCCGATCGTGTCATTGGTGAACTCAACTATTGGTGCAGTTATCGAGGCCACTACCGTTACCGAACTACCGTTAAATGGCCGAGACTGGACCCAGCTTGCAACCCTCCAACCTGGAGTAGTTTCTGCAACTGCGTTGCAGCCTAATCTTACGAGTGGTCTTACGGGCAAGGCCAATCGCGGTTTTGGAAACGACTTAAGCATTGGAGGATCCCGAACAGCGCAGAACAGTTATCTTATAGATGGTATCTTCGTAAACGATGCCACGAACGGCAGTCCAGGTAGCGTGAGCGGTGCTAGCCTGGGTGTAGATGCTATTGCTGAGTTTTCCGTTTTGACAAACAACTATAGCGCCGAATATGGAAGGACTTCGGGAGGCATTGTCAATGCCATTACTAAATCTGGGACGAATGAGTTCCATGGAACTGCATACGAATTTCTACGTAACAGCGTTTTCGATTCTCGAAATTACTTTGATGGCAGCACAATTCCGCCTTTTCGACGCAGCCAATTCGGCGCATCTGGCGGTGGGCCGATTAGGAAGGACCGTGCCTTCTTCTTTGGCGACTATGAGGGCTTTCGGCAAGCCTTAGGAACCACCACCCCCATCACGGTTCTATCGCCGTGGATTCAAAAAAATGGGACGTTCTGCAATTCCGCCAGCTGTCCGACCCCGGCATCGCTGACGCCGGTAAATTCTTTGGTACTACCATATTTGCCGTTGTGGCCCACACCTCCAGGGCCGCTCGTCCAGCCGATCTCGAATGCCGGACAGTTAGGGCCGGGCTTCAACACAACTGCGCTCTCACTTGTGGGAAGTCAGATTATAAATGAGGATTTTGTTACCGCAAGGGTTGATTACAAGTTTTCAGACAAGGATAGCTTCTTCGGTAGCTACCAGTTCGACCGTGCCAATCTTTCCGGGCCTGACACCTTGCTGGATACTCTGGTTGGCTATAATACTGGAAGGCAACTTGTCGCTCTCGAAGAGACTCACGTTTTCTCCTCACAGTTGGTTAATTCCTTCCGGGCTGGCTTGAACAGGAATACTGTGAGAAGCGGCTTTGGCAGCCAGGCGATTAATCCCCTAACGAATAATCCAGCATTGGGTATATTCCCAGGTGAAAATGCCCCCACACTGAGTGTTCCGGGATTGACTGGGTTTGTGGGGGGGCTAAACGTTCCAAACCAATCGATTTTTCCTTACAACGCATTCCAGGTTTTCGATGAGATCTTTTTCACTAAAGGAATTCACAGCCTGAAGTTTGGATTTTCGGTAGAGCGAGATCAAGATAACGAAGAGCTACGTTCTAGTGCCGGTGGTTCATTCTCGTTTGGTTCATTCGCTAACTTTCTACTCAACAAGCCGAGCTCATTAAAGGCAACCTTGCCAGGGTTCCCACCTCATTCACGAAATCTTCGGCAAAGCATTTTCGGAGCTTATATTCAGGACGACATTCACCTGCGAAGTAACCTCACAATCAATTTGGGCCTGCGGTATGAAATGTCAACAGATATGACAGACGTGCGAAACGAAACCTGGCATCTGCCTAACATACTCTCAACAAATGTTGTAACGGGTGGTGCGCTTTTTTCAAACCCGACGCTTCGAAATTTCGAGCCGCGAGTGGGTTTCGCCTGGGACCCATTCCGGAACGGCAAGACCTCTGTTCGTGGTGGTTTCGGAATATTTGATGTTCTGCCCCTCATGTATGAATATGCGGTCGGTCTGGGTCAGGAGGGTCCATTCGCGCCGCAGGGGACTGCATCTCACTTACCAGCGGGTACGTTTCCAACTGGAGCAGTTGCGTTGCTGACCGGTAAAAGCCAAAGGATCGTATACATACAGCAGGATCCGCCCCGCAATTATGTGATGCAGTGGAATTTTGGTATTCAGCGCGAACTCACGTCCAACCTTTCGGCAACGGTGGCCTATGCAGGCTCGCATGGCGTGCACATGCTTTATGGGGGGGACGGTGATTTTGTGCAGCCGACGCTCACCTCTGCAGGTTACCACTGGCCGTTTCCAGCTGGCAGCGGGGCAGTTCCAAACCCATTTTTCGGCTCGATAAGCACAGTTATTTGGGGCGGAGACTCATCCTACAACGCACTGCAGGCTGAACTTGTGAAGCGGATGAGCCACGGCTTTCAGGTGCAGGGTACCTATACCTGGAGCAGAAGCATAGATGACACGAGTAATAGCCAGGGGATCGACCAGTTTGGAAATAGCCTTGTAAACCCGCTTTTGTCGGTTAACACAAGGTTTGGCCGAGGCCCATCCGACATCAATAATACGCATACCTTTGTGTTCAACTATTATTGGACTATCCCCACTCCGGCGTCGCTCAAGGGGCTCGTGGCTTGGGCGGCTGGCGGGTGGGAGGTAGGAGGGATCTTCACGGCTCACACCGGACCACCTTTTACGCCAATCTTTGCGGGAGACCCATTGGGAATGAATAACAGTTCTCCAATTGACTATCCGAATCGGATTCGGGGATGTGCGATGGCGACAGGCAATCCTCTCGCGTATATCAATCTTAGCTGCTTCGCGCTGCCTATGGCCACACCTGCTATCGCTGCTGAATGTACACCATTTTCAGCGGCAACCGTGCCGGGCACATGTGAGAATCTAGTTGGCAACGGTGGACGCAACGAGATGTATGGGCCGGGCTTACTTAGACTTGGATTTTTCTTTGTTCAAGAACAATCGGATCCCGCGAATCTCCGAAGCGTTCAACGTGCAGTTCCGCGCCGAGTTTTTCAACATATTGAACCATTCTAATTTTCTACCTCCCGACGATAACTACTCAATTTTCGATCAGGCTGGCGCTCCTGTTGCCGGAGCGGGTTTGATTGATGGAACAGCCACGACCAGCAGGCAGATTCAGTTCGCATTGAAGTTGATCTGGTGACAGTGCTCAGGCAATTCAATTTCGACGAGGGAAACCAAGATGTCGAAAATTAAGATTTCGTTCCTCGCAGTTTGTGCGACTTTCGTTTTAACAGGCGGCTACTCGAGTAGGGCACTTTTATTTGGCCAGTCCGGGAGTGGCACGACGCAGTCCCAGAACAAGAAGTTGACCGAACAAGAAATTAGGGGAGAAGGCGTGTTCTTGCAACGGTGCTCGCTTTGTCATCTGCCGTTGAAGGAGAAGGGTAGGACGACTCGCTACGCGCCACCTCTTGGCGGTGTTTTCAAAGACTCAGACCCAGATCAGGAAAAGGACCTGCGCGAGATAATTCTGATAGGAACCGATAGAATGCCAGGATGGCAATATGTCTTAGAGCCCAAGGACCTCGACGATCTGATCACTTATTTGAGGACTTTGTAAAACAAGGAGAGCAGGCCCATGACAAGAATCAAGGTATTCCGCCTCGTGGTTTCGGTACTCCTCGTCCTAGTAGGCTCTCATTTCGTGCCAAATGCATTTTCGCAGACCGGGCCGGTCGGCTCGGTTATGTCCGGTATCGTAAAAGGTTCCGATGGGAAGCCGTTGGAAGGCGTTACCGTATCAGCGCGAGAAAATGACAAAAGCTTTGCGACTACAGTGTACACGGACCGGAACGGGGCCTTTTACTTCCCCCAACTTGAGGGCGGCCAATACAAAATCTGGGCACAGGCGGTTGGCTTTGTAGCCGATAAGAGGGACCTCGAGACTGCAGGCGGCGATAAGAAAGTAGAGTTGACGCTCAACAAACTTGTGGATTTCCACAAACAGTTCTCAGGCACTGAATGGTTGGCCAGTCTGCCGGGGAATAGTCCAAAGGATCGCCGGATGAAGACGCTCCTGATAGCCAACTGCGACTCTTGTCATACGATTGGTTGGGTATTGCAGAACCGTTTTGATGCAAAGGGTTGGGGCGCGATCATCAACTTAATGGGAGGCCGGATTGACATATACGGTGCCCTAGGACCAGAGCACCCTCTCGACTCGATATTGACTGCTTATAAGGATGAACTCATCCAATACCTAACGCGTGAGCGAGGTCCTGATTCCCCTCCGCTCAACCTCGAAGCAGCACTACCCAGGCCGACGGGTGAAGCAACCCAGGTGGTGATCACTGAGTTCGACCTGCCGGCACCGGACGGAGCGGATTCCCTCGCAAGACACAACGGTAGCGACTGGTCAGAGGGGATACCCTCCAAACATTTGGCGCGCGGAGCACACGATATCGCTATCGACGGTCAAGGCAATGTTTGGGGTACAGACGATTTTGTTCCCGACCGGTCGGTCTACAAACTTGATCCGCGAACGGCAAAGGTGTCCGTCTTCGGTTTACCCGGCGGCAAAAATGGTTCGGCGATTTCTACACACGGCATCGCGACCGACCTTGAGGGCAACGTATGGTTTACAGCGGATCCAAACGGGATCGTGAAAGCGGATGTAAAGACTGACCAATTCCAGGTGTTTAATAAACCCGATTCGCTACCAAAGGTTGTCGGATTTGTTGCAGTCGATTCGAAAGATAACGTTTGGTTTCCCCATACGGATGGAGCTTATAAGGTCGACCACACGGGAAAATATACGAGCTACGACGTCCTCGCACCGGGTAACGATGTTTACGGAATGACGGTGGATTCAGAAGACAATGCGTGGTTCGCCCAGCCGGGCGGCGACCGAGTGGTGAGAGTGGACGGGCGGAGCGGTAAAGTTAGTGAGGTCCGCCTGCCTGCCCTTGATCCTGAGGCTGCTGGTATTGACGTGACGCCGCAGGACCGCGAAATCTATTCGACTATGCAAGCGAGTACGCACAATTCCAGCCCGTTTCAGGAAGTGCCCCGCAGACCGGGTGGAGACCCGAAGGGCGATGCTATCTATGTACCCGAATACTCTGCTGACACAATTGCAAAAATAGACATCCATAGCTTCAAAGTGACTGAATATCATCTGCCATACGCTTATAGCCAACCGTATGCCGTGGCAGTCGACAAGAATCACATGGTATGGATCAATATGAAGAATGCAGATCGGATTGCTAATTTCAATCCGTTTACCGGCAAGTTCACGGAATATTTTTTTCCGACCAGAGGCACCGAGACACGGCATATTGTCGTTGACAACAGCACTGATCCCCCGACCGCGTGGACCCCCTACAACCGAACGAATAAAATTGCCCGCATTCAGTTCCGAAAGG
>CAVQZU010000079.1:0-91848 GCA_963718485.1 uncultured Acidobacteriota bacterium
TAAGGACAAAGTTGCGATTGTTACCGGCGGCGCGAACGGCATCGGCAGGGCGATTTGTGAACTGTTCGCGAAAGAAGGCGCCTGGGTGCTGCTGGTCGACATAGAAGAACGTGCGGGCCAGAGCGTTGTGGACGCGCTGTATGCCCATGGCGGAAAGGCTGAATTTTGCCGAGCCGATGTATCGAATCAGAAAGAGGTTCGCGCCGCGGTTGAAAGTGCAGCCGCATATAACGGTCGAATCGACATTCTCTGCAACAACGCCGCCTATCTTTCGCCTGACTTCCATGCTGTCTTGGAATCAACCGACGAAGAGTGGCGTAAATGCATTGACGTTGCGCTGATGGGAACGCACTACTTTACGAAGGCGGCTTTGCCTCACATGCTGGCTCAAAAGCACGGTTCCATCGTAAATGTAGTTTCGATTCAGGCGATGGAAGGCATGATGTCCTCAGTCGCCTACACGGCAACCAAGGCTGCGCTGCTTGGCTATACGATGAGCGTCTGCTACGACTACGGCCTTCAGAACATTCGCATCAACTCCCTTTGCCCGGGACCGATTCAGACCCGGATCTCAGTGAACGCGGACGACCCTCACCACCGTTGGCAATCCGATCAAACAACCCTTGGCCGCGTCGGCCAACCGAAAGAAGTCGCCTGGGCCGCCTTGTTTCTCGCCTCGGACGAATCGTCGTTCGTCACTGGGATTACGCTGCCAGTGGATGGCGGCTGGACTTCAAGCGCTGCGAGGAAACGGTCATGAGCCATCGCTCGCCCGCTGTCTGGTTGTAAGAGTCCGGAAAGTCGAACACAGCTGTGCCTGAGTAGATGCAACTTACGGAGGTTCCCGAATGAAAATCCGGCGATGCTTGATGTTCGCGTTTGCGGCTATAACTTTTTCCGCTGCTGTCGCACAAACTCAAACCGCGACATTCACTCTGGATTTCACGAAGAACCTTGGCCCGGTTGAGATGGATCATATTTCTCTCGGCCAGGGCGGCTTGTCCCCGGACCCCATATGGGACAGCCGTATCGCGGAGATTCGCGCGCTCCATCCTCGACTGATCAGGCTTTTCGTGCAGGAATATTTTGACGTGCTTCCAGCAATCGGGAAGTACCACTTCGAAACACTTGACCGTTCCGTCGATGAAATTGTGCAGGCGGGAGCAAGCCCACTGATGTGCATTGCTATCCGGCCCAAGGCGCTCTATCCAAAAATCGATCAGGATATCGTGGATCCCAACGACTACTCTCGTTGGGAAGCCCTGATTTCCGCAATGGTGAATCACTACAAACAGCGGGGACTGCATGGACTTTACTGGGAAGTTGGAAACGAGGGGGATATTGGCGAAAGCGGCGGATCTCCCTATCGCTTCACCCCGGAGAATTAGTCCGTTATTACCGGCATACCGTTGCGGCGATTCTGAGAGCGGACCCCGAAGCGCACGTCGGAGGGCCGGCACTGGCCGGCTACAAGTCGCCCATCCTTCCGGCACTGATTGAGGCCGCCGACAAGGAGAAGTTCCCGCTCAGTTTCGTGTCATGGCATATCTACAACAGCAACCCCAAGTCTATTCAGGGCACAATCGAATACGTGAAAGCGCTGCTTGCGCAGCACCCGTCGCTGCACCCGGAAACAATCCTGACGAGTGGAACATGAACTTGACGTACCGCCCGAAGACGCACGCATTCAGCCCGCGTTTGTGGCAGAGACGGCCTGGCGCATGAAAGAGTCTGGTCTGACCTACTCCTGCTATTACCACATCCGCGATTACCACGTGGACCGCGACCGCTTTGCTTCCTACACTTCGTCGGGCGGGGCTTCGTTCATGGCCAGTTGGTGGAACCGCATGCCGCAGTACTCAGGTCTCTTCGACTATCAGAACGTGATGCGGCCGGCATACTTCTCATTCGAGCTACTCGCACATGTGACTGGCGATCGTCCTGGAAGCACGCATCCGACAACGATAAAGTGCACGCCTTCCTCTCATACGATAAGACCTATGCATACTACAGCCTGATGCTCTGGAACTTCTCGCCGGAGCCTGTCTCTGTGAAACTTGATCTTGTGGCCTTCCAGAAACTCTCAAAGCCCATCGCAGAGCGCTGGATGCTGCAACGCCTTCGAGGAGGAAAATGCGCGGCTTCGTCATCTCGATGATGTAACGCTCGTCGCCAGCTCAGCGCCGGCTGAGATCCAGCTCGAGCCCTATGGCATACAGTTTTGGTCCTCGAACCACTCCATTGGCCGGCTCAAATTATGGGCCGCGATCCGAAACTTCGGGCCCAAGTAGAGCTCAACGACGGAGCACGGGACAAGCCTCCAGTCGTCTCCGGTATCAGACGTAACCTGGCGTCCGGATTAAGTTGGGGAGGGGCAATCCTTCGTGCTGTTCCTTACAACACACCGTACTTTGCAAAAACATCCTTCAAGAACGCGCCGCCCACGAGTTCCGCCCGACTACCGTTTTCCTTGGCGACCTTTTCCGTGGCCAGTTGAATCACGTTCGGCAGAACTTCCGGAGGAACTGCAACGACGCCATCGTAGTCGGCAACAATCAGGTCGCCGGGAGAATCCGGGCGCCCGCGCACTCAACCGGCACGTTGTAATCGATAATCGTGCCTCTTCCCTTGGAGTCGACAGGTTTGATACCCCGCGCAAATACCGGAAACCCCGCGGTCTGAATCTTTTTGACATCGCGAACGAGACCGTCGATCACCGCTCCTCTGGCGCCTCGCGCGCGCGCCGCCGTCGATAGCAATTCGCCCCACGGTGCATTCTGGAGCGACCCCGCTGTCGATAGCCATCACGACTTCGCCGGGTAATATCGAGTCGATCGCCTCGATCTCCATGGCATACGGTGCGGGTGGAACATGGTAAACATCCACGTAGGAGAGCGTGCGCGCCCAACCTGCAAATCGGTCATCGGCCGACAGCGGCCGGATGAACTCTCGCAATGCCTGGTTTCTTATCCCGAGCTCATCAAGAGCGTCGGAGATAACAGCAGTGTAGAGCTGTTCCTCGATCTGCTGGAACAACATCAAATCTGCTTCGGTGGCCGGGGTCCTTGACGGGCGGATCGATTCGCTAAGCATGAATTGATGGTAATGAAAACGAGAAACAAGAGAGGTTCGAAGCGACTAAGAAATGCTTGAAGTGTCCGATAACGTGGACGCTTCTGGAGCAACTGATAATTCCAGGAGATTCATCATCTGGTTTCCAACTTTCCTCTAGGCCTTTTGCCGGGATCTATGCTTCCACTTGAAAAGCCAGAACAAGCCCGCGTGATGGCGGTTGCCTCTCCTTCAGAGAATGCACTGATCTGGTGCGACAAGGCCGCGGCGGCATCCATCATTGCGCCGCTTTCGCAGGAATGTTTTCAAGTTTCGCCTTGGTCCCTGAAATGCTGATCGCTGCTACCACTTCACCGGTGCCATTGCGAACCGGAGCTCCGATGCAGCGGACTCCAATCTCTTCTTCTTCATCGTCGACGGCGTAGCCCAATTGCTGGACTTCTCGCAGGCGAGCCGAAGCGCCCGCCGCGATGCGATCGTGTTTTCGTTGTGCCGGATCAGCCCCTGCTTGCGGATCAATTCGTCCAGTACGCTCGTGGGGAGTTCCGCAGATCAGAGCTTTTCCCAACGCCGTGCAGTGAAGCCCCATCCGCTTGCCAATCCAGGTGGCAAGATGAGGCGTTCCCGGTGCCTCGATCCTGTCAATCAGGATGGCTTCGCCATCTTCCATCACCGCCAAGTGGACAGTCAGCCCGGTATCCATCATTAATTGGCGGAGACAGTGGCGCGGCTTGAGTGCGCAGGCTGGTTCCACCAAGCGCCAGGTTCGCCAGCGCCTGCAGACGAAACCCCAGGCAATATCGGCCGGTCTTTTCGCATCGTTGAACGTAGCCGGTGCGCTGATAGGTCAGCAGAAGAGCGTGGCCTGTGCTTCGGGGAAGTTGGAGTTTACGCGTCAACTGGGACAATGTGACGCCACGCCGGGATTGGGCCAGGAACTCTAAGATCAGTAGTCCCCTTTCCAGTGCCGGCACTGATTGCGTTTTGGGTCCAGTCCAAGCGTTCATGGGGAATATTAGCATGACTTTGGATGTTTCTTAAAAGAGTCTTTTCGAAAATCGAGATCTCGCAGTTTTTCAATCCCAATTCGTCCTTGTGCCCGACTTGAGAGAAGCTCTCCGGCGAATCTTCTCGGTAAACTACCAGAGGCTCGCGAATAAAAGCCCAGGGGCCTTCAAAAGCGAGGCGCATCGGCAGATCATAATCTTCCAGATACCTGAGACTCTCGTCGAAACCGCCGAGCTTCTCGAACACTTCCCGTCGAATGGCCGCCGTCTGATTGAACAGAATGAAACGCGTTGCCAGCACGTCGAGTACATTCAGCCAAAGGCCTTCTTTGTGTTGCGGAAAGATCAAGGACAGATCAAATGAGGTAAATTCCCTGCCGTTGATATACCTCAAAAATGCGTTTGAAAGGCAGCACGGTACAGACTTGCCGGCCCGCTCCAGCAAGGCCACTTGCCTTTCCAGCTTCGTTGGCTTCCATGCGTCATCGGAGTCCTGAAATGCGATGATATCCCCGCGCGCTGCCTGCGCTCCTCGATTTCGCGCGACGGCCGGTCCCGCATTGGCCTGCGTGATGACGCGAATGCGATTTCCATATTGCCGGAGCCTGGACTGGGTATCGTCTGTCGATCCGTCATCGACAATAATTAACTCGATATTGCGATAGGTCTGCTCGAAAGCGTTGTCGATTGTTGAGCCGATGATTCCCGCTCGGTTGTAGGTCGGAATCACCACGCTGACCAAAGGGCCGGATCCCATCTCTAAAACCCCCTGGGCTGCAGGAATAGTTTGAACACGATCCCCGCCATGGCTGTGGCCGCTAGCCACCCGCCAAAGCTGACTAGTTCCGTCTTGAGTGTTCCCTGATAGTGGCGCCTGAGTCCAAACAGCAAGGGCACGTAGTTTGCCAGTGGTGACAATGTCAGGACCCAAAGCGCCTCTCGGAAGCCAAAGAAGCCGAACGAAATGCCGAGCCCGACTCCAAGGAAGAGTAGCTTATATACGTTCCCGATTGCCGCGTATTTGGACGTTCCTAGCGCGAATAACATCGAAGCTGTCAATGACGTAAAAAGTTCGAGCGCTCCGCGCACTCCTAACAATTGCAGCATCCAATCCGCGGTCGCATATTTCGGGCCTAGTACTAAAGACACAAACAGATGGCTGAAAAGCACGAATCCAACGGATAGAATCGCGCTAATGAACAAGAGCAGATGGCGCGCCTTTTGAAAATGTTTTACTGCTGCCTCGCGGTTTTCCCGCAAGGAATCGGACATCATCGGGAAAAAAACTTGCACGACGATTTGTTGCAAGCCCTTTGCGGCTGCCGACGACACCGAAAGCGCCAGCGAGAAACAGCCGAGCTCGATGAGCGTGATGAATTTGCCGATTACCAGGCGTTCCGCTTCGCCGCTTAGAAAATAGGTGGCCGTGGAAAAAAAGATGCCGGAACCGAAGGCAAAAATGTCTTTGGCCGCCTGCCGGTCCCACTTTGTGGATACAGGGATTTTCGCGATCGCATGGCTCGCAATCACCAGAGCGATCGTGCCTGCCACCCGGCTTGCAACCAAGGCCCATGCTGTCGGCGAGATGAAAGCCCAGACCAAAGCCACCACCAAACCGAAGAGGTCAGATCCCACTGTGAGCAAGTTATATTTCCCCAGCTCCACGTGCCGCGTCAGTCCCCAGATCGAGCCGCTCGTTATTCCCCGCAGCAGCACCGACAAAGAACCAACAATTAGTAAACCCAGTACCGCGGGCTGACGGTAGAACCGTGCAAACGGATACGCGAGCGCGGTCGCGATACCCCAGAGGATAATGCCGCGTCCGGCCTGAATAATGAAAGCGGTATTGATGAAATCGGGATCGTCGCCGCGCGGATGCTGGACCACATCCATGCCAATTCCGAGATCGGAAAGCATTTCGAGCCCGGAAAGAAAGACGTTTACCAGTGCTACAAGGCCGAAGACCTCGGGTACCAGCATTCGCGCCAGCGTCAGCGTGGACGCAAGGCGAAGTATCTGGCTGGCACCATACCCCGCCATCGTCCAGCTTCCGCCGCGCAGCGCCAGAATGATTCGCCGGCTGGGCGCCTGCCCGCGCAGTCCGGGAAGGTGTCCCAGAACTTTCACGGCGCCCTTCTCAATAGCCGAGGGTTGCACCGCTACCTCCGGCGTGCTGATTTCAGGGGTCGTTAAGTCGGGCATAAGTATCTATCGATCAAATTACCAGATTTCGGTGCGCGAATTTGCGGCTATGTGGAACTAATTTGGCGGTGAGAGCTGGACTTGCTGTTTTGCGGCGAATGTTACTCCGCGGGACTGAAAACAGCGCAGGGCCCGGAAGGTCCCGGACCCTGCGCCGGCTGATTCTTGAATCAAATCTAGTTCACTGCAGCCGTCAAACCGGAAGGCGGCGCCGGTTGGTTAAGCCCGGAGTTGAAGGCTCCCACATCCCATGCACCTGAAGCGGGGCGCGGATTCCCCGCTTTATCTTTGCACAACGCTCCTAAGCCTGGAGTCGCCTGACCACTGCAGGTACCTGTAAGGTTCGCCCCCTTTCCAATTGCGGGAGAACCCGACTGCGGCACGAATAGGTTGCTGAGGGCCGCAGTCGCGCTGTAGGCAGAATTCGATTCATTGCCGACACACGCGATATAAGAGACCAACTGTAGTGCGGAATACTGGTTGTTCTGACACTGGAACACTTGTCCCCCGCTCCCTCCGTTTGCGTACACATCGTTGCTAGGACTGCCGGAAGTGAATGACAGGTTCGCGAAAGACGTTAGGACAGCGCAAGACATCATAATATTATTCTGAAAGGTGACTCCGCTGATTGGCTGGTTTGCCCCGGTACAGACACCTTGCGGAGTGCTCCTGTCGCGTTCCCGTTCAGGGTATTATTAGCAACCAAGACTGACGTTCCTGCGAAAAGACCCAGCAAGCCATTGCCACAGGTGCCGCTGCAATCTCCATTTGCATAGGTCATCACGTTGTTGAAGATGTAAGCCGTCGTCACATCACGAGTGTTCGAGGTACCGGTGGGTTCGATGTATAACTGGGCTGTGACGCAGCAGTTCCCCACGGGCCCACCGAATTCATTGTTGTAAATGAAGAGGTTACTAAGCGTTCCTCCTGAATTGTTACCTGCAAACGTGTGAATTGCATTGTGGTGGTACGGGCCTTCGCCGCCATTGGTCGCATCCCAATTCGCGTAGCTATATATGTGGTTTCCGTAGATGTAGATTTTGTCCGTATTCACCGTTGCATTGGTTCCAATTGATATGCCGGCGTGACCAACACGAGAAATTGTATTGCGTGCTATCGTCCAGTTGGAGCCGGTCGATGTGGGATAAAAGCCAATGCACTCCCGAGCATCATGCATCACATTATTCGTGATCGCGACATTATTCCAAGGACCGCCCGCGTGAAAAATGATGCAGCCGTCGTTGTTGCCGCTAAACTGGTCACAGCCGCTTGGCTGCACGCACTGTGAATGGATGTACGTCGCCGGGATGTTCAAATTCTGAATCGTGCAATTCGAGCAATTGCCATCGATTTCCGTGCTCGCCTGCTGATACTGGCATGGACCGCCCGGGCAGCTCAATCCAGATGTTCCGTTCAATGTCGATTGAATGATTCCGTTCGTGCCGCCGTCGAGAATAATGTACTGATTCCCCGCGCCCGAAATGCCAGCGTTGCCGTCGGTTCCGAA
The DNA here is from genome assembly GCA_963718485.1 of uncultured Acidobacteriota bacterium. GTDB lineage: Bacteria > Acidobacteriota > Terriglobia > Acidiferrales > UBA7541 > Palsa-295. Next base: position 7,789 of record CAVQZU010000079.1, read on the forward strand.
ATAGGGTTCCTGCACGATCGCGCCATTCTCCCAGTGCAGCGTGATCGGGCTGCCATTCGTGCCGCTGCCTTGAAACGTGAAGATGTTGCTTCCCGGAGAACCGCTGCCGCTGATTGTCCCGCACAGATGAACCGTGGTTCCGGGTCCGATCTGATTCTGTCCGCCGCCCCAGTTTCCGCCATTGTTGAAGAAGCTGTAGGCGAAGGTGTTGCTGCAATCTGATCCGTTGCCGGCGCCGGTGGAACTCTGCCCCAAATAAATGTTCGCTGCCGAGGCCTGGGTGCTTAAGGCCGATAGCGAAAGCAAAAATAAAGCGAAAAACAGCTTCCTACACCCGGCGAAACGGGCCTCTTTCGCAGGTTTTACGATCCAATTCGCGGCACGTCGCGTTCTCACGGTTACTCCCCCAGCGAACTCTTAGGTTCGACTTCACTTACGTCTGAACTACGATCGCAGAGTAGCAGCGCGGTTGAAATGCTCACAACTGGCCGCCCGACTCAATCAGGGACAGGGCTGGGGAACCTGTACCTGTCCTGTGGCTCCGCTTCTTTCAAACCAAACGAATCCCTTTAAAATGAGGCGATTGGGCGATTCCCTCGACGCTGGTGTTGAGTAGAAATGCGCCTAAGTGGCTGAAAATAGGATCCGGCATTCCAGCTCGCGCGACACGCCATGGTCCTGCCTGCCCTTTTGAGCTAGCGGATGGCAGCCACGCCGGCGAATTCTGCGACCTTCTGCACGACTCGCTCCTGCTGTTCGGCGGTGAGCTGCGGGAACATGGGCAGCGACACGATCTCGCGCGAAATCTTTTCGGTCACCGGAAAATCGCCCGCTTTGTGCCCGAGATGCGCGTAGGCCTTCTGCAGGTGGAGTGGCACGGGATAGTGAATGCCGGTATCGATTTTCGCCTCGGCAAGATGCTTCTGCAGTCCCTCGCGGTCCTGCACGCGAACTACATAGAGATGGTAAACCGGCCGCGCCTCCTCCGGCTTGTACGGCGCGATCACGCCTTCAACCGAACCAAGCATCTCGTCGTATCGCTTCGCAGCCTGCTGTCGTTTGCGCGTCCAATCCGCCAGATAGCGCAGCTTGACGCTCAAAATGCCCGCCTGCAGGGAATCGAGCCTCCCATTGTAGCCTTCCACGTCATGATAATACTTTTTCGCTTGCCCGTGATCGCGCAGCATGCGCATCTTCTTCGCCACTTCCTGGTTTCCCGTGGTAGCCGCCCCGGCTTCGCCGCACGCGCCCAGGTTCTTCCCGGGATAAAAACTGAAAGCTGCGGCGCTGCCGATGGAACCGGCCTTCAGCCAGCGATTCTGTTTCTTCGAAAAATATTCGGCGCCGTGGGCCTGGCAAGCGTCTTCCACAACGATCAGATTGTGCCTTCGCGCTAGATCGAGAAGCGCATCCATGTCCGCAATCTGCCCGTAGAGATGCACCGGAACGATCGCGCTGACCGGAGCCTTCAATCCGCGGTGGTAAAGCGTTTTCGAAGACGGGTCCACGTAGCACTTGGTCGACAGATACTCCTCAAGCTTCGCCGGGCTCAGGCAATAGGTGCGCTCGTCGATGTCCACAAAATCAATGTGCGCTCCCGCCTGTGTAATGGCCTCGGTTGTGGCGATGAAGGTGTGCGGCACGGTCACGACCACGTCGCCCGGCCGAACCCCCGCCGCCATCAAAGCGAAGCGCACCGCGTCGGTACCACTTGCCAGCCCCACGCAATGCGAGCTGTCGCAATAGCGCGCAAACTCGCGCTCGAATTCCTCGACCATCGGCCCGCCGACGAATCCAGCTGTCCGCAGCACCTTCTGAAAAACGGGCAGCAATTCCGCTTCCAGTTCCTCGTGCAGTGTCACCAGATCCAAAAAGGGTATTTTTGCATTATTTGCCATGATCGACTGGTTGCTCCTCATTGAGATATCGACGCAACTTCGCAGGATTTCCAGCCACGATCGCATTGGCCGGTACATCTTTGGTGACCACGCTTCCCGCTCCGATGATTGCGTTTTCGCCAATCACCACATTGGACAGCACGGTGCTGCCCGACCCGATCGAAGCCCCCCTTTTTACCAGCGTGGTTTCGACCTTCCAGTCCGCTTCCGTTTGCAGCGCCCCGTTTCCGGCCGTGGCTCGCGGATAGGAGTCATTGATAAAGGTTACGCTGTGGCCTACGAAAACGTTGTCTTCGATGACGACGCCTTCACAGATGAAGGTGTGGCTTGAAATCTTGCATCGGGCTCCGACGCGCGCGTTCTTCTGAATCTCAACGAATGCCCCAATTTTGGTTTCCGCGCCGACTTCGCAGCCATACAGGTTGATAAACTTCGATAGCTTGACGTCCTTGCCAAGCTTCACATCCGGGGCGATGCTGCAGTATTCGTTCACAGGCGAACAAGTTCTCCTCTTTTTTGGATGGACCGGTCCGCGGCCTCCAGCATTCTGACGATGCGCAAGCCGGCCAGGCCGTCGTTAAAGGGTGCCTTACTGTCTGTTATGCATTTCGCAAAATAATCGAGTTCCACTCGTAGCGCCTCCAGTTGCTGTACTTGTGGCGCCCACATATCCCCGGTGCGGTAGCTGACCAGAATGTCGCGCAACCCTTCTCCGGATGTAATGTCCACACCTTTGTCGTACACCCGCACTTTTTCGTCCGCGACCAGGTCATTCCACACGAGCATCTTCTTCTGGCCGCCCACCAGTGTCATTCTCATCTTCACCGGCGAAAGCCAGTTCACGTTAATATGCGCGATGATGCTGCCTGGGAAGTACACGGTGATATAGGCAACGTCTTCGACTCCGTTCAGGTGCTTTTCTCCGGTGGCCACGATGGCCTCTGGCTCGCTCTTAATCAAGTGGTCCATGATCGACAAATCGTGCGGCGCCAAGTCCCAGATCACGCTCACATCGTGTTGAAACAGTCCCAGGTTCACGCGCAGGGAATCGTAGTAGTACATGTCTCCCAACACGCCGCTTTCGATCAGTTCACGGATTTTTTTCACCGCGCCCGTGAATAGGAAGGTGTGGTCGACCATGATCGTCAATTTCTTGCGGGCGGCGATCTCAATGAGTTCTTCGGCCTGAACCGCGCTTGAGGTGAACGGTTTTTCAACGAAGACGTGCTTCCCGTTTTCGAGAGCCGCTTTAGCAAGTTCGTAATGAGTCCAAACCGGCGTAATCACGCAGACGGCATCGATTTCAGGCGAGCGAATGATTTCCGCTGGGTCGGTGACCGTCTTGAGGTCCGGGTACAACTTCCGCGCGCGCGCCAACGCCGCCGGACTCTTGTCACAGACCATTTTCACAGCGGTGGAATCCAATCCATGCAGGTTCCGGACGATGTTCGGTCCCCAATACCCATATCCGATTACGCCAACTCGAATCATGTTCCCCTCGTAACTGTCTGCTCTGCTAGGTCAGATATTGATCGCAAACCTGTAAGCTTGAGTCGTCTCTCCGACACGGGCCAGCATTCGAGGCGACCTTTTTACCGATTGTAAACGTTTCAGATGACCCGAAAGGTCTGATTATGTGACTGGGTGTTCTTGCTGGGAACTAGAACGTTGCCCCCGGCACTAATATGCCCCATCGCCGGTGAAGACAGCCCGTGGAGTAGCCGCGAGAATTTTGAGATCGAGCCAAAGAGACCAGGATTGCGAATACCTCAGGTCCAATCGAACCATGTCGTCAAACGAGGTGCGGCTTCTTCCGCTGACTTGCCATAATCCGGTGACGCCCGGCTTTAATTCCAAAACTCTCCGCTTGTGCCACAGATCGTAAATCTTAAATTCGTAGGGAACCGGTGGCCGAGGGCCGACGAGCGACATTTCCCCGCGCAGCACATTCCAGAACTGCGGGAGCTCATCAAAGCTCAACCTGCGCAGCAATCTACCGATCGGGGTTACCCGCGGATCGTCAGTAATTTTGTAAACGACCGAACCGGTTAGGTTCGGTTCCGTGCCGGTTTTACCGGCGATAAACTGCTCGATATATTCTTGATGAATTTTCGGATCATTGTTCGTATACATGGTCCGAAACTTCAGACACTTAAAGCGAGCCCCGAACTGACCCAAACGATCCTGTTTGAAAAAAACGGGGCCTTCCGAGGTGAGCTTGATCGCCAGAGCGACCGCTGCAAAAACCGGAGACAGACCCAAGAGCAGCAGGCCGCTTCCCGCAATATCCATGGCGCGCTTCGCAATCAAAGACGCTTTTTTCCCCGCCCGTGGACTCAGATCCGGATACAGTTTGACGTCAGCGGTAGGCTCAGCGCCACTATGAGCGTAGTTCTCGGGGAAAAGATGGGCCGTAATAATCACTCTCGACGCGAACTGACGGTCGACATTGCTGTGAAGCGCTTTGACCACTTTGGTGATCAGCAGCTGAGTTATAGGATCTTTTTCTGAAACGCTCACTTCGGTAAAGATCACGCCGAGAATCGCGCCTTGTTTGTACCAGCCCAATAAGTCTGTTTCTCTGGTTGCGCCGAGCACCGCCAAGGTAAGTTGATCAAACAGAGCCCCGGAATTAACTGTCTCAGAGAGAGATTTTGCGTCGAGCAACATCAGTACAAAAGGCTTACGCGATCGCTCTGCCCGTCGGCGTTCCAAGGCCAACATGGTATGGAAGGTTTCTTCTTCGAGACGGTCGGTCGGTCGATTGCGACTCGATTGACCAACCATCGCGTGGCCTGCGGATCGCTTTACGCCTTGGCTTTCAAGCGCATAAGGCTTGGAGGACCGATTTCCCATTTATACTCCCGTAACCGAAGCACCGTACCGCCCGCACTAATTTCGGGCTAGGCGGTAACTTCCTGCAATATCTTCTGGCAGCCAGGTGTGTCAAGAAGCGGAGAGTGTCCCTGGATGACCGGTCGAACCCTGGAGCGGTCAATTTCCATCGCTACCGATCGTCGCAGCAGTGAAACAGAAACGACGATCCTCGAATTTCCCTTGAAGTCGATTAAAATGCCTTCCAGGCCGCTCAGCGACTCATCCTCTATGCGGATTCGTTGGCCGATTTCAAGATAGGGCCAGGGTTCCGCACGCCATCCGGAAGAGACCACAGCGCGGATAGAAGCAAGTTCCGCGTCTTCCACTGGTATCGGCACGCGACCTCTGCCTACGATCGCCACGACACCCGGCGTCACCAGAATCGGCAGACGGTTCTGTGAGTCGAAATGACAGAACACATATCCGGGAAACAGCGGGGCCAATATCTCCTTGGTTCTCCCGCTCCATCGTTTTTTCGCCTGATACGTCGGCAGAAAAGTGTCATACCCCTTATTGGTTAGAAAGCCTGCCGTCGAGGATTCCCAGCGAGTCCGAACCTGTAAAGCAAACCAGCAATTGCTGTTCACCTGGGTCCCTCCACCCAACCTGAGGCTCGACCGCCCCAATTCCAGAGCGAGCATCTAGGCTACCGCCACAAACGAACATCGGATACTATCCGCAATCAACCTGCCACACGGGGCCCTGGGTCAAATAAAAGCCGCCAAAGTCGACTATCAGTGAACTTGCTGCAAATAAGAAGCTTATGGAAGCTTTTGCCACAATTTCCACCGCTCATTTCTTGGTATTTCCCTGTATTTGTGGCAAATGAGTGAAAAGTCTTGCCATGATTTGCCAAGGGGTTTCCCTCCCAGCGCCTGCTATTGTCACCTCTGCTCAAGGTCCGCTCTAATTCGCTATCTAACTATATTGCAGTAAGTTACAGATAAATCCTCCTAGGTTTGGGTGGCCCATGGTTTCGTCCCGCACTGTTTTGGCTGCCGCCGTTTGTCAACATTTGCTGTCTCAAGTTGCGAGCCCTCGAGAGATGGCCGTCGCAAAAAAGTGCAAGGCACACTTCGGGCCCGGATAGACCAGGGCCGCCGGGCACTTCTCGGCTCCCCAAAATGCCTCCATCTGCCAGGACGGATCGACTCCGCATGCAAAATAAGCCGATTGCCCGGGTGTGAGGGTGACATCGAAGCTGTTTAGCTCCATATGCAATCCTTCCCCCCGGGCCTTGATGTAGGCCTCTTTCCGGGTCCAACAAAGGAAGAATGCCTCGGCTCGTGCATCCTGAGAGAGTGCCAGTAATTGCTTGACTTCGGAATCGGAGAAATACCTTTTGGCAATCTCTTCAACCCGGAAGTCGCAGCGAATTCGCTCGAGATCGATTCCGATCGTCCGTCCGGAACTGAACCCGAAAAGAGCCAGACCACTCGTATGTGACACGTTGAAGTTAATTGGCGATGAATCGCTCGTCTCAATCGCGGGTTTTCCCTGTGGCCCATATCGAAAGCGCAATTCGCCAGCAGGCATGTCCAAATAGCGGGCCAATAGTCTCCGGAGGGTCCCTCGCGCGACAATAAATCGATTTCGATCGCGAGGGAAGTAAAACCGTGACGCCCGAACCCGCTCGTCTTTGGAGAGGTCGCCCTCGAGCTCCGCCACATTGGCCGCTTCGTCATCGAGCGGTACTTGCCAAATGGCGATTTCGTCTTCGGCTAGGCTCAACCGAGCAGGTGGAGAAAGCCACGAGGGAGAGTACATTGGACGGTAGTGTAGCAATCGGTTGACGAGCGAGGATATGGCCAATTTGTGCCGGAATCGAACAATGGACTCGTCGCAAGATTCCAGAGTCGCATCGCCTCTATCAGAAATGAACCTTCCCTCCCTCCAGCCCTCCAGCGCCGCGGCCAGAAGGGCCATCTGGCGGTAATCGCGATTGCGATCGCAAGTCAGGAGTGAATCACCGATGGCCTGAGCCCGGTAGGTCTGCTGGGTAAGGCACAAGCGCGAATGAGTTTCTGTTGCGATGGCGTGAAGACCCGGAGATAATCGAAAGACCCGGCGGGAATTCTATTTTGTCGCGATTTCGTGAACTAGGAGAAATTAATGAAGGGTGTCGTGTTGGCGGGCGGAACAGGAAGCCGATTGAATCCTCTTACACGCGTCACCAACAAGCACCTTCTCCCGGTCTTTGACAAACCGATGGTTTATTATCCGATTCAAACCCTGGTGAACGCGGGCATCGAAGAAATCCTGCTCGTTACCGGAGGGAAGAACGCCGGCGATTTTCTGAGGCTCCTTGGCAACGGTCACCAATTCGGATTAAAACATCTGAATTACACCTACCAGGAAGGCGAAGGCGGAATCGCCGAAGCCCTGGGCCTCGCCGAATTTTTTGCCGCGGGAGAACCGATCTGCGTCATTCTTGGCGACAACATCATCGAAAACAATATTTGTGAAGCGGTCGACAGCTTCAAGGAACAAGCAAAGGGCGCAAAAATCTTGGTCAAGGAAGTGACCGACGCGCAGCGCTTTGGGGTCGCCGAGATTCAGGGAAAGCACGTCTTGGGAATTGAGGAGAAGCCGAAGCTCCCCAAATCCAACTATGCCGTCATAGGCGTTTATTTGTATGACGCGACCGTATTCGAAAAGATCCACCGCCTCAAGCCTTCAGGACGAGGCGAGCTTGAAATCACGGACGTGAACAATTTCTACATCGACCAGGGCAGTCTCACGTTTGATGTTCTCGACGGCTGGTGGACCGACGCTGGAACCTTCGACTCTCTTCTGCGCGCGAACAACTTGGTGGCAGAAACCGGCGCCAACAAGTTGTACAAGGGCGGGAGGAACGTTGGTCAGGAAATTTCCCGATGAAAATGTTTGTCACCGGTGGAGCGGGATTTATTGGCTCGAACTTTATTCGCCATGTGCTCGCACTTGGCAAGAACCATGCGATCGTCAATTACGACAAGCTCACCTATGCCGGCAATCTTGCAAGCCTCGAGGCCATCGCACACCATCCCGCCTACTCCTTTATAAGGGGGGATATTTGCGACGCTGCTTCTGTTGAAAAGGCGATGAGTGGTTGCGATACCGTGGTTCACTTTGCCGCGGAATCTCACGTCGACCGGAGCATCTACGAGCCGGCTCCGGTGATTGAAACCAACGTCACTGGCACTTTTGTTTTGCTCCAGTTGGCTCGAAAGCTCCGCATTGAGCGGTTCGTGCATATCTCCACCGACGAAGTCTACGGGGATATTCCGGCCGGGGCTTTCGCCGATGAGACATCCCAGCTATGCCCGAGCAGCCCCTATTCGGCTTCCAAGGCAAGTGCCGACCTCCTGGTGCGTTCCTACGTGCGAACCTTCGGATTCCCAGGCCTGATTACTCGCTCCTCGAATAACTATGGCCCCTATCAGTTTCCAGAAAAGTTTCTTCCGTTGATGATTACAAACGCGATGGACGGAAAGCCTTTGCCTATCTACGGCGACGGCAAACAACAGCGCGATTGGCTACATGTCGAAGACAATTGCCGCGCTGTGTTTGCGGTCCTCGAACGCGGGCGCCTGGGTGAGGTTTACAATATTGGCGGTTTGGATGTCGTCGAGAATCTCACCATTGCCCGGCAGCTCCTTCAAATCACCGGGAGATCAGAGAATCTGCTTACCTATGTGAAGGACCGGCCCGGCCATGACCGCCGCTACGCATTGAGTTGCGAGAAAATCGAGCGCGAGCTCGGCTGGAAACCCGTGATTTCCCTGAGCGAGGGCCTCGGTCAGACGATTCGCTGGTATGAAGAGAACGGGAAGTGGCTGGCCGGAGTCCGCGACGGCGAATATCAATCGTACTACGCGAAATATTATGAGAACCGCGACTCTTCCATCGGCGCGCTGGCTCCTAATTCGACGGTTCATTCCTAGAGATCATGGAACAAGCCAATGTGGTCATTGTTGGCGGTGGTGTAGTAGGCTGCGCCATCGCTCGCTCGCTTTGTTCACGCTGGAATGACGTCTTTCTACTGGAGGCTCTGCCTAAGATTGGGATGCTTTCGAGCACGCGCAACAGTGGCGTCATTCACTCCGGCCTGTACTACACACCTGGATCCCTCAAAGCGAGACACTGTGTTCGTGGCAACCGCCTAAGCTACGAATTCTGTGCCGCACACGGAGTGCCGCACCGAAATATCGGCAAGATCGTAGTCGCCTCATCGGCCTCTGAAACCGCCGAGCTTTGCACTCTGATGAAGACCGGCGCAGCAAACGGCGTCGAAGATCTCCGGCTGATTGACCGCGCTGAGATTCGTGCCCGCGAACCTCACGTCACAGGGTGCCAGGCAATTGAAGTCCCTTCAACAGGCATCCTTTCCAGCGAGGAACTTGTAAAGGCCTACGCGCGAGTGGCCACCGACCGTGGGGCGAACATCGTAACCCATGCAAAAGTGGAACATCTAGAGCCCTCGACGCATAGCATTCATGTTCTGAGTAGCGCGGGAGAAATCGAGGCCAAGTGTCTGATCAACAGTGCGGGACTTTTTGCTGATGATTTGGCTGCGATGCTTGGATCCAAGCTGGCGGAGCATCGTATTTACCCTGTTCGCGGCGAATATTGCGAGGTCGTTCGCGCCAAGCAAGATTTGATCAAGGGTCTGGTCTATCCGCTACCTCACGCAGACGGTGTAAGCCTCGGCATGCACCTTACAAAAACGTTGTCGGGGAGCGTGCTGGTAGGACCTACCGCACGTTACATTGCGGACAAAAATGACTATGAGCGCGATCGTGAGCCGGTCGAAGATTTTGCCAATGGAGCAAAGAGCCTGCTGCCCGAAATCGAGGCAGCCGACTTGGTTCCTGCATATTCTGGGATCCGCGCCAAGCTCATTCCTCCTCCCAATTCACCAGCCAGAAAGTCCTATCAAACCGCCATGGCTGATTTTATTATTCAACGCGATCCGGATTTTCCCAACGTGATCCATTTGATCGGAATCGAATCTCCGGGGTTGACGTCGGCTCCTGCAATTGCCGAGCACGTGCATGAACTGGTCGCCGAGTTTCTCGCTTAGTGGTACGGCCGAGGCTGGCCTTACTTTGGAGCGACGCGAAACCGGGCTTCTAGGTGCGTGGGAATTGCTTCCGGGAATCCTTCGCGACTCGCCGGGGACTTTTTCTGGAAGGCTATCAGCAAGCAAGAAGGTTTTGGATTTGGTATTGGCGAATCGTTTGTTCAGGGATAATCACTCACTCTCTAAGCGCGGAACTGCTCGCGGACTCCACGATCAGTGGAGACATCCTCCCATTTACGGCGCCGGATGAAATCACGTATTCTTCTGATTGGTAGGAATGGTCAACTCGGATGGGAGCTCGCGGGCCTGCTTCCCAGGATCGGCGAAGTCATCGCGTTTGACCGCGCCCAGCTGGACCTTGCCAAGGCTCGTGACATTCAGAAGACCATCCGCGATATCCAGCCCGCGTTAATCGTGAACGCGGCTGCCTACACTGCCGTTGATCAGGCCGAGAAGGACGAAGCTGCGGCTCGCGCAATTAATGCGGACGCTCCGGCGATCATGGCCGAGGAGGCCAAGAAGATTCGCGCGAGCCTAATCCACTATTCAACCGACTACGTCTTTGATGGTACGAACCGTTCTCCTTACGAAGAAACCGACCCTCCCCATCCACTCAATGTCTATGGCGCAACAAAGCTCGCTGGTGAAGAGGCGATCAAGTCCATCGGTGGATCTTATCTTATCCTGCGTACTTCCTGGGTCTACGGAACCCGCGGTCGAAATTTTCTTGTGACCATATTGCGATTCGCCACGCAGCGCGAGGAACTCAGAATCGTCCGGGATCAATGGGGCGCACCCACGTCGAGTGTGGAAATCGCCGAGGGGACTGCCAAAATTGTCGAACGAATGATCGCGCAGCGGCGGGAGATCGCATTCTCTGGTGTAAGCGGCATCTACCATATGACTGCCGGCGGCGTCACAACTTGGCACGAATTCGCGGAGGCGATTCTCGAAGAGGCTGCCAAGGCCTCGCCGTCACTTCCCTGGCTCTCGTCGGTAACTGGATCACTTCCGAGGAAGGTTCAAAGCATTCATGCGATTCCAAGCGAAGAATATCCTACGCCGGCTCGCCGGCCCGCTTATTCTGTCCTTTCCAATAGTCTCATTATGCGAACCTTCGATGTGAAATTGCCAGCCTGGCGCGTGCAACTGAATCGCTTGTTCGCAGCGTAAGCCCTTCAAGCAGAGCAGGATTAAAAGCCTGCTTGTCTTCTGTGTCCACTTGGAATTGAAACTGCACGCAGTTTGGTCTGGTAACCTAGTCCTGTCCGGATCCTGAGGAAGGCGAACTCCCGGGAACCCGGAATCGGCCGGCGAACGATTGTTATTGTGGAACTCTTAATTGTGGAACCCTTAGTTGTCCGTTATCTCGCCGCTAAGCCCTATCCATGATAGCCTCTGTTTGGGGTGTGTCTGTCAGTGATGGCTCTGTGCGATTCACAAGCTTCCCTTGGGATAGAAGAACCGCTCGAGCGCGAGTAACAGTAGCTATCCCATAGGGTTGTCTAACCGGGGTGTCTGAATCAGATAATGCCTGAGAGTCTCCAATTGCGAGCAGGGGATTGGGTCGAGATTAAGGATCCCCTGGCGATCGCCCAAACGCTCGATGCGGACGGTAGCCTTGATGGCTTGCCGTTTATGCCCGAGATGCTCGAGTTTTGTGGGCGCCGGGCTCGTGTTTTGCGGCTGGCGGAAAAAACCTGTGTCGAAGTCTACGAGCTTAGATATTGGATGCGAGAATTCCATCGCAACAACGTTGTAATTCTCGACATTGCTCGCTGTTCGGGAGCCAATCACGACGGCTGCGGGCGCGCTTGCGTCTTCTTTTGGAAAACGGACTGGCTATGCAAATCCGCTGGTCAAGAATCGGTTGCTGGTGTTGATCAAGCCGGCCTCCAGACGCTCGCTTCGCAGTTGAAAACGAAGGCCTCGCCCGAGCGTTACTTCTGTCAGTCAACTGAAATGGTAAAAGCCACACGCCCGTTGAGTCGATGTCGAACCGTGCTAAAGATCTTTAAAGATCTCCGCTCCGGAAGCCGCGGCTTTCTCGAGATGATTCGTCTGGTGCTCGTGCCCATTTTGCGCTTCGTCACGCGATACGAGTTCCCCCGTCCCCTGGTTGGCAAGTTGAAGCAGACTCCCGTCGACAACCTTGGTCTTCAATCCGGTGAATGGGTGGAGATAAAATCAGAGGCTGAGATTCTCGACACCCTCGACAGTCGTGGCCGTAACCGCGGAATGATTTGCGATCGGGGTCTCACCCAATACGGTGGCCGGAAGTATCGCGTAAGAAGCCGGTTGGACCGTATCATCTGTGAGCCGACGGGCGAGATGCGGCCGATGCAGAGCACAATTTTGCTCGAGGGGCTTAACTGCCATTGCTCGTGGAGACGTGTCGGCGGATGCCCCCGTGATGATTTCATGTACTGGCGGGAAATCTGGGTCAAGCGCGTTGAGGATCAAGTCGAACACAAACAGGAAAAATTGAATCGGGCCAACAGCCCTGCGGTCGCTGCGGGTCAGAGATGATTCGGCTCGATAGAAAGAAGCTTTAACTACCATGACTTGCGAGATCGAACGACGCTCGAATCTGTCTTATGACGAGTTTGCAGGCAAATATCTTTTTGCGAACAAGCCCGTGATCGTGACCGATGCGCTCCGCCAATGGAAAGCGCTGTCCCGCTGGACTCCGGAATTCTTCCAAAAAGAATTCGGTGACATGAAATTCACCATCAGCGACACTGAAGTCGGCCAACAAGGGTACAAAAATGGCGGTGGCAGGGAATTTGTCATGTCCCAGTTCATCGATCAAGTGCTCGCCTCCACGGAGGAAAATCCCGCCCCTTACTTCCGGAACAAAATACTCTATGAGCTTTTCCCGAGCCTAAAACAGGACATCCAGCCTTTCCCGGAATATTTTTTACCGAACTGGCTCGTCGATCACTACATGCTGAGGCCCGTTCGTGAGGTCTTGAACCGCGGAGCGGCTATCGAGATCTATATCGGGGGCAGAGGCGGCGCCTTTCCGGTCCTACACTATGATGGAGCTGGAACGCACGCGTTCCTGATGCAAATCTACGGTCGCAAACAGTACATTGTATTTCCGCCGGACCAGGAAAAATACCTCTATCCGTCACCCGCCAAGATCAATCTGTCTTTGATCAACAATGTCGAAAAGCCCGATTTGCAGAAATTTCCGCTCTTCGCGAACGCTAAGCCGATAATATTTATCCTGGAGCCCGGCGAACTCCTGTTTGTTCCAGCCCATTGGTGGCACACGGCCAAGATGCTCACGCCCAGCATCACCACTTCGATCAACGTACTGAACGAGTCGAACTGGTCGGAGATGGTCGAATTTGTGGCGAAACGCCGGAGGAATCCCCTGGCAGCACTGGCCAGCCGCATCTATCTGGGCGTCGCAGGCGCCAAGCGTTCCTGGCGCGACCGCAAATGGCATGAACGTGCCGGACGCTTCATGAAGTAGTCAGTCAACCCAGAGGCGATTGGCTGTTCTCGATTTCCCACCACGGGATTTACGCAGTATTCGCGACGATATCGTTGGTTACAGAGGTTGCTATGGGATTCGCTGACAAAAACCAAGCCGAGCCTTCCGGCGAAGTTCTCTTCACCGTTACGGCGAACTTCACGGCGGAACCGCTCGGTGATGTTCTTCATTTTTGGTTTGCGCGCCTCGCCCTTGAGCCAGTCCGCCTAGTTTTTTCGGATTACAACCAGATATTCCAGGAGTTGATGACGCCGAACAGCGCCTCGGCTTCAAAATCTGCGGGCGTCAATTTTTTCCTGATTCGTTTGGAGGACTGGGCTCGCGACCAACAAAAGGAGCGGCGAATAGAAGCAGTGGCTACGGCGGTGCGTGACTTCAGCGCCTCTCTCGCCGCTTTTGCTCAGCGTGCTTTTCGTCCCAGCGTTGTGGTGCTCTGTCCTTCTTCGCCCGCCGCCGCTACGGATCCGGAATTCCGCGCTGCGCTTGAGTTACTGGAACTGGAAACCCGGCAGGCCGCGGCGAAACTTCCGGGAGTGACAGCCCTTTCCGCGGACGACGTTCGAGCGTTGTATCCGGTCGAGATCGTCGACGACCCAGAAGGCGACCGCGAAGCTCACATTCCTTTCACGCCCGTGTATTGGTCTGCCCTTGGGACTACGCTCGCCCGAACAGCTCGTTCGCTTCTGCAACCACCTTACAAATTGATCGTCGTCGATGCCGACAACACGCTTTGGGATGGCGTTGTCGGCGAAGTAGGGGCTTCCCGCGTTGAAATCGGCGCCGGTCGCCGGGACCTGCAGAAGCTTTTGCGCGACAAGAGAGAGCGGGGCATGCTTCTTGCGCTGGCCAGTAAGAACAGCGAGAAAGACGTCGCCGCAGTTTTCCAGCGGACCGAGATGGTGCTGCGCCGCGAAGATTTTGTTGCCTGGAAAATCAATTGGGATTCCAAGTCGCGCAACGTCGCGTCGCTGGCGAAAGAGCTCGAGCTGGGACTGAACAGCTTTATCTTTTTGGACGACAATCCTGTCGAGTGCGCAGAGGTTGCCGCCAATTGCCCGAACGTCACCACATTGCTAGTTCCGGGCGATCCCGCACAAATTCCGGAGTTTCTCCGCCATCTGTGGGCTTTCGATCTTGGCAAGGCGACGAGCGTCGATCGCAAGCGCACCGAGCTGTACCGGCAGCAGGGCGAGCGAAACCAATTCCGTTCCGGCGCGTCCACATTCCGCGACTTCCTCAATGGTTTGCAGCTGCAAGTCTTGATCGCTCCGCTTTCGCCGCCCGACTACGATCGCGCCGCCCAATTAACCCAGCGCACCAATCAATTTAACAACACGCTGATTCGCCGCACGGCCGCCGAGCTTTCCGCCCTGCTTCAATCCGGCGAACGCAGCGCCTTCATCCTTCGCGTGCGAGACAGATTCGGCGACTATGGCGTCGTTGGCCTCGCTGTGTTCTTCGTTCGCGATGATGTAATTACGGTCGAAACTTTGCTGATGAGTTGCCGCGTCCTCGGCAAGGGAGTGGAACATCAGTTTCTCGCGTCGCTTGGGCGGGAAGCTCTTCGCGTCGGCGCGCATGAAGTTGCTATTCCATTCAAGGCTGCGGACCGCAATCAGCCCGCCGAGAAATTTCTTAAATCCATAAACGCGCGTGTCGCTGCCGACGGGTCTCTCCATCTTTCGGCTGCGGATGCAGCGGCAATCGTTTTGAATCCCGAAAATGCATCGGGCGATGTGCAGCTGGAAGAAACATCCGAAGAAGGGGATGGAAAGTCATCCCTAACCTTCTCGCGCCCCGATTTCGCCGCGATTGCCAGTGACCTGAATTCCGCGGAACGTATCACCGAAGCCATCTCGCGCCAGCTGCTGCGAGCGCGTCCTCAGTTGCCTCACGAGCTGGTTCAGCCCCGCAATCTCATCGAACAGCGGCTCGCAAAAATCTGGAGCGAAGTCCTGCACCTTGATGCGGTGGGCGTTACTGACCAATTTCTGAGCCTCGGTGGAAGATCTCTGCCGGCAGCGAGCATCGCGTCGCGCATCGCGGGCGAGCTCGGTGTGAAAATCCCTCTGATCCACTTGCTTTCGAATCCGACGATTGCCGAACTAAGTAAAGAAATCGGTTCCGGGCATCACGCGGGAGATGATTCTGTGCTGCCGAAAGCACTCGAGCTCTCTCTTTCCCCCGCCCAGCAACGCCTTCGCTTTCTTGACCAATTCATCCCCTATCGCGCCGCATACAACATTCCCGTCGCCAGGCGCCTGCGAGGGAAGCTCGATATCGCGGTTCTGGAAAGCGCTCTCTCCGATGTGATGCTCCGCCACGACGTTCTCAGGTCCTCATTTCCTGCATCCGATGGCTTATCCGGCCTGAAAATTTCGGCCGGCGCCAACCTACACGTTCGTCATCTCGAAGCGCCATCGGAAGCGGAAGCCTTAAAACTGGCCGACGAAGAATCCCGGCAGCCTTTCGATCTAGCCGAGGGACCGCTTCTGCGCTGCGTGATTATTTCTTTCGCGCCGGAAGACCACATCCTGGTTCTCAACGTCCACCACATTGTTTCCGACGGCTGGTCGATGGGAATCTTGTTACGCGATCTATCGAATGCGTACGCGGCTGAATCCGCCAAACGGAAGCCATCCTGGGCGCCTCTGCCTAATACCTACGCCGACTATTCCGCGTGGCAGCGCGCGCGCATAGCTTCGGATGATTTTCATGGCGACCTTGAATATTGGAAACAGGAGCTCAGAGGCACGCCATCTCTTTTGGAAATGCCAACCGATAAGCCTCGCCCGCCGGTAATGACCTACGCCGGTTCCGCTGTTCGCGGCGAGCTTTCCAAGTCGACTCGCGACGCGATCGAGAAGGTGGCGCAGCGGGAACAGTGCACAACTTTCACCGTTCTGCTGGCCGCCTGGCGAACTTTCCTGCAGCGATACAGCCAGCAAGAAGACATTGTGGTTGGCGTTCCAGTTGCGGGCCGCACTCACCCCGCAACGGAGCGGTTGGTCGGCTGTTTCGTGAACACGCTCGCGATCCGCACCTCGGTGGATCACGAAGCCTCTTTTCTCGAGGGCTTGCGAACCGTGCGTGGCAAAGTTTTACAAGCTTTGAGTCACCAGGAACTCCCCTTTGAAAGTTTGGTCAGCGAATTGGGGCTGCCGCGCGATCTGAGCCGTTCACCTCTGTTCCAGGTGATGCTGGTCCTGCAGGACACTCCCTATGCCGATTTCCACGCAGCCGGGCTGAATGTCAAAATAGTTCCTGTTCACAACGGCGGCGCCAAGTTCGACCTTGTATTGGAGGTCACGCCGGCTTCGCACGGTTTTGCGCTAGCCCTGGAATTCAACACGAGTTTATTCCTGCCCGGAACTGCGTCACAGATGTTGCGTCATTTCACACACCTGCTCGAGCAGGCTTGCGCCGCGCCGGAAACAACCGTCGCTGCGCTTCCCATGATGGACGATCGCGAAGTTCGGCAGATGGTCTCCTTCGCGAACGGCAACGCAGCCGTCGCCAACGATCAAGAATGCTTGCATCACGTGTTTGAGCGCCGGGCGGAAACTTCGCCCAGAGCGATCGCGCTCTCCTGTGACGATGAAAAGCTTTCCTACGACGAGCTGAATCGGCGCGCCAATCGGCTGGCTCACTATCTGATTGCCGCGGGACTCGGCCCGGATGTGTTGGTGGGTGTTTGCCTGGACCGGGCAAATGCCCTCGTGATTACCATATTGGCTGTATTGAAGGCCGGCGGCGCCTATCTTCCAATCGATCTGAGCTACCCCGCGCAGCGATTAGCCTTCATGCTGGAAGATGCGCAAGCCCCCGTACTTCTGACGGAACGAAAGCTCATCCCGTCCTTGCCGAAACATTCAGCGCGCACGATTTGCCTTGAAGATGTCGAAGAAAGCCTCGCGACGCTGCCCGCGACCAATCCCGAAACTGCGGTGAAGCCCGAGAATCTGGCGTATGTGATCTACACGTCAGGTTCCACGGGCAAACCCAAAGGCTGCATGATCGCGCATCGCAATGTTGTGCGTCTCATGCGCGCAACCGAGCCTTGGTTCCAGTTCAACGAGCGCGATGTTTGGACGCTCTTCCACTCCTCCGCGTTCGATTTCTCGGTTTGGGAAATTTGGGGAGCGTTGCTTTATGGCGGCCGCCTGGTTGTCGTCCCGTTCTTGGTTACGCGCTCGCCCGAGGCCTTCTACGAATTGCTCGCGAAGGAGCAAGTGACGGTTCTGAACCAGACTCCCTCGGCCTTCCGTCAACTCATTCAGGCCGAAGAGTCCGTTGGCCAGCGGCCATTGCCCCTCCGCTATGTGATTTTCGGCGGCGAGGCTCTCGAGATGGAGAGCCTGCGCCCGTGGTTTGACCGCCACGGAGACAAGACGCCGAAACTCGTGAACATGTACGGTATCACCGAAACTACCGTGCACGTCACCTACCGCGCGTTGGCAAAAAATGATTTATCTTCCGGCAGCATGATCGGCGTGCCGATACCCGATCTGCGCATCTACGTTCTCGATCCGAAGCGACAGCCGGCCCCCATCGGAGTTCCTGGCGAGCTGTACGTCGGCGGCGCCGGGCTCGCGCGCGGATATTTGAATCGCGCCGAACTGACTGCCGAGCGTTTCGTCCCCGATCATCTGACCGGCGAGCCGGGCTCGCGCCTCTATAAAACCGGCGACCTAGTGCGATTTCTCCGTGATGGCGACATCGAATATCTTGGCCGCATTGACCAGCAGGTAAAAATCCGCGGCTTCCGCATCGAGCTGGGCGAAATCGAATCGGTATTGCGCCAACATCCGGCCGTGCGCGAAGTAACGGTGATCGCCCGCGAAGATGTCCCCGGAACGAAACAACTCGTCGCTTACTTGGTCACGTCGTTGCCTGCGCCGGGAATCAATGCCCTGCGCGATCATTTGAAAGTGAAGCTTCCCGATTACATGGTTCCCGCAGCATTCGTCTTCCTGGAAAGATTGCCGCTCACCAATAACGGGAAGATCGACCGTAAGGCATTGCCGGTTCCCGAGCAGCAACGCCCCGAAGTGGGCAGCACCTATGAGGCCCCGCGAACTCCGAACGAAGAAAAACTCGCGGCAATTTGGGCAAAGGCCCTGCGCATCGAACGGGTGGGAATTCACGACAATTTCTTCGAGCTCGGTGGCGATTCAATTCTCAGCATTCAGATCATTTCCGCCGCTCGCCGTGAGGGGCTGAAGTTAACTCCCAAGCTTTTGTTCGCCCATCAGAACATCGCGGAATTGGCGAATGTCGCCGAAGTTGCGGACGATTCGCGGCGCAGTAGGGAACTGGTGGCGGGCGATGTGCCGCTCACTCCGATTCAGCATTGGTTCTTCGAGCAGAACCTGGAAGAATCCCACTACTACAACCAGGCATTCCTGTTGGAAGTAGCCGAAAAGCTGAACCGTTCGCTGCTCGAGTCCGCGCTCAAAGAACTGAGCCGTCATCACGACGCTCTGCGGCTGCGCTACGTTCGCGACGAAAAAGGATGGCGCCAGTTTTATGCGCCGTCGGACTCCGAAACCGTTCTGACTTGGGAGAATCTTGAGCGCCTAGACAAACAAGAGCAGGAACGCGCGATCGAAGCGGCCGCCATCGTTGCGCAGAAAAGTCTGCATCTGCAGAACGGTCCACTTTGGAGAGTCGCGTACTTTAGCCTCGGTGCCGGCTTGCCCGACCGGTTGTTTGTCGTCGTTCATCACCTTGCCGTTGATGGCATTTCCTGGCATCCGCTGCTGGAAGACCTTGAAGCTGCCTATCGCCAGCTCGAGGCCAAGCAGACAATTCAGCTCCCAACTAAGACCAGCTCTTATAAAACGTGGACGGAGCGCCTGGCGAAGTTCGCCGCCGAGAAATTCCCGCCGGAAGAAGTGGTCTATTGGAAGAATGCCACCGATCCGTGTCTGCTCGCTGAATTCATAAAGCCCTTTGCGAATGCGGAAAAATCCCGGAACACGGAAGGGTCCGCCGAAACGTACAAAGTGACGCTTGCCGCAGAGGAGACAATTGTACTTCTGCAACGCGTGCCATCGGCTTATAACACCCAGATCAACGATGTACTACTGACGGCTTTGGCTCGCGCATGGAACCTGCTAACGGGGAGTTGTGTCCTTTTCACGAACCTCGAAGGCCACGGCCGCGAGAATCTCTTCGACGATGTCGACCTCTCGCGCACCGTTGGTTGGTTTACCTCGATTTTCCCGGTGCGATTGGAACTTCCCAAATTTACGAACGGCTGGCAGCCGGACGAAGCCTTGAAATCAGTGAAAGAACAGCTTCTGCATATTCCGCGACGCGGCATCGGTTACGGCATCCTTCACTACTTGGGCGCCGGCTCGTCGCTCTCCAGCCGAGCTGAGGCTGAACCGCCCATCGTCTTCAACTATTTGGGTCAATTCGATCACGTGCTCGGCGATTCAAAGCTACTTCGTTTCGCTCGCGAAGCCTCCGGGTCATGGCACAGCCCCAAACAACGCCGCCGCTTTCAGCTTGAAATTAATAGCGTCGTTACCGGAGGCCGCCTCGAAATATCGTGGACCTACAGTAGATCATCCCCTCCGAACATTTCGATTGAGCGCCTGGCGGATGAATTCCTCGCCTCCCTGCGGGAATTGATCGTCCATTGTTCCTCGCCCGAAGCTCGCGGCCGCACCTGTTCTGATTTCCCGCTCGCAAAACTCGATCAACCCACGCTCGACGAGTTGTATGCACGGTTCCGCGATATCGAGGACATCTATCCTTTGTCCCCGATCCAGACCTTATTTTTCTCAGCGAACCGCGAATCCTCTGACGCGCCCTTCGACCAGTGGCACTGCACGCTGTGCGGCCAATTGAACGTCAGCACCTTTCAGCGCGCTTGGCAGGAGACGCTGCGTAGGCACCCGGTACTTCGATCGACGATCCACGCAGAAGGACTGCGCGAGCCGCTACAAATCGTTCACCGCGACGTTCGTTTGCCGTGGACCGTCGAAGATTGGCGAGATGTACCGCACCATGAGCAGGCCGCGCGCTGGACCGCCTTTCTGGAACACGACCGCGCCGTCCCGCTGCCTCTAACCGAAGGGCCCGCACTGCGCTTCGCGCTGGTGCGTCTCTCTGAGGATACCTGGAGATTCCTCTGGAGCGTCCCGCCGCTGCTCCTCGACGGCTGGTCCTGGCCCATCGTATACCGCGACGCCAGCCGCCTCTACGAAGCGTTCAGCCGAAATGTTCCGCCGCAGCTTGAACCAGTCGGAGCCTATCGCGATTACATCGACTGGCTAGGCAAACAGTCCTCGACGGACGCGCAAACTTTCTGGCGCAATAATCTCGCGGGATTCCGCGCCCCAATTCCATTCCCGACGGAAGCTCCCGAAGCCGCCGGAAGCGCCCCCGAGCGTAATCTCGAGCACGTCTTCGAACTCTCTACCGAGGCAACGGCTGCGCTACAATCCACAGCGCGCCGCCTACAGATAACGGTCAACAGCGTCGTTCAATCCGCGTGGGCTTTACAGCTCAGCCGCCAAGCCGGCATCTCAGACGTCGTTTTCGGTGCCGCCTTCTCCGGTCGCCCTGCCGATCTTCGCTGCGTCGAATCCATCGTCGGTCCCTTCGTCAACAATCTCCCTGTCCGGGTTCCCGTCAAGGGCGAATCGCGCACCAGCGATTTTCTGCGCCAGGTTCATGCCACTTCGCTCGATCTGAGCTCCGTCCAGTTCACGCCGCTCATGGAAATTCAGAGCAGCTCCGAAGTTCCATGGCGCTACCGACTTTTCGACAACGTGATCGTCTTCCAAAACTATCTGGTCGACGAATCCGCCCGTAATTTCGGCGGCCAAATCAAAATTGCCGATTTCGTCGGCCCTATCCACACCAACTTCCCGGTAATGTTGCTGGTCGAGCCCGGCGCATCGCTTCGCCTGGCCCTGATTTACGATCCTCGGATCGTGGCGCGAACGACCATCGAGCGCTGGGCGCGCGATCTGACGATTCTGCTGACTCGCGTTCCTGAGTTTCTGGAACGCACTGTCGCCGATTTGCAATCCTTGCTCTCGCCTGCACTAACCGCGAGCGCCCGCAAGCTCAAGCTGCGTTTCCGCGCCGAATCCCAGAACTTCATTCCGCCGCAAACCGAAATGGAGCGCACCATCGCCGGCGTGTGGCAGGGTATGTTCGGCCTCGACCGGATCAGCATCGAAGAGAATTTCTTCGACCTGGGCGGCCACTCGGTGCTGCTGGTGCAAATGCACAATCGCCTGCGCGAAACGCTGAACACTGAGTTTCCCATCGTCATTCTTTTCGAGCACCCCACGGTTCGTTCGCTGGCCGGCCATCTGGACCGCCCGGCCGTAACCGCGCAAAAAATGACCGACCCATGGAAGGAACGCGCCCAAAAGCAAAAGCGCGCCGTGGAAGAAATTCGCCGTAAGCTAGGCAAGTCATGAGTGTCGACTACGAAGGCATAGCCATCATCGGCCTGGCCGGACGCTTTCCCGGCGCGGAAAGCGTAGAGGAATTCTGGCAGAACCTCGTAGCCGGCAAGGAAACCGTTTCCGTCTTCACCGACGAGGAGCTGGCCGAATCGGGTCTCGATGCCGCCGATTTGCGCCGCCGCGGCCAATATGTTCCCGCTCGCGGCGTGCTGAATCATGCCGACTGCTTCGATGCCGCCTTCTTCGGCGTTCACCCCAAAGAAGCCGAAGTGATGGAGCCGCAGCAGCGCGTTTTTCTCGAAACCTGCTGGGCCGCACTCGAGCGTACCGGCTATGCCCCGGGACAAATCCAGGTCGCCACCGCCATCTTCGCGGGCGAGAGCCGCAACACGTACTACCTTCATGCGCTCCATCCGCGCCCTGACTTGATCGATCTAATCGGGCCTGAAATGGTCATGTACGGCAACGAAAAGGACTACCTGACGACTCGCGTTGCCTACAAACTCGGCCTGAAAGGCCCGGCATTAAATGTCAGCACCGCGTGCTCCACATCTCTGGTGGCCGTTTGCCAGGCCTGTCAGTCGCTGCTCACCTATCAGTGCGACATGGCCCTGGCCGGTGGCGCGTCGGTCATGGTCCCGCAAAAGCGCGGCTACTTCTACGACGAAGGGAACATCGGCTCGTCCGACGGCCATACGCGCACGTTCGATGAAAAAGCCGCCGGCACCGTTTTCAGCAATGGCGTAGCAGTCGTGGTACTAAAGCGCCTGGCCGATGCCGTGAAAGACGGAGACCAAATTTTTGCGGTCATCAAGGGCGCCGCCCTGAATAATGATGGCGCGCACCGCGTAAGTTTCGGCGCGCCCGGCGTAGAAGGCCAATCCGAAGTTATCGCCATGGCCCACGCGCTGGCAGGTGTCGACCCCGAAACCATCACCAATATCGAAGCCCATGGCACCGCCACGCCGCTTGGCGACCCCATCGAAGTTTCCGGCCTGACAAAAGCTTTCCGCCTGAGCACCGACGCCAAAAACTTCTGCGCTCTGGGCTCGGTAAAAACCAACATCGGCCACCTGGACGTAGCCGCCGGCGCAGCCGGCCTCATCAAAATGGCGCTCTCGCTTCATCACAAGCGCATCCCAGCGAGTCTCCATTACACAAAACCAAATCCCAAGCTTAGTCTCGAAGACAGCCCGTTCTACGTGAACGCGTCGCTGCAGGAATGGAAAACCAAGCCTGGTGTCCCGCGCCGCGGGGGCGTCAGCTCTTTCGGCACCGGCGGCACCAACGCGCACGTGGTCCTGGAAGAAGCGCCAGACCTGCCGCCTAGCGGCCCATCGCGCCCCTGGCAGTTGTTGGTTCTCTCAGCGAAAACTTCCGAAGCATTAGATCGCGCCACCGAAAACCTCGCCGGGCATTTGGAGGCAATAACGAGCGAATCCGCTGAAAATGCGCCCGCGCAGCTGGCTGACGCGGCCTTCACCCTGCAAACCGGTCGCACCGAATTCGTCCATCGCCGCATCGTCGTCTGCGACAATCCCGCCGAAGGCGCCGAAGCTCTTGAAAAGCGCGATGCCAAGCACGTCTTCGACCATCAGCAGCGACTCCGCCAGCCATCGGTCGTATTTATGTTTCCCGGTCAAGGCGCGCAATACGCCGGAATGGGCGCCGAGCTCTATCGAGTCGAGCCCGTCTTCTGCGCCGCCGTCGACCGCTGCGCCGACCTGCTTCATCCGATCCTGAAAAAGGATTTGCGCGGGGTCATCTTCCCGGAAAGCGCCAACCAAAAGAAAGCCGAAGAGCTTCTCGTCCAGACGCGTTTCACGCAACCGGCGCTATTCCTAATCGAGTATTCGCTCGCACAATTGTGGATGTCCTGGGGCATCAAGCCCGCTTCAATGATCGGCCACAGCGTTGGAGAGTATGTTGCCGCATGTCTTGCTGGTGTTCTCTCCCTGGAAGACGCCCTCTCCCTAGTAGCTCGCCGCGGTGCCTTGGTGCAAGCGCTCCCCGGCGGCGCGATGCTCGCTGTCCGCCAGCCGGAAAGCGAAGTATTGCCGCTCCTCAATTCCGAATTGGCGGTCGCTGCCATCAATTCTCCAAGCTTATGCGTAGTGGCAGGCCCGTACGACGCGATTGCCGAGCTGGAAAAGGAACTTGGTTCCCGCCGCGTGGCAGTCCGCCACCTGCCCACATCGCACGCGTTCCACTCGCCCATGATGGAACCGGCGCTGGCGCCGTTCGCCGAAATGCTCGGCCAGGTTGACTTTTCCGAGCCGCAGATTCCCTACGTCTCAAACGTGACCGCCAAGTGGGTTACGCCAGAACAAGCTAAGTCCGTTGACTACTGGGCTAGCCACCTTCGCCAGACCGTCCGCTTCGCCGAAGGGATCGCCGAGTTATTAAAGGGTGGGCGCAATGTTCTACTGGAAGTAGGTCCCGGCCAAACCCTAAGCACTCTCGCTCGCCAGCACCCGGATAAATCCGCCGACCAAACCGTACTGCCATCATTGCCACTGACAGGCGCGATGGAGCAGCGCGGAATTCTGGAATCCCTAGGTCGCCTGTGGATGGCCGGAGTCGAAGTCGACTGGCCCCAATTCTATGCGAACGAGAATCGCCGCCGTGCCGTGCTCCCAACCTATCCCTTCGCGCGCACGCGTTACTGGCCGCAATCGCCCGAAGTAATTCCGCCGCCTGCGCTCTCGGTTGCCCCAGTTGTTCCACGCGTCGTCACCCAGTCGTCGCCCGAACCTGTTCCGCAAATACCGCAAGCCTTTCCTGCCGCTCAACAGTCCGCCAATTTGGCTCCGGCTGTTCCTCGCAAAGAACGCCTGCTGGCCGCTTCTCGTTCACTCTTGCAAGACCTGTCGGGTTCCGACCTCTCGAACGTCGACGCTTCCGCGAACCTCTTGGAATTGGGCCTGGACTCGCTGTTGTTAACGCAGGCCTCGCACCTGTTTCAGCGAAAGTTTGGCGTCTCGATAAGCTTCCGCCAGCTGATGGAGGAACTAAGTTCGCTCGATGAGATCGCCACCTACCTCGATGCGACGATGCCGCCGGAAGCATTCGCCGCTCCCGCACCACCCGCGCCGGTCGCGCAGCCGCAGCTAGGCGGTGCGCCTATTCCTTCCCTGGCTGGCGATACAAAGTCAGCCCTCGAACAGCTACTGTTGCAGCAACAGCAACTCACGAATCAGGTGCTGCAAATCTTGGGCCGCGCCCCAGCCGCCACAGCCGCGGCGCCGCCGATCGCACCCATTGCCGATTCGATGCCGGCGCAACCACAGGCCGCGCCTTCGCCATCGCCCCCCATGAAGTCTCACGGCCCTTTCAAGCCGATCGACAAAAGCGCTGGTTCAGCCCTCTCTCCGGCGCAATCGCGCGCCCTGAATGCGCTCATCGAGCGCTATGTTCGCCGCACCGCCACATCGAAAAAGCTGGCCGCCGAAAATCGCCCGGTCCTTGCCGATCCCCGTTCCGTCTCCGGCTTCAATCGCCTCTGGAAGGAAATGGTCTACCCCATTTCCACCACGCGCTCAGACGGTTCAAAAGTCTGGGACGTCGACGAAAACGAATACGTCGACTTCGTGATGGGTTTCGGCGCCAGCATGTTCGGCCACCGCCCGCCCTTCGTCATCAAAGCGGTGCAGGAACAATTAGAAAAGGGATTCGAAATCGGCCCCATCCAGCCCCTGGCAGGCGAAGTCGCCACGCTACTCAAAGAGTTCACTGGCATGCCCCGCGTCGGCTTCACCAACACCGGCTCCGAAGCCGTTCTGGCCGCGACGCGCGTTGCCCGCACCGTAACTGGCCGCGACAAGGTCGCCGTCTTCGCCGGCGCCTATCACGGGATTTTTGACGAGGTTCTTTTCCGCCCGCACAAGAAAGATGGCGAAGCCGCCGCAGCGCCAATTGCTCCCGGCATTCCCGCAAGCGCGCTCGATCAGGTAATCGTCCTCGACTACGGTAACCCGCAAACCTTCGATATCCTCCGGCGCCGCGGCGCGGAAATTGCCGCGGTCTTGGTTGAACCCGTCCAAAGCCGCCGCCTGGATCTACAGCCGAAAGAATTCATGCACGATCTCCGCCACGTCACCGAAGAAATCGGCGCGGCCCTAATTTTCGACGAAGTCGTCACCGGCTTCCGCCTGCATCCCGGCGGCGCTCAAGCCTATTTCGGCGTCCGCGCCGATCTCGCAACTTATGGAAAGGTTTTCGGCGGTGGTCTTCCTATCGGCGCCGTAACTGGCATCCCCAAATTCATGGACGCCCTCGACGGCGGCCAGTGGCAATACGGAGACACTTCTTTCCCCGAAGTTGGCGTCACCTTCTTCGCCGGAACCTTCGTCCGCCATCCGCTAGCTCTGGCTGCGGCCAAAGCTGTTCTTATGCATTTGAAGGAAGCCGGCCCCGAACTTCAGCAGCGGCTCACAGACCGAACCGCTCGCTTAGCCGACGAAATCCGCACAGTCATGGCCGAATTCGACGCCGCGTATCATGTCACGCAATTCATGTCCATGATCCAGGTAGGCCTGCCCTCCGATCAAAAATTCGCCGGCCTGCTGTTCTATCTCCTTCGCGAACGCGGAATCCATATCTATGAAAATCGCGCCTTCGTGATGACTACAGCGCACAGCGAGCGCGACCTCTCACAACTCATCAGTGCATTTCGCGAAAGCCTCGCCGAATTGCGAAGCGGCAATTTGCTCCCGCCCCCGTCGGGATCGTCAGCAAAGGTGTCCCCCTCTTCGCAAAAGCAATTGCCCGAATCTCAGGCGGCCGAGCCTGCGCCCGTAGGCGCATTAGCCCAGGATTCTCTCGAAACTGAATTCCCGCTGACCGAAGCGCAAACCGAAATCTGGCTGGCCGCTCAAATGAGCGTCGCAGCCGCCGTCGCCTACAACGAATCCCTAAGCCTGCGCTTCCATGGGCCATTCAACGTAGATGCCTTCCGCTCCGCAGTCCATCAGGCCCTGCAGCGCCACCCAATTTTATTGGCCAGCATCGCCGCCGATGGCCGCTCGCAGCAAATAAAATCGGGCGTCACCGTCGATGTCCCGCTCTTCGATCTCAGTGCCCACGCCGGACAGGCCCGCGAGCAAGAGTTAGCCCGGCTCATCGACCAGGAAACGCATCAGCCGTTCGAGCTTTCCGCGGGCCCGCTTTTGCGCGTGAAAATTGTCCGCCTATCGAACGATCGCCACGTGGTCATCTGGACTGCGCATCACATCGTTTGCGATGGCTGGTCCGGCGGCCTGCTAATCAGCGAACTCGCCAGGATCTACACGGCTTCAATTCAGGGTGTCTCGCCTGACCTCGAAACTCCGGAATCGTTCCGCGAATACGCGCTCGAATCTCAGGTCCCAGGCTCGGTGAACGACTCGATCGCCTACTGGCGCCAAAAATTTCTAACCTTGCCGTCTCCGCTGGATTTGCCGGCCGATCGTGTCCGCCCACCGGTCCGCACCGCACGAGCCGCAACCACAAAACGTCTGTTGGATCGCTCGCTGCATCAGTCGCTCAAGCGCATTGCCGCAAAACAGCGCACCACCATGGTCGCTCTGCTGATGGCAGGCTTGAGAACCTTCCTCTATCGCCTAAGCGGCCAAACCGACTTGGTCATTGGCATCATGACCGCAGGGCAAGCGGTCACCGGAAAGACCTGCCTGGTAGGCCATTGCGTAAACCTGCTTCCCATTCGCTCGCAGCTCGATCCGGCAAAAAGCTTTCAGCAGGACCTGATGACGGTGAAACGCGATCTGCTTGATGCCTTCGACCATCAGCACTGCACGATCGGAAGCATCCTCCAGCATCTCAAAGTGCCGCGCAGCACAGACCGGCCGCCGCTGGTGGAAGTCACCTTCAACGTGGAAAAGGACGCAGCCGAAGTCAATTTCCAGGGCCTGGATTGTGAGATCGACCGCAATCCGAAGCGCGCCTTGCACTTCGACATGTTCCTCAACCTGGTCGAAGGTTCGCGCGGCATTCTGGTCGAATGTGACTTCAACACCGACTTGTTCGACGCCGCGACCATCGATCGCTGGCTCGGCCACTATGAAACGCTACTTCGTTCGGTCGCCGAAAATCCGACTCAATCGGTAAGCGGGATGCCGCTTCTCACTTCCGCTGAGGCCAACACGATTACGGTCGAGTGGAATGAAACCGAGACCGCGTCGCCCAAGGAACACACGCTTCAGCAACTCATCGAAGAAAGCGCGCAAAAAAATTCAGGCTCACTCGCACTGACCTGCGGCAGCGAGCGTTTGACTTACGGCGAACTTGATCGCCAGGCGAATCAGTTGGCCAACCATCTGCAAAAGGCCGGAATTGGCCCAGGCTCACTGGTAGGCGTACTGCTCGAACGCTCGGTGGATATGGTCGTGGCCGTCCTCGGAATCCTGAAAGCCGGCGCAGCGTACGTGCCGCTCGATCCCATGTTTCCGGTGAGCCGTCTCGCCTACATGGTCGAGGATTGCGGCATGGGCTTGCTGATCACCCATCGCCGCCTGCACGAAAAGATGCCGGTCAAGCCCGCAACATTGATTCAGTTGGATGCCGACGCGTCAGAAATTGCCAGGCAGAGTGCCGAGCGCCCGCACCACGACGGCACGGGCGATCTCGCCTACATCCTTTACACCTCCGGCTCGACGGGTAAGCCCAAAGGTGTGGCGATCCCGCATTCCGCCATCGTGAATTTCTTGCTCTCCATGCAACGTGAGCCGGCCTTTTCTTCAACGGACACGCTGCTGGCGGTGACCACCCTTTCGTTCGACATTGCCGGCCTCGAGATATATCTGCCACTGATCAGCGGCGGCAAGCTGGTCATCGCCAGCCGCGAAGAAACTCTGGATCCCGCGCGCCTGATGGCACGCATGCGCGAATCCGAATGTACGGTGATGCAGGCAACGCCCGCCACCT
Organism: uncultured Acidobacteriota bacterium; assembly: GCA_963718485.1. Lineage (GTDB taxonomy): Bacteria > Acidobacteriota > Terriglobia > Acidiferrales > UBA7541 > Palsa-295. The sequence continues at coordinate 36,493 of CAVQZU010000079.1, forward strand.
GGCGCGCCTTGATCGACGCCGGTTGGAAGGGCTCGCCGAACCTGAAGCTTCTCTGCGGAGGCGAAGCGTTGCCGCAGGACCTCGCGCGGCAACTCCTTTCGCGCTGCGGAGAATTGTGGAACATGTACGGCCCCACGGAAACCACCGTCTGGTCCACGGTCCACAAAGTCACGTCCGCCGACGCTTCGGTTCCCATCGGCCACCCAATCGCCAACACGCAAGTATTCGTCCTCGATGCGAACCGAAATGTCGTCCCCGTCGGAGTCGTCGGCGAACTCTACATCGGCGGAGCAGGCGTAGCGCGCGGATACCTGAATCGGCCCGAATTGACCAGCGAACGCTTCGTAGAAAGTCCCTTCGATCCGCCTGCGCGCCTGTATCGCACAGGCGATCTCGCTCGCTGGCTGCCCAATGGCACTCTCGAGTGCCTCGGACGCGTCGATAACCAGGTCAAGATTCGCGGCTTCCGCATCGAGCTTGGCGAGATCGAAGCGGTGTTAGCCCGGCACGACGCTATCGGCCAGTGTGTGGTCGTAGCGCGCGAAGCGGCTTCTGGAGACCAGGCCCTTGTCGCCTACTTCGAAGCGCGTCCTCAATCAGCGCCGGATGTTGCCGAGCTCCGAAAACACCTGAAGAAGGAACTGCCCGACTACATGATTCCTTCCGCTTTCGTTCAGATGGAGAAGCTGCCGCTTACTCCTAACGACAAGATCGATCGCAAAGCTCTTCCGTCCCCCAATTACGAAAGCAGCCGCCCTGCCGACGAATTCGTACGTCCGCGCACCGAAACCGAGAACAAGCTCGCCGGCATTTGGAGCGAGGTGCTAAAAATCGAGCGCCTCGGCGTCAAGGATAACTTCTTCGAGTTGGGCGGGCATTCCTTGTTGGCCATCCGCGTGGTCTCCCGCATCCGCGACCTGTTCGAAGTGGATTTGCCCCCGCCCACTTTTTTTGCCAACGCCACGATTGCCGCTTTGGCCACAGTGGTAGACGAAGCAAGACACACGACCACCGCCGTGGTTCAACGCATCCCGCGCCGCGGCCACAGGGGGCCAAGTCCTCTATCGTTTGCGCAGGAACGCATTTGGTTCCTCGATCAACTGGCTTCTGGCCGCCCTGTTTACAACATCGTAGACGTAGTCGAATTTGACGGGCCATCCGGGCCGGAGACCATCAAGCGAGCTTTGAACGAACTGATTCGCCGCCACGAAGTGTTGCGCACCTCATTCGTCGAAGAAGACGGCCAACCAGTGCAAATCGTTTCCCCGGCGGTCGATCTGAAGACTCGTGAAGCGGACCTGACCATTCTGCCGGAGCAGGAGCGCGAACAACAATGGACTCGCCTCGCTCGCGAACAGGGGCGCCGGCCTTTCGATCTGTCCAAAGCGCCTCTGCTCCGTGGCACGGTCGTACGGTTAAGCGAACAGCACTATCTTCTCCTGCTGGCAGTCCACCACATCATCGCCGACGAGTGGTCGATGGAAGTTCTGCATCATGAATTGCACCAGATTCACGAGGCATTCGCGAAAAACCTGCCGTCTCCTCTTCCCGAGCTCCCGATCCAATACGCCGATTTCACCTGCTGGCAGCGCGAATGGCTGACCGAAGAGGTCCTCGACCAGCAAGCCTCGTATTGGAAAAAAGAACTATCCGGCGCTCCGACCATACTCGAACTGCCCACGGACAAGCCGCGCCCCGCCGTTCAAACCTTCCGCGGCAGCGCCGAAGTCATCAAGTTTCCGAAAGAACTTCTCGCGCCATTAAAAGCCCTGGGCCGTGAGGAACAGTCCACGCTGTTTATGACCCTCGTGGCGAGTTTCATGGCCCTGCTCTATCGCTATACGGGGCAGGATGACATTTTGGTCGGCACTCCAATTTCCGGACGCACCCTCAGCGAAACCGAAAGCCTGATCGGCTTTTTCCTCAACACGACGGTGCTTCGCGGCCAGTTCAGCGATGGTTTGAACTTCCGCTCGTTGCTGCGCCAGATAAAGCAGAGAGCGCTGGGTGCCTATGCTCATCAGGATCTTCCCTTCGGCCGGTTGGTCGCCGAACTAGCTCCCAATCGCGATCCCAGCCACTCGCCTTTGATCCAGGTGATGTTCATCCTGCAAAGCGCGGACGCGACGTCACAAGCATCCAAAGTTGCGGGCATCCAAAAACTGGAGACGGGAACCGCGAAGTTCGACCTGACGCTTTTCATGTCCGAGAACGATGGCGCGCTCGAAGGCTTGGTCGAATACAGCACAGACCTCTTCGAAGCCGCCACAACCAAGCGCTTGCTCGAGCATTACCAGGTTTTGCTAGGTGCAATCGCCCAAAACCCCGAACAGAGCATCTCGCTTCTACCGTTGCTCCCGGCCGCGGAACAGCAACTCCTGTTGAAAGACTGGAACGCCACCGATATCACCTTTGCGGCAAAAGATCGCTTTCTCCATCAGCTAATAGAGGTGCAAGCCGCGAAAACGCCGGACCAGGTGGTGCTGGTCTTCGAAAAGCAACGCTGGACCTATCGCCAGTTGAATGACCGAGCCAATCAGCTAGCCAATCACCTGCGAGCTCATGGAGTCGGCCCCGGCGTTTTCGCAGGCGTCCTGCTGGAGCGCTCCGCCGAAATGGTAGCCGCCGTTCTGGCAATCCTGAAAGCTGGCGGCGCCTATGTCCCGCTCGATCCTTCTTTTCCGCAAAATCGCCTGTCGCACATGGTCGAAGACAGCGCCATGCGCGTCCTGTGCACGCACCGCCATCTGGACGAAAAACTGCCGGTCAAGCCTCCGGTAATCGTTCGCCTCGATGACGACGCAAAAGAAATCGCCAAGCAAGGCGTTGCCGCACCGCAAGCCGCGGCCGCCGGCGGCTTGGCCTATGTCCTCTACACGTCCGGCTCCACGGGCAAGCCAAAGGGCGTAGAGATTCCCCACTCCGCAATCGTGAATTTCCTTCTCTCGATGCAGAGCGAGCCAGGCTTTACGCCGGCTGACACGCTGCTCGCCGTCACCACCCTCTCTTTCGATATCGCTGGCCTGGAGCTCTACCTCCCTCTGATCAGCGGCGGCAAGCTGGTCATCGCCAGCCGTGAAGACACTCTGGATCCCGCGCGCCTGATGCAGCGCATGCGCGAATCCAGTTGCACCGTGATGCAGGCGACACCAGCCACCTGGCGCGCTCTCATCGACGCCGGCTGGCAAGGTTCTCCAAAATTAAAGCTCCTCTGTGGCGGCGAATCCTGCCCGATGGACCTCGCCCAGCAGCTCCTGTCCCGCTGCGGCGAACTTTGGAACATGTACGGCCCCACCGAGACTACCGTCTGGTCCACCGTCCACAAAGTGACGTCCGCCGAAACTTCAATTCCCATCGGCCACCCTATAGCCAATACGCAGGTCCACGTTCTGGACTCGAATCGCAACTTGGTTCCGGTGGGTGCCGTGGGTGAGCTGTGCATCGGAGGAACAGGAGTCGCGCGCGGATATCTCCACCGCCCGGAGTTAACGCAAGACCGCTTCATCCCAAGTCCATTTGATCCAAACTCACGCCTCTACCGGACCGGCGACCTCGCTCGTTGGTTGCCAGACGGCACCTTGGAGTGCTTGGGCCGCGTCGACAATCAGGTAAAAGTCCGCGGTTTCCGCATCGAGCTAGGTGAAATCGAAGCCGTGCTAGGCCGCCACGATTCCATCAGTCAATGCGTAGTAGTCGCGCGCCAAAGCTCCGCAGGCGACAAGATCCTCGCCGCCTATTTCGAGTCGCGCCCTGGGTCAACTCCCGATATCGCCGACCTTCGTAATCACCTGAAAAAAGAGCTGCCCGATTACATGATCCCGTCCGCCTTCATGCGTACGGAAAAACTCCCTCTGACGCCCAACGGCAAAATCGATCGAAAAGCCCTACCCTCTCTCGACCAAGGCCGCGTCGATGTAGCTGGAAACTATGTCGCGCCAAGCGATCCTGTGGAACAGAGCCTTGCTCAGATGTGGGCAAAAGTTCTGAAAGTGAACCGGGTGGGAATCCGCGACAACTTCTTCGAATTAGGAGGCCACTCGCTGTTGGCCCTGCGGATCATCGTCGAAATCGAAAAGCTGTATCACCGTCGCCTGCCGCTCGCCACACTGTTGCAATCTCCAACGGTGGGCGATCTGGCAAATGTCCTCCGTAAAGAAGATTGGAAACCTTCCTGGTCGTGTATTGTCCCCATAAAGCCGAACGGTAGCAAACCGCCGCTTTTCCTGCTGCACAGCCACGGCGGCAACGTCCTCGAATACTATCCCTTGGCCAATCTCCTGGACGCGGGCCAGCCAGTCTATGGCGTTCAGGCCCTGGGTTTGGATGGCCGCATCGTAAAGGATCAATCGATCGAGACGATCACTTCGGAGTACGTCAAAGAAATCAGAACCGTGCAGCCCCGTGGTCCATATTTCTTAGGTGGCTTTTGCTTCGGAGGCTTGGTAGCTCTGGAAGCTGCTCAACAGCTTTCCGGGGCAGGCGAAGAGGTCGCTCTGGTCGTGCTGATGCAAACCACGAATCCAGCCGTCGGTCATTTCAGGCCCGAAGTGACTTTGCCGCAGCAGTTCTGGTACCGCGCCGCCAAGCGCATCGACCTCGAGCGCGAAAATCTGGCTCACAAAGGCAAAAATTATTTTCAGGAGCGGCTTGAACACGGCTGGAACCGTGCCTGGGCACGTACCGCAATTACTTTGGACAAGATTCGCAACGGCCACGCCAAGCAGAAGCCGCGCCCCATGTCCTACATCCTAGAAGCTCTCACCCTGGAACATGACCGCATGGCCGACCAATACAAAATCCGCCTCTATAAGGGAGACGTCGTCCTGTTCCGTGCCAGCAAGCAGTTGCACGGTTTGATCGCCGATCAGGATTTGGGCTGGAAAGACATCCTAACCGGTAATCTGGACATCTGCGAAATACCCGGACACCAGCAAACGATCCTTACTGAGCCGAACGTTACACGTCTGGCCAAGGAACTGCTCCTCCGCCTGCAAACAGCCCAGCGAGAACTCGCAGCGGATTGAGCCGCCGCTGCCGGAACCAAAGATAAGAGCCGCAACCCCCCGAATTCGTTGGGTACTCTCGTGTGTCCCAGCAGCGCTGGGAGTAACTCTTAGGGCTCGTCAGATACCCGAAGTTCTATCGACTTTAGAAGAAATCCTAAGTCACGATAGGGCATGAAGCGAACCGTCGTTTGGCTCACCGATCAGCAAACCAAAGCTCTGTTGCAGCTTTCAGAGAAGTCCCTGGCTCCGGTTTCCGCCCTGGTACGCCAGGCCGTGAAGGAATTCCTGCGCAAAGGGGCCCGGGGCAAGCAATCCACCTGAACCACCGTCCTTGGGTGGCCCAGGCATTTGGGAAAAGCGTCAAGCGAACGCCGCGGCCCTCTTTTCCCGAGGCGATCCCCCCGGCCGATCGCGCTTCGAGCGGAACAGGTGCCTGGATAACACTGCCTGAGGAGTTTTGCCAAGACTCCGCCAACTCGCCTGGGTGAGTTTCTAGCCTCCCCGGAGATTCCCGGTCGCCAAGGACTTGAGGTTCTGTTTCTGCTGCCCCGATTTTTTCACGGGCGACTTAGTTGTCATGCTCTCACAGTGCGGTAACCTAGATGCGCAACAATGGCACCACCGCAAAGGAGATCACGACAATGGTCAAAGTAGCCTTATATGTTCGATTGGATGCAAAGCCAGGCAAGGAAGCCGAGGTTGAGAAGTTCCTCAAGGACGGATTGTCCCTGGTTCAGCAAGAGCCCGCGACGACGGCATGGTTCGGAATAAAAATGGGCCCCTCCACATTTGGAATCTTTGACGCCTTCGCGGACGAAGCCGGCCGCCAGGCTCACCTCGCCGGAAAAGTGGCCGCCGCCCTGATGGCCAAAGCCCCCGAACTGCTGGCAACGCCTACCCAAAATCGAAAGATCGATGTTCTCGCAGCGAAACTGCCCTGATTAGTGAAACCGGCCGGCGTCGTTCCGCAGCGCTTCCGGAAGTGCTGCGGGGCGATGGCGCCGCAAACGTTTGTCCGCGCCGCTGCAACTTACCAGAATGAACCGGATGGCCTCGCTTGATTCCTGCCCCTTAAACCCGCACGATAGACCGGATGCGCATCTTGGCCCTGATCGTAGTGCTATTGGCAATCATCGTCGCCGGCACGGCGCAATCGAATTCCAGGCCCGCGGCCCAGCTTCAACCGAACCATCGGTCTATTTCCCCGGCAAATAACGAATCCACGTTTCTGATTCTCACCGACGTTCATTTCGATCCGCTGACCGGCACCGATCCTCAGCTCATCCGACAGCTGGTCGCCGCGCCGGCGGAAAAGTGGCCCTCCCTGTTTGATTCGTCGCCCCATCAGGAGCTCGCGCCCGATGGCGCCGACGCCAACTACGCCCTGCTGTCCTCTGCTCTAGGCGCGGCTCGGAATTCAGAAGCCCGTTACGATTACATCCTGCTAACCGGCGATTTCCTGGCCGCACAATTTTCGAGAAAAATACCGCGGCTATGCCCGCCCCGACGGCAACGGCTACGAAGACTTCGTAATCAAGACCATGACGTTCGTTACCCGCATGATCCAGCAGGCATTCCCCTCAACTCCGATCTACGCCGCCTTCGGCAACAACGATTCGCTAATCGACGATTACGCGCCACAGGGTCCTCGGCTGCTCGCAGCCATGGCAAGGGAGTGGAGAATTGCCGCCGCCGGCCCGGACGCCAGCAAAGATTTCCTCTCCGGCGGCTACTATGCTGCTCCGCATCCGACGGTCCCAGGCCTTGAATTCATCGTCCTGAATACGGCGTATTGGTCGAATAAATGGAAAGCTGCCAGCGACCCGGATCAAGCCACTGTCGAATTACATTGGCTCAGCGCTCAAGTGGATCGCCTGCGCCAAGCCCACAAATCCGCCGCCATCCTCATGCATATTCCTCCCGGCATCGACGCCTATGACTCGGCGACGCCCGGACGGTGCGCGACTCCCACCCTGTTCTGGAAAAAACAGTATATGGATTCCTTCCTGGCAATCGTCGCCGCTCACGAAGATATAGTCCGTGACGCTTTTGCCGGCCATACTCACATGGACGATTTCCGCGTTCTCACCGATTCCAACGGCACGCCCTTCTTCCAGATACACATCGCGCCTTCGATCGGCCGCGATCACCATAACGATCCCGGCTTCGAAATCGGGGTGTATGACAAAGCGAACGGTGCGCTGGTTGACTACGCGGCCACCTACCTGCGGAAATCTTCGGCTGACGCTTTGGACAAACCAGTTTGGACGCTCTCCTACGACTTCCGCCAGGAATCTCACTTGCAGAACTACAGTCCCGCAACCTAGAGACGATCGCGCTTCTGGTCCGCTCGAGCGAAGCCATCCGCTCGCGCATCATGGGTTTGTACGGCACACCCAGTTCCTCGACCCTGGCCGTTGCCGTCAAGGATTGGCGTTTCTATTCCTGCGCCGGAACAGGAACCGACCCGGATTCTTTCAGCAGCTGCGCCTGTCCCTCCGCGGCTGGAAATCATTGAGCTTGCCCTCCGTGATTGCCCGGAGTCGCACGATTAGTAACCCGTTGACACACCGCCTCAAATTTTGCCCGTGTTCACATTCCCGGATTCCGTTCTCCTGAAGGTTCAAATGCCAGCCGAAGGGGAAAACCTGTCGAACGCCTCCATCGCAAACGACCTAGCCCGTCCGCTGCGACGCAGCACCGGCCTCAACGCAAACGTTCCACTCACGGTGATGGGTGTTGATTCCTATCGCGGACCCTATCGCGAGGACGTCGCCACCGTGACCGTCAGCGCCCATGGCTGCAAGTACGAATCGAAGCACGACGTGCTTACCAATTCCTGGGTGATGCTCGAGCTTGCCGACAAGGAACACAAAAGTGAACCCGTCTCCGCCCGCGGCCTGGTCAAATGGGTCAAGCGCCCGATTGACACCAGCGGCATCTTCGAAACCGCGATCGAACTGGAAAGCCCGGGCAACGTCTGGGGAATCGACGCTCCTCCTCAGGATTGGCTCACCTTCTGCGAATCGCAGTTGCACCAGTCTGGCAACGGGAAGTCCAAACCCTTCGCCGTTCCCAAAGCCGAGGTTCAGCCGAAGGTAGCGGTCCCCCCGAAACCGGGAAACGGCGCTTCTCTGGCTGCTCTCGCGAAATCTTCTCCCTCTTCCATGCGCACCTCCGACCAACGCTCGAGCGGACTTCTGATGGGCGATTTCCACCAGCAGATGGAAAAGATGCTCTTCGACGCCGCAGCCACCGCTGTGCGCGAGAAGGCAACTTCGACGCTCGAGGAAGTGCGCGCGGGTCTGCACGAAGAAGCCCGGCGCGTTCTGGCCGAGGTAGCCACCTCTCAATCGGCCGCATGGATCGAGCAGTCCCTCAAGCAGCTCAATCGGGTTAGCCAGGAAACCGCGAAAGCCCTGCACGCCACCTGGACCAAGAGGCTCGAATCGGATATTGCCAAGTCTCTTGAGCGAGTCGAGGAGCGCGGCAGGGAGCTCGACACGCTCGCCCAGAGCCTTTCGGCCAATGCCCTGGATCGCTTGCAGCGGGGCCTTGAATCCTCCCGCGGCGAGGGTGTGGATCGCATCGTATCGCGGCTGAAAGAGCAGTCCGCCCCGGTGATCGACCATGCCAAAGAAACCATCGCCGAGCTAGCCAAACAGCGCGAACAATTAAACGCCGTTCTCGAAGAGACCGTCACCCGTTCGACCGCCAGGATCGAAGAGACCTGCACCGGATTCGAAAAGCAGTTCGAAATGATCATCCGCGAGCGTCTCGACGTCGCCCGCGAGGAACTGCAAAATACCATTCAATCGGCAACAACTTCTGCGCTGAACAATTTCAGCTCATCGGCGCAACAGCAGGACGCCGAGGTCCAGGCCGGTTTGCGCCAGGCCTTCGAATCGTTCGAGGCCGCGATCGGCGAAATGAAGGAAAAGGCCGCCGAGTCGTCTCGCCAGTTCGTCGAGGAGCTAAACAACCATAGCCGGGGTCACCTCGAATCGGTGAGCAGCGCGATCGCCGAGGCGGCCAAGGGAATCGGAAAACTGCCGAACGCATAGCCGAATCAGCCCGCAGGTATGGGCCCTTGGGACGACGCTGATGGAAACTCAATTTGCGTGGCCGGAGGCGCGGCCCGCTCTGAAGGCAAGTCCGTGTTGCGTGGCGGATTGTCGGAACACCGTGGCAACCGAGCTTGAGACGCGCCCACTCTGCCTGGATCACTTCATTTCCGTTTCACTGAGTGAGATGGAAGCCTGCAGCGCTCGCCTGAAGCAGGCTGCCGATTCCTCGGTCAGCTCCGTTTTCAAGGGTTTCTTGACGGCCTGCAGCGAACAGGCTCAGATGCTCAGCCAATCCCCCATCGGCGCGGCTCCGGCCCTGCAAGCGCGCCTCAAAGAAATTCTGCGTCGCGCCGCGCAACTAGGAAGGAATCTGCGGCGCAGTCCCCGAACCGAAGCCCGCTTTCCGGTCTGGCTGCGCCGGGAAGACCCTCGCCATACCTGGGAAGAAGAAACCTGGACTTCCACTGTCAGCCGCCACGGCGCTGGATTCGTCTGTCGGCATTCGGTCGATGTGAACGGCGTCGTCGTTCTTTGTCGCCGTGACAAGGGCAGCCGCGCGCAAGCCCGCGTCGTTTACTCAAGGTTTGATGCCGAAGGCCGCCGCCACATCGGCGTCGAACTTCTCGCCCGCGAAGACTTCTGGGATCCGCCAAGCTGTCTAGCGTAAACCTCGCGCCAGCTCATCCGCTCGCCGGGCCCTCAGGGTACGTCTCGGCTTTCCTCGCAACCGGTCGCAAACGGAAACAGTTTCCGGAAAGATTCTTGGCTCTCAGAGCTCCCACTCCCGGCAGGGCAATTCACAACCGTTTTCCAGGTCGCTGCTTTAACCACGACCAAGACACCCGCAGCGACTTCATCTTGCCGCTCTTCGTCAGAGGATTCGCGAGCGGTCGGCTCCCTGCGACGACTTTTTCGTGAACGTCGTCATCGCCTAGCCGGCCGCCATACCGGTTCACCTAACTCAGCGCGGCCAGTAATCGGTCATAGTCGTGCCGAGTTCCTCTGGCTCGATACGCGTTTCCCCCACGACGGTCATGAAATTTGCATCGCCCGCCCATCGCGGCAGCACGTGAAGATGTAAGTGCCCGAGGATTCCCGCGCCGGCCGCGCGTCCGAGATTCATGCCCGAAGTTAAATCCTTCCGGCCGGTACGTTTTCTTAAGCGCCGTCTGCAAGCGCTGCGCCAGGCGCATCATTTCGGCCAGCGTCTCCGGGTCGGCGGAAGACAAGTCGGCGACATGCGCGTAGGGAACGATCATCACGTGCCCGCTGGTGTAGGGATAGCGGTTCAGAATCACGAAGTTTTTCTCGCCGCGCAGCAGGATCAAGGTTTTGCGGTCATCGTTTGCGGCCACCGCCTCGCAGAAAACACACTGATCGTCTTCTTGACGCTGGCGATGTAGCGGTACCGCCACGGCGTCCACAGATAATCCATCCCGTTCAGCCCTGAGTGCCGGGTTCTTGAACCGCCGGGATTCGCGGGCTGCGATCCATGGCCGCTGTCGTGGCCGGTTTCGTTGATGAAGTCTTTCAGTTCCTTGCTCGGTTTGAAATAAGGAATCTTCTTGGAGGAACTTCCACTTTCGCGCCGGTCTTCGGGTTCCGCCCGGTGCGGCCGCGCCGCTCCCGCGTACGGAAACTACCGAATCCGCGGATCTCGATCTTGTCGTCGGCCTGAAGTGCCGAAATAATGCTTTCGAAAATCGTTTCGACGACGGCTTCTGATTCCTTCCGCGGCAGCTCGGTTACCCGCGTGACCTCTTCGACGAGGTCGGCCTTCGTCATCGTTTGATCTTTGTTTTGCTCTTGCCCAGCCGCAGCCTCTGCCATCGCTCGAAAGCCTCCTGTGAGACTAGTCACTTGATGCAACAACGGGCCGTTGGTGCCGGAGCTGGGACGCCACAACATCTTTGATATCACCAATCTAGCATAAGGTAAACGAATTTCTGGCCGGGCGACGATGGTACGAATAGTGATTCAGGCTGAAAAAACAACCAGGGGCTAGGAGGACTGGCGCTTGGCCATAATGGCGTCGCCAATCGTGGCCGTCGGTGACGATTTCGACGAGCGGAACGACTCAATCTCCTGTCTTTCGGCCTGCTTCTGCGCCCCCCGGTAGCTCAGGCTGATCTTATGATCCTCGGGCTCCATGCGGATAATCTTAAAATCGTATTCCTGCCCGCTGGCAAGCACCAGAAGACACCCGCGCCCCCCGCGGCGCCTTTTCCTTTTCACGTTCGCCTTTGGGCTTCCGCTCTTCGATCTCGGAGACGTGGCAGAGCCCCTCGATTCCATCGGCCAGCTCAACAAAAGCCCCGAAATCCGTGGTTCGGGTGACCCTTCCCTTGATCACTTCGCCGATCTTGTGGGCCCCGAACCAGGAGGCCCAGATGTCATTGACCTGCTTGATTCCAAGCGAGAGCCGCCGGTTCTGCGAATCCACCTTGAGCACGCGGGCCTGCACGCTATCGCCCTTTTTAAATTTTTCGCTGGGATGTTTGATCCTCTCCGTCCAGCTCACGTCGCTGATGTGGATCAGCCCTTCCATCCCTTCTTCGATTTCAACGAAGGCGCCGAAATCGGCGAGGTTCCGAACGCGGCCGGTGATCACCGTACCCACCGGATATTTTTCCGCAGCGGCTTCCCACGGATCAGGCAGCGTCTGCTTGAGCCCCAGCGATATGCGCCTCTGGTCCGTCTTCACTTCGAGCACGGCCACTTCGACGTCATCGCCGACTTTGACGATCTTCGAGGGGTGTTTCGTGCGCTTGGACCAGCTCATTTCGCTCACGTGAACCAAGACCCTCAACACCGGACTCGATTTGAACGAAGGCGCCGTAGTCTGTCACCCCGACGACTTTGCCTGTCACCCGCGTCCCCACGGGGAAACGTTCCGGCACGCTCGACCACGGATCGGGGAGCAGTTGTTTGCGTCCGAGGGAAATGCGTTGTTTGTCCTTATCGAACTTCAGGATTTGCACCTGAATTTCATCGCCTGGCTTAACCAGGGTCGATGGGTGCGGAACGCGCCCCCAAACCAGGTCGCTTACGTGCAACAGCCCATCCATTCCGCCCAAATCAACGAATACGCCGTAGTCGGTAACATTCTTGACATGCCCGGTTACAACCGAACCTTCCTGAAGCGTGCCGGCCAAGGCTTCGCGTTTGGCCTTCTGCTCGTCTTCCAGAATGGCGCGGTGGCTGACCACGATGTTGCCGCGCTTGCGGTTCAGTTTCAGAATCCGGACTTCGATTTCGCGATCTTTCCACCCTTCGAGATCGTGAACCGGACGGAGCTCAATTTGCGAGGCGGGCAGGAAGGCCCGCACGCCGATATCGATTACCAAACCACCCTTGATGCGCTCAAGCACTTTGCCTTTTCGATTGCTGTGGTCGCGATAAGCTTTTTCGATGCGCTCCCAGACGCGCCGGCGATGGGCGCGCACATGAGAGAGCAGGACGTAACCGTCCCGCTGTTCGTGAAGCCGCTCGACTTCGATCGTCTGGCCTGCTCCGAATTCAATCGGCGCGCCGGAATCCAGGAATTCCTGCGCCGGGACCAATCCCTCGAATTTCCCGCCGACGTCAACGACCACTCCGGCCTCGGTGACCGCAAGAACGCGCCCGTCGAAAATCTCACCTTCGGCGACGATCGATTCCGGCGCCGAAAACTGATCCAGCAGCTGATCCATGGTTTCCGCCGACTCGGCGGGCTCAGATGATTCGATCGGTGTAGGAGCGGCAGCTGGCTCGTTCGCTAGGATCGGTAGGGTTTCGCTCAACGTCACCGGCGGCTCGATGTCGGTCATAGCAGAAGAGGTTTCCTCGTCAGGGGAGCCGATGGTTGCAATGACTTCCGGCGCCCGCGCTACGGCGGCCGCGGCACCGGTAGTGCCCTGTGGCTCGGAAACTGCCACGCCATCCGATTGCGGATCCGCCACAATGGGTTCGGCGGCGACAACTGGTTTCTGGTCGTTTTCGGGTGACATGGGAGCGGCCTCCGTCCAAATAAATGCCCTGAATGCCGAGGGTTCTCACTCGGTAACTCCACCCAACCCGGGGGCAAGAGCTTGAAGGGGATAAGCATCCGCGCTCGCGATGCTGTATCGCAGGAAATGATACGCGTCCGATTTGTACATTGTCAATGGACTGAGCAACCTCGAATCGCTGCCATTTGTTGAAAAATGCTCGCAAAAGCAAGCAGGATTTGGGCCCCTGCAGGGGAAGGCGGTTTTGAATTCCGATCTGCTACCATACGTCTTTGCAATGGAGGAGTAACTCACGGTGACGCGAATTTCCTATGAAGCCGCCTATCCCGGCATCAAATTTCTGCCGCGGAGCCGCAACTGGTGGGCGTGGCTAAAAGGCTCGCCTGCCGAGTGCGTCCATTTGGATAACGGCGCCGATTTCATCGCGACGGTATTGCCCGACACGCTTTACCTGCGGGGAAAGCGGGCCCCGCGCCGCGAGCCGGTGCGCCCGGAAGTGTCCCTTTGCCGCGAGTGCCTGAGAGAAGCTTTCACCTCCGAGATAGCGCAGTATCCGGGGCTGGTGGTTGCGTTTGAACCTGATCCGGCGATCGTCACGCAGTACTTCTTCGTCGCGGATCGGGATTTCGAGGCGGTGGGGCTTTTGCCGGAGCTGGGTGCGGCTGTTGGCAAGCGGCTGGGACAGCCGCTCGGCCGATGCTTGCGATGTTCGCGACAGGCTGTCTGGCTCTGGTTTTCGCGCGAGCAGGTGGCGAGTCTTGATGAGACCGAGCAGATCGGCGAGGCCGGACAGGCGCTGTGCGGCGAGCACGGCGCGCGAAAGCTTTGGGACACATTTGAAGCGATACCCGAGGCGAACCTGTTCTACATGAACCTGCCGTATGGGGAAGCCGGGGCGTACGTCTGGATATGAACATCGAGCTGAAAGAAGTAGTGGAAAAGTATCTAGCGGCAGCGGGCGGATACGGCAATTTTGTGCCGCTTTCCTCACTGGGCCTGTCGAAGGAAGATATCGAAGACGTGTTCAGCATCTTCGACGAGGACTACCACATCAGCCGCTTCTTCCACTTTGGGTGCGCGGCGGGAGCAAATTATCAGATCAATGGATTTCCGCAGACGCACGTTTCTATCGATGCGGAAGCGCAATCCATCCTCTGAGATTTTCTGACCTCCTCGGCGCGACGGGCGCTGCCCTCGCAAGGCAAAGTCCCAAGGCGCCGGCGGTGCGCCATTGCCGCCTCCTGGAAATCAGGAGGATGCAGGCCGGCCAGGGCCGGGGGGCAACTCTGCAAACCAAGATCACCGTCCACGGCAGGCAGCAATCGTTGAAGTCTTACATCCGGTTTTGGCCTGCACCAGGCCCTAATTGTTACTCTTGCTTGCGCTTCGGGATGAGGATCACACCGTATGGAGCTTCGCCCTATGCCTTTGTGCGCCCATTCCACACTCGTGAGACCCCCCATTGCTTGGCTCGCCTGGGAGTCAAGCCCAGGAGCACAGGGCAGCAAGTCGTTCGCCCTGCAGTCAGCGGAGTGGGGGATGGAAATCGAATTCGGGGTCGACGTCGACCGGGATGTCGGCGGTTTTAGCCAGAGCGGCGGAGAGTTCGGGGGGCATTACAGCGTATTTCTTAAACCAAGTTTCGGTGCGGGCGCGGTCGCCGGTGGCTTCTTGTTCGAGCAGCTCCTTGGCTAGCGAGGCGATGACCGCGGGCATGCGCTCGAAACTGATCCGGTAAAGGCCGCTTGGGGGGTCGCCGTAGACGGCGCCTTGTTCGAGAAGGTAATTGAATTCCATCATCTCGGCGGCGCCGTGGGCTTCGGCGATTCCGAAGCGGACGGTGCGAAAAATTCCGGCTACGTACGAGGCGTACACCGCGTTCTGCTTTTCTTTGGGGAACGCATTGTGGGCAATCAGCCATTGCAGGCCGAACTCGCCGACTACGTCAGCCTTGGCTTCTTCTAGTCCGGCGTACTGGGGGCCGATTGCTTCGCGGATGTCGGTTTTGCCTTTTGGCATGCGCGCGAAGGCTGGGCCCAGACCATGGGAAATTTCGTGCATCAGCGTGTCGGTTAGATAGCCTTCACTGCCGGCCATGGCGGCTTGGTCGGGCTGCATCACGCGCTTGGCGAGGGGCAGGATGACGGTATTCACGCGCGCGTCCATGAAATTCTTCCAGAAAATTTTCTTCGATCCTTTTTGCTCGTGGATGCGCGGGTCGTTCGGGAGGTTGTCGGCGACGGCCTGGTAACCGTGGAGCAGGTCGCCGGCACGGTAGGGAGAGTCCATGACTTCCATGGGGGATTGCTTACCGCGCTTGGAGGGCAAATCTTCGCGCGATAGGGGCAAGGCTTCCTGGAGGTCGGGAACGTATTTTTGGAAGATGGCGAGCTTTTGGCTTTCTTGTTCATTGCGGATCAGCACCGAGGCTCCGTAGGAGGTTTTTACGCCGAGAAGGGAATCAAGATAGGTCTCGTAGGGTGCAAAGATGAGGTCGAATTTTGGATTTCGCAGGTCGAGCCAGGCGATGTCGCTTGCGAAGTAGTCGTCGGTGAGAAGCGCCTCGGCGCGGAGGCGCAGGAATTTGGCGAAGGCGGGATCGTCGCTGAAGCTGGCGGCTTCACGCAAATCCTTGGCCATGGGTTCCAGAAATTCACGGTAGGCGACATGGTAGGGGATTGCTTGGAGCTGGTCACCTTTGCGGCGGACGATGCTTTGGCCGCTGTAGAGCGCGGTTTTTTGGGCAGGATGCGCGGCAACGAAGGCCTCAAACTTCGTGCGGGTCATGTCCTCGGGGAAGAAACCGCGGCCGGGAGGCATGGGCTGCGTACCCACGAAGGGCCGTTCATTGTCGATCAGGTCGAAGCGGCTGCCGTTGATTTTCAGGTAGCGACGGAGGGGGTCATCGGGAGGGTTTTTGCTTTGTTGCAGCGAGAGATAAAGCTTCAGGCCTGCGGGGTCGCTCTGACGCCAGTAGATGCAGTCGAGGAGGCCGGAGGCGTCGACTAATTTGGCGATGAGCTGCTTTTCGCGGTTGCTGAGGCCCTGTGAGTTAAAGGGCATTTTTACGGGGCGGAATTTGGCGACGCGCTGAGCGAGGTCTGGGACCCGCGTGAGATGGGAGGGAGCGGAGCTTTGAGGCGACACGGCATGCGCTGTGGCCAGGGCGAAAAGGGTGAACAAGGCGAGGGCCAGGAAGCTTCGTTTGTCTGGTGCGTTCACCGGAACATACTAGACGGTTGAGGAAAGCGCGGCTAGGGGCTCGAAGCGGGGGGCTGCAAGCGACTTCGAGCGAGAGCGAATTCTGTTTGGCACGAAGCGACGGATAAAAGCGCCAGGCGCTCGATCGTCGTGGACGACCCGGACATCGGGCCAAACAGACAGAGGTCCCTCGCCCCCTTTTCTCCCTTGATGACAACTTGACGGCAGTAGCAGCACGATGAGGGGGACGGCCTTTTTCGCCGCGCCTGTTTACCGGGCAGCCAAACACGGGTCGAAGAAAATGGGGAAGGTCGTGAGCGAGGCGAAGTAACGCGTTTAGTCCACAGGGAAGGGACCTTCGGCAAATTTGTAGCCGTGGTAGCCCTTTGAGCCGACCACGCGGGCCAGTTCGCTGCGCGGGTCGAGGTCGGACTTGAGCTTGTCGAGGATATGGCGGAAGTCATATTTCGGCTGCCACCCCAGGGCTTTGCGGGCCCGGTCGTTTACGTAAACGCGATCGATCGACGGGAACATTTTCCAGCCGCGGCGCGCGTATTCAGCTTCGTAGTCGGGAAAAATTTTCCTCAGAACGGCCGGGGCGTTGGAGCGGAGATAGGCAAGATCGGCCGGCGTGAATGGCGTGGTGGCGCTGATGATGTAGCGGCCGAAGCCGATTTGCGGAGCTTTTTCAAGGGCCAGGAGATGGACGTTTACGACATCCTCGATGTCGACGCGGCGGTAGAGGAATTCGTTCACCTTGGAGTTGGTGTCGTCGTAGGCGCTGCGGGTTTCCGCGCGGTCATCTTCCTCCGGGAAGAAGCGCGAGGTCCGCAGGATCAGGCATGAGAGCTCGAGTTTGCGGTGGAATAGCTCGCAGAGAATCCTCCGCCGCGGTTTTTGTCACGCCGTAGATGTTGCGCGGGACGGCGGTGACCTCCTCGGTGATCCAGGCGGCGGGGCTGCCGGGCGGAGGAGTGAGCGCGCTGCCGAAGGTGCTGGTGGTGCTGGTGAAAATGAACGAGCCGACGTCCGAGAGAACCGCTTCCTCAAGGAGATTCAAGGTGCCGGTAATGTTGGTGTCGACGAAGCTCTGGCGCGCGTGGGTGACCACGTGGGGCTTGTGTAATGTGGCGGTGTGGAGCACGGCGTCGACACCCTTCATGCAGCGTCTGAGGAAAGAGCGGTCGGTGATGGAGCCGACCTCGTTTGTGAATTCTGATTCGACGATGTCGACGGCTATGACTGCGTGAGTCGAGTCATGGAGCGTGCGAACCAAGGCTTCGCCCAAGTGGCCGCTGCTGCCGGTAACCAGGATCTTCATTGGTGAAATTCCCTTTGCTTTGTCGTGCGAGAGGCATTTTACATGAGCCGAGTTGCGTCTCGACGATATGAGCGCGCGGGTGCCCCGGTAGCGAGCCCGGAAGGGAAGGCTCGCGGAAAATGCCCCGCGAGCCAATTCGCCGGGCCTTGAGGTCAGTCGAAGTGAAATAAGACGACTTCGGGATTTGTGCCCAGGCGGGCGGGCGGGCCCCAGGTGCCGGCGCCCGAGGAGGTGTAGACGGTCATGTCGCCGAGTTGCTGCAGGCCGTAGGCGAATTTGCCGTAGATACGCAAGACGGCGAGAGTCCAGGGGAAAAATTGGCCGGCGTGGGTGTGGCCGCAAAGCTGGAAGGTGACGCCGGCTCGCTCGGATTCCCAGAGGCGGTTGGGTGCGTGAGCCAGAAGGATGCTGGGAAGACTGCGGTCCAGGTCGGCTTGGCGCAGAGCGGCGCCGAAGCGCTCGGGTGTGGAGAGTTCGTGATAGTGGACGCCGACGATTTGCAGTCCGTCGATGGTGACCTTTTCATTCTGCAGGGCGCGGACGCTCGCGCTGGCGAGCGCGTCGATGTATTGACTGGGGTCGGAGAATTCCTCATGGTTGCCGGTGACGAAGTAGGCGCCGAGCGGAGCGATGAGATCAGCCAAGGGTTTTGCAAAAAGTTTTACGTTGGCGGCGGTGCCGTCATAGAGGTCGCCTGCCAGGAACACTACGTCCGGCCTGTGGCGATTCAGGACAGTGACGATGTGGCGGGAGAATCGGTCGGTGCGGATGGGGCCGAGATGGGTGTCGCTGACCAGAGCGGCGACGCGGCCGCGCCAGGCGTCGGGCAGATTGGGAAGCTTTACGTGGACCTGCTTGACGCGGAGCCAGTAGGAGTTTGCGGTGCCGTATAAGCCGGCAGCGATGGCGATGCCGAAGAAGATAGTGGCTAGTTGGCGGGGGGCGACCGGGGCGCGCGCAAGGCGCACTCCGGCATACGCGAGCCAGCAAAGCAGGGACGCTAAGAAGCAGAAATTGACCAGCCCGAGCCAGGTCGCGGCGGCGGTGTAGGCGGCGCGAACGAATATGTTGTCGTAGCGGAAGGCCAGGAACGAAGCGGTTACGAAGCTGACCGAGAGAACCGCGAAGGCGACGGCAAGGATCGAAACGCCGGGAGGATCAGGGGCGCGCCAGAAAGATGTCCAGGTCTCGTAAACGAAGGCGTGGGCTAACAGGAGAATCGATTGGGCGATCAGGATGAAATTCAGTCTGCGGCGGCGCAACCTCAGAGCCTCTGCTCCAATTTTAACTGACAACCGAGCTGCCAGCTAAATGGAGGCGCGGACCGTGCGGCAGGCGAGTTTCAGGAACCCGTCGGGGCGGGAAATATGTGCCCGCACGTTGCGACGGCGCTCGAGCTAGCCGAGATTGTTTACCAACAGTTGAATCGGGAAAATTCGCGCGCCAACCCTTTCCAGAGTACGCAGCAGTCTCCCCTCAGAGACATTCAGCGGGCCAGCTGCTTAGTCGACAGGGGATGGTGCGCCAGCAATCCCGCAATCATTGGTGCGAGGTGCTAAGAAAAAGGCGCCGGCGAGACGCCAGTCGAGCCAGAAGGCAGGTTGCGTTGCGAAAGTTCGCTGTAGAGCTGCTCAGGGGCTTCAAAGTGAATGGCGTCTAAGCCCAGCTTGCGAGCCGATTCTGCGTATTCGGCGATATCGTCAATGTACAGCGCCTCGGCGGGTTTCACCCTCAGGGCGCTCAGTGCGGCTTGGTAGATCTTTGGAGAAGGCTTGCTGGCGCCTACTTGGTTTGAGTAGATGCGGACCGGAAAGTAATGCACGAAAGAGAAGCAAGTCTCGAGCTCCTCGACGTGGATGGGGTCCGTGTTCGAAAGCAGGGCGAGACGGCAGCGCGTGGCTAATTGAGCGAAAAGATTATCCGGCAAGATCGTTTGCGGGTCGAGGGTGCGATTCCAGGCCCCGCGAAAATCCTCCAGGGTCAAGGCGATGCCCAGTCGCCTGGTAATGTGTTCGTGCCACTGCTCGGCAGTCAGGCGCCCTTCCTGCCAATCGCGCCAGCGTGAGTCGGATTGAATGGCCATCCAGATCTGTTCCGGTGACAATCGCTGCGCGGCGGATCCGTTGGTCGCAGAAACTGCGGGGACGAATGAGGCGAACGCCGCTCTCAAATTCAGACGCACAATGACGCGGCCAATGTCGAAGATGACGGCTTTCGGCGGCGGCGCGGGCCAATGGCGAGCAGCTGTGGTCAAGCGATGTTCCTTTTCATAGGCCAAGACCTGCTTGAGGAACTCTCCAGGAGCGGGATTTTCCTTCTGAGTTGTGATCGAGACGATTTTAGGCTATTGCCTGACGTTTTCGGAATGCATTGAGCGAATGATTCCCATCGAAATATTCAAATGGAAACCTTCAAAGTGGAATACGGTTGGGACCCTGCGATGCTACTTAAAGCACAAAGCTCTTGAAATTGACGGGCCTGTGAAGAAAGCGGTTCGCATCGGTTGTATCCTCAGCAAATTACCTGGGGAACCGAGATTCACCTGAGACAGGGGCAGGCGCTTCGCGAGCATCAATTCATCCCCCGCGGAGCAGCCTAGGGCATGAAATCGTGATGGAAGACCGGATGAAAGATTAAAAACGGGAGAGCAGATGGGACTCTTGGATTCGGTTGGAACTGTCGCGGCTTTGTGTACCACAGGCGCCTTCATTCCGCAGATCGTGAAGATCCGAAGGCAAGGTGCGGAAGATCTCTCGTTTTCCATGCTCTTTATCTATCTCACCGGCGTTCTTCTCTGGCTGCTGTACGGACTGCTGCTGCATGCGGCGGCGGTAATTTGGGCCAATGCGGCGACCTCATTTCTTGTGGCGGTGGCGCTGCTGCTCAAAGTGACGCTGCCTGCCAGCCCGCGTCGGTTGAAGGAACCCTGAGGCGGGTGTGCGGCAGTCTGATTTGCCAGCACGGGAGACTCAACCGAGCGCTTAAACGCAGGAGCGGTCAGATCTCTCTGGGCGCGATCTGGTATTTGACAACAAACCAATGCTTGAGCCGCAAGAAATGCTTTTCCAGCAGATGCCAGGATGCCAGCGCTAAAGCGAATGACACTAGCCCGCCGAAGGCGATAGAAAGAAGCCAGAGGGCAATTTGCGTGCCGGCGGGCAAGCCTTGGGAGATTCTGGCGACATAGCTGGTCTGATAAATCGCGATGGGCACGTGAATGATGTAAATCGCGTAACTGTACTTCCCGAGTGCTCTCAGAAATCGACTGCGTAACGTCCGGACCCGCCACATCGACGAGCCACTATAGCAGTACGCGAAAAAGACCAGGCATCCGTAAGCCAGCCCGAAAGCCGTGTAACCCACCGTCGTAGTAAGCGGAGCCGAGGTAGAACTCGTTCTTGATGAGAAGAATAGGACGAGCAGCAACATCGAAACCGCCGCAAAGGTGAGTCGCCCGAGACGGCTCTTGACGAAGGCAAACCACTGCGCGTCTCTTACCAGCAGAGCGATCAACGATCCGGCGGCCAACGAGTCCATGCGGAAGGGAGTTAAGCGATAAAGGAAGTCGAAACCGTAAAGACTGTTCGCAAAGGCGCCCCGAAGGAACAGCGCCGCCCCCATGAGCATCAGGCAGACATAAGCCAACTCGGTCGGCTCAACGAATAGAACCACCATGGGCCAAATAAAGTAGAACTGTTCCTCGATGGAGAGCGACCATATATGAGAGAGCAGAGGAACGTCATGTCCGAACGCCGAACGCCAGTTCGAGAGATGCAGCCAATACCAAATCTGCAAATCACCGTTCAGAGATTGCCACTGCCCAAAGTGATGAGCGATGGGCAAGACGATCTCAAAGTAGGCGAAGATGGTGAGAAGGTAGAGAGGGAAGATCCTCAAGACCCTGCGAGCGTAGAAAGCGGCAAAGTAGTTATCCGCATGCCTTGAGTCGAGAAGTATTCCGGTAATCAAGAAGCCCGACAAAACGAAAAACAGGTCGACTCCCGACCATCCCAGCGAGAATGGAAGACCCAGAACGCGGGGAACAGAATCCGGGCGGTGTCCTTGGAAGTGAAAAAGCAACACCAAAAGAATTGCGATGCCCCGCACACCATCCAATTCAGGGATGTGGGCGTCTTTCTTGGGCGGGTTAGGCAAGCAGGGTTCCGTCACCAGGATGATTCAGCAACAGAATAGCGAGGCGTTACCTCCGATGCAAGTACCGGAATTCTATACCGCTAGCTTTCCACACCAGTTCGGCAAGCTAGGGAGCCGGCGCCACCGGTTGGGTGCTGGCAGCGACCGGCGCCTCGACCGAGCGGATGTGAATGTCCCGCTGGGGAAAGGGCATGTCGATATTTTTTTCCCGGAAGACGCGGAACACTTCGAGGAACAGGTCACTTTTGATGGTGGTGGTGCGCTCGGTCAAGAGTGCTGTGGAAACGCGCAGGACGATGTTGACGGCGCTGTCGCCAAAGCCGGTGACGATGGCGGAGGGCGGGGGAGTGGCGAGCACCTCCGAGTTTCTTTTCGCGATGTCGAGCAGAACTTCGCGAACTTGATCGAGGTCGCAATTGTAGGACACGCCCACCGGGATCGAGAGGCGCACGATGCGATCGTTGGCGGTCCAGTTCGAGACACGCTGATTGATGAACTCGGAGTTGGGGACGATGATCACCTGATTGTCGAAGGTGCGCACCCAGGTACCCCGTGCGCCGATGCGCACCACCTCGCCCTGCGTGTTGCCGACTTCGATCAAGTCGCCTACCTTTACCGGACCTTCCCAAAGGATGACCAGGCCGGCCACGAAATTGGCGACAATATTCTGCAAGCCCAAGCCGACGCCGAGTCCGAGCGCCCCGCCGACAACCAGTAGGCTGCGCAGGTTGAGGCCGGTAGTGTCGAGTCCGACGATGAGGCCCAGGAGGAAAACCGCGTAGCCAAAGGCGCGGAGGAGCGCGTATTGGACGCCGCGGTCCATCTTGGTGCGGGCGAGAATTTTATTGCCGAGAATGTAGCGGGACAGGCGTGTCAGTAGCGAAAGCGCAATGAGAAACAGGATGCACTTGATCAGGAAGATCAGCGTGACGGGCATGTTGCCGATGGTGAAGAGCGGCCAATCCAGCATGCGGCGAACGCCGGCGTCGAGAAGTTCGAAAAGCGATTGCGGCTCGGGCCGGAGAGAGGCACCCGCCAAGCTAAGAAGAAGCGTGAAAATCGTCATTGCGCGGCTCCCTAAATAACGGTGATCTGGAATGGTGACGAGCATACCGGGGGCGCCGAGGGGGAGACAAGAATTCTCGCGATGGGCGAGATCGACGAATGCGAGTCAGGCGATCCGGTCAATGAGAGTAGCCCGGTTCGCCTGCTCGCTTCCGAAGGTGGTCGGGGAGATGGAAACCTACTGGGTGTCTTGCGGGGCTACGCTCAAGGCCACATTCTTGCCGTCGCCCGTTGGGGAATACTGAACGATCGCGTTCGTCCCTACACCTACGTGGCCTTGCACTTGGGTATTGTTGTCGATCACGAACTCCATGGGCTTGTTGGCATCGCGATCGCGCACGTCCATCGAAAAACTTCTCTTGTCAGAGCCGATGGCCGTGACTTTTCCGGTTACTGATTTGGCTTGTTCATTCTGCTGCTGTTGCTGCTGCGCCTGTGGCTGCGCTCCGACGGCGGCCCGGGTCCGAGCGGTTACCGGGTAGAGCATCAAGCCGGCCAGCGCGGCGCCGCAGAGAAGGGTTCGGGTCATAAGCGAATTGTCTCCTTTGAGCCGGGTTGGTGTTGCTGGGCAGCTTTCGGGCCAGAGCCGAGGAATTGATTGGGCAAAAATAAGCTATGGTGGGAGAGCAACTTGGGTAGCTTCCTCCATTTCGGAGTCACGTTTCTCTGCGAGTGATTACATGGGGCGTGAGTTTTTTTCCGGGCGCGTGAGTATTTTGCCTACAAGGTATAGGGGATCTCGATAGACACTCGAAGCGCGGGCAAGCGTCTCGGTGAGCGACGCTCCTCATTTGACCGGAAGCAGAGAATCGAAGACGCGGGGGACGAGGCGGTACGCCAAATGGGAGGCTCGACCCGATCTTCCATGGTGAGCGTGACTGCGGATTTCTTTGGACCTAGTTGCGGAATCGCGTCCGGTGCAGACACCAGTTTTTGTCGGAACTGGAATTCCGGATCAGTGCATTGAAGCTGCGGTGAGGATCTTCTTGTACAAGCTGTTGAGCTGCGATTCAGAGCAGAGGTCTAGAACCGAAGTATCGACGGTTAAGACCCGCAACCTTCCAGTGGAATTGTGATGGCGAGCATATGCGTCGCGCAGCGCATTCAGGTATTCCGCATCAATCGACACCTCGTAGGGCCGATTTCGCTCCCGGATTCGATTCAAGAGGATGTCATTCCTGGCATCCACGTACACCGTGAGGTCGGGACGGGAAACGCTCGCATCAAGTCCCACGCTAAGCCTCTCATATAACTCCACCTCGCGGTCATGCAGAAGAGCCCGCGCAAAAATGGGATCTTTGGCTTGTGTGTAGTCTGAAACGACTGGTCTACTTCGCGATGCCGGAATCGTTCTCAACTGCTCGTAGCGGGAAATCAGGAATGCCAATTGCGCACTGAGTGCCCAGCGCTCTCTATCTGCATAGAAATCGGGTAGAAACTCGTTGCCGTCTACATCTTCCAGAATAAGGGTTGCGCCGAGATACAAAGCCAACAACTGCGCCAGGGTTGTTTTCCCGGCCCCAATCGGACCCTCGAATCCTATGTATGGCTGGTTGATGACCGGCACGTTGTCTCTCACTCCTGCGTTGCGGGCGAGTCAATCAAGCTTCCGCACAGTTTTGGAATGGGCAACCACTTCCTAGATCCGCGCCGGGGCCGATGATAATACATCACATTTCGCCTGGAAGCCCATGGCGGGAGGATCGCCCTGTGAGCCCTGCCGCTGGCGCGCTGTTACGTCGTGACGGAGGCCAGAAAGGCCCGCATCTCATTGGTTGCGGTCCGCTTAGGAGCGTTGATTCGACAGTTCTTCGCGAACACTGGAGCTGAGCGTGTGGATGAGATAAGGATGGTATTTCACCGAGAGTCCTGGTGGGAGAGTCAAAAAGTGCCGCCATGCGACCGGTGATCCATACTATGCGATAATAATTTGGAAGCTGCGAATTGAGGCGTTTTGAGGAGAGGCGTGATGCCGCAATTGATGAGGACTTCAAATCCGGCGCTGACTGAGCAGGCGTTTCGGGGCGAGCGGACTGCGTTCGGCGAGGCGATGACGGTGCAGGGGACCGTCAACAAGACGGGCATTTTGCTGCTGTGCGCGGTGGCAACCTCGGTGTGGACCTGGAATCTTTTTCTGCACACGCATTCGCCCGAGGCGGTGGGGCCGCTGGCATTGGTAGGGGTGATCGGCGGGCTGATTTTCGCGATCGCGACGATTTTCAAGAAGACCTGGGCGCCGGTGACGGCTCCGATTTACGCGCTGTGCGAAGGGTTGGTGCTCGGGGGCGTTTCGGCGATTCTCGAGCTGCGCTTCCCCGGGATTGCGATTGAGGCGGTGAGCCTTACCTTTGGAACCCTAGTGTGCTTGCTGCTGGCGTACCGGTCGGGCTTGATTCGCGTGACAGACAAATTCAGGCTGGGGATTGTGGCAGCGACCGGCGGTATCGCGCTTTTCTACCTGATCGAGATGGTGCTGGGATTCTTCCACATTCGCTTTGCCGCCGTGAATGGGTCGGGAGCGATCGGCATCGGGTTCAGCGTTTTTGTGGTGATCATCGCGGCGCTCAATTTGGTGCTGGATTTTGATTTCATCGAGAGCGGAGCTCGCGCGGGCGCACCGAAGTATATGGAATGGTACGGCGCGTTCGGGTTGCTGGTCACGTTGATCTGGCTGTATTTTGAGATTTTGCGACTGCTCTCGAAGCTGCGCAGCCGCGAATAATGGGCCTGTTTCGTGCGAGTGCGTAACCGAAAGCCCCCGCTCGGGCCGCGATTCCGGCGCGCGCTCGGCTACGCCGCACGCATCCACGCCAAACAATTCCGCAAGGGAACCAACCGTCCGTATGTCGCGCATCTTCTTGGCGTGGCTTCCACTGTTCTGACGCATGGCGGCGACGAAGACGAAGCTATCGCTGCGCTGCTGCATGATGCGGTGGAGGATCAGGGGGGCAAGCCGCGTTTGCGCGACATAGGCCGAAAGTTCGGCGGACGCGTGGCGCGAATCGTCGCGGGCTGCTCCGACGCTGATGCCGAGCCGAAGCCTCCCTGGCTCGAACGCAAGAAGCACTATCTGGGGCACCTGCGGCGAGGGGCGGATTCCTCGGTACGGCTGGTTTCCGCCGCGGACAAGCTTTACAACGCCCGCGAGACGCTTGCAGACTTGCGGAAGGATCACGGAGCGGTGTGGTCGCGATTCAAAGGCGGAAAGCAAGGAACGCTTTGGTATTACCAAGAAGTTGCGAAGATCCTGCGCCAAAAGGGCCCGAAAGGGCTCGCCTGGGAACTGGATCAGGTAATCAAGGAGCTCCGGCGCGCCGCACAATAGCCTGCTAGCCATCGGTAGAATCCTGTAGTAGAAGGCCCCATCGGTAACATTTCTACCCCTCGATTTTGGTCTGCCGTATTACCGCCGCGCACGCAAATGAGTAAGTCATTTAACTTCTGATGTTTACGGCCACCCCGGCATGGTCTGTCAAGTGCACCTACCCGAGTCTAATCCCGACATCTATCGGGAATCTGTGAAGGGTGTTGCGTGAAAAACGAGCAACCAAATTTGGCGAGCAACGCGGAGCGGCCGCGAAACGGCGAACGTGGGTACACGCTGATCGAATTCGTGGTCGCGGCCATAATTCTGATGACGATCGCGGGAATGGCCATTATCCAGTTGCGGCCGACATGGCAAGACCAGCAGGCCAACGCCGCAATGGATCAAGTCAAGAGTGCGTTGCGCCAAGCCCGCGAGACGGCCGTGGGACAGCGGCGGACGATCGTGGTCAAGTTCGTTGCCGCGGGAACCGCGCCGTGCACAGCCGGCAGCAATATCAACAACTGCATCGCGCTTTACCAGATGGTGGTCTCTGGGACTCCACCGACGGCCACGCAGGCCGCGAATCCCTATCTTACATTGCCGCTCCAAGCCAACGTTAAGCTCGGTACCTTCAGCGGAGAGACCGATACCCCCGACGGCTGCAGCGGTTGTGGATTCGGAATCCCCTCGAGTGGAGGGATTGAGTTTGGCGGCATCTCCGGAGGTCCGGCCTCGGGAATGGCGTTCCAAAGCGACGGAACATTCACCGACGGGACCGGCGTTCCCATAAACGGGACCGTCTTTCTCGTGGTGAACAGCATTAACAATTCGGGACGCGCGGTGACGATCCTGGGAAACACGGGACGAATTCGCGCCTGGAAAAACAATACTTCAGGGTGGTTCCAATGATCCTCGCAAAACCGACGAGCGCCGCAAGGACGCGCAAGCCTGAAAACGGCTTCACGTTGATCGAGACGATGATCGCCATGGTCGTGCTGTCTTTCGGCATATTGAGTCTGGCAGCGATGCTGGCCAATGCTTTGGCCTTTATGAGTTCTTCAGAGTACGACTACATCGCGCAACAAAAAGCGGCGGAAGCGATCGAATCGATCTACACGGCGCGGAACCTGGGCGAGGCGACGTGGTCGACCATCTGCAACGTGGGATCGACGGTGTGCACCGGAGGCATTTTCGTCAACGGGGCGCAGCCACTGTGCGATCCAGCGACGGATCAAATCATCGGAACCGCCGATGATTTCAATGGAAGCGCTTGCGCCGTCGCCGCCGATTCCATTCTCCTGCCAGGCTCCGGCGGAACCTACACCACGCCGCAAAAGGTGCCGCTCACAAACTACAACTACCAGCGAACCATCACCATTGCGGCTTTCCCCAACGTCGCAAATTTGCGGACGATTACCGTGCTGATCACCTATACGGCAGGGCGCTTTCAGAGAACTTACACGCTGACAGCGAACATTTCGAATTTCTCGTAGTGAGGCGCGAATGGCGAAATCGGAAATGAAGCGCGAATCGGGATTCACCCTTTTGGAAGTTCTGGTGGCGACGTCGATCATGTTGATAGTGCTCGGGGCTACGCTCGGCGCCCTCACCGACGCCATCCACACGACCGAAGCCGTCACGCTGATGGCGGACACCCAGCAAAACCTGCGCGCCGGCATGAATTACATCGTGAGAGATCTGGTGCAGGCCGGACAAGGGCTGCCGCAGAACGGAGTGACGATACCCAACACCGGCGGGACTACGCCGACATCGGCGGTGAACCGTCCGGGACCCTCGGGAATCGGGACGTTTCCAACATCGTGGTCCGTGCTACCGATTATTTCTCCGGGATACCAGATTGGGCCAACAACCACGGTGTCCGGTTCGCAGACCGACCTGATCACATTGATCTATGCGGACAACACCCTGCTGGACAGCAACGCAGGCGCTTGGATCCCGGCGCATTGGCTGAATGAGTATCCGATTAATACGCCTGGCGGAGGCGCCGGATGCTCGGGTATCACGCCTACCCCGAATGGAACTATTGTGACGACAGGCTCGACCACGACCGTCACGTTCGATACGTCTTGTATCCACATCAGCACGGGCAATACCGCCCTCGCGGTGGGTGACCTGATCCTGCTGCAGTCAAACGGTGGCGGGATGGCGTTGGTAACCATTTCGACCGTGAACCCAGCGGGCAACAGCTTCACCATCGGGTCCAGTCCGGATCCCTTTCTGCTGAACAGTTCGGGCAAAGCGTCGGGTACCATCGCCCAGATTCAATCACCCCCGGGAACTTACACCACGACCACGGCCACGCGAGTGTGGATGGTTACCTACTATATCGACAACACCAACTCTAGTACTCCGATGCTGATGCGCCAGGTGAACATGAGGCCGGCGCAAGAAGTGGGAGAAGTGATGGAGAACATGAATTTCGTGTACGACGTGGTGACGGCCGGCTCGTCGCCGCCAACCGTGGCGTCTTATACGGCGCCGACGGCGGCACAATTGCCCTACGTCCGGAATGTTTACATCTCGCTGTTTGCGAGATCCGAAGGGAAGTTCAGCGTGAGCAAGAACTACTTCCGGAACAATTTACAAACGTCGGTGAACATCCGCAGTTTGAACTTCTATAACGAGTTCAAGTGAGGCCGGATACGCAAATGAGCCCTCCAGAACGCTTTGCCGCAAACACATCGAACGCCTGGCGGTGGTTGCCGATAAGGAGAACAGCGGTGAGAAGCCGAAACGACAAGGGAATCGCACTGATCACGACCCTACTGATCCTGCTCTTGATATCGACGATGGTTATCGGCGTCGCCTGGCTGGTGATGGGCGATCAGAAACTCGGCGGCAATAACTCCGACCACCAGCTGGCGTTTTACGGTGCGGAGTCTGGACTCGAAGCGCTTACCGCGCAGCTTGAGAACACATTCGATAACAATTACGCGCCTACTTCGACCGACATTGCCACCGTGATAACGAATACCCCGATGAATCTGGTTCCAGGCGTTCAATACCTCGCGCAGGGCAGCACAACCAATGGCTCCGGCTATACGATTACGTTTCCGCCGATTTCGCCTTCGAATCCCAACCCACTTTCGAGCTACCACACCATCGCCACCGGACAGTATGCAGGGCTGGTGGGGTTGACCACACCTTACACGCTTTCGGCGATCGGGCACAGTTTCAACGGGTCCGAAGTGAAGCTGGTGCGGTCGGTTCAGACCGTAGCCATTCCGATTTTCCAGTTTGGAGTCTTCTGCGACATGGACTGCAGCTTCTTCGCCGGTCCTAATTTCAACTTCGGTGGTCGGGTGCACACGAACGGCAATCTGTGGCTGGCCCAAGGAGACAATGCCACGCTGACCATGGCCAATAAGGTCACTGCGTTTGGCGAAATCGTCACCTCGAACCTTGAAAATGGCTGGGCCACCAGCAGCAATTACAACGGTGCGGTAAACATCACCACAAACCCGGGTTCGAGCAGTTATCAAGACTTGACGGCACAAATGCCGTTTCAAAGCGCTTCCGGTACCACGAATTGGGTAAACAATGTGGGCGCCTTCAATCCTCCTTTCACGTCAATGGCGGGAATGGTTTACAACAACAACGTCGCGGTAGGTCCGGAGAATAATGGTGTCACGAAGCTCAACATGGCGATTGCGACGCCGGCGATTGGCGGGCAATCGATCGACATTATTCGCCGTCCGGTGAAAGCCGAGGACACGACGAGCCCCGGTAAGCTTAGCGAAAGATACTACAGTCAGGTAAGTTTGCGGATTCTGCTTTCCGATTACGCCTCTGATGGGACCTGCAGCAATAGCGACATCAGCAGCACCAGCGGGAACAAAATTCCCAGTCTTGCTGCTAACGGCTCGAATCCGACCACGCCCATTGACCTCGCGACACTGGCGTGGACCTCTACCGGGCCGCCAGGGACCGATCTCAACGTAACACTGCCTTACTCGGCGGCTCCGACGTGGCTACCGACTACCAGTCCTGGCGGTGTTGGATATCAAATCTTCCCGTTGCCGACCTCGAATGCACAGGGTGGCGCCGCCTACACCGGCACCGATGGATACTGGGTGAAGCAGTGGTATCCGATTATCACCGGCTGCATCAAAATCGATTATCAGAGTAAAACAGCTCCGGGCACCTGGACCGACGTGACTGCCGAGATCCTGAAACTGGGATGGACAGGGCGTAATATCAACCCTCAAGTAAGTCATTATGGCATTCCGGGCCCTCCGGCCAATCCCTGGCTGGAGCCAGACATCATTACGGAAGCGAACAATTTGATCAACAACACGGGCGGCAAAACACAGGTCGCGGCGTCCAATCCGACCGCGAATTCGAGCCTGATCGGTCCAATTGGGTGCAGCGACCCCAGCCCCAACGCTGTGATCCGCCTGGCACGCTTTCGAGATAATCCTGAGAATGCCGCGGCCGGCAACAACTCTTGTGGCAACAATCCAAGCTCAAACGCATGGTCGGGAGGCACCAGCCATGCCGCTACATGCACAACTCCTAACGTGAATGGCACGGCGAATTGCCCTCCGCAAAACGGGACCGATTACTGGCCGTTGGCGCTGTACGATACCCGCGAGGCTCTGCTACAGGATGTCGCGCTTCTATCGGGGGTAAACCCGACGCCGCAGATACTCACTGTAGGCGGCACGATGTACTACGTCGAGCTGGATGTAAATAATCTCGCCAAATGGTTTGCGGGCACGCTCGGCACCAACGGCACTAACGTCCTCGGCACCTCGGGATATTCAGTTTACTTCTCCGATCGGCGGGGGGAGCGGCCTGACCCCAGCCCACCCACCTCGGTTGGAACCACGAGCATGCTGACCGGTGGATATGGCTACGATGATTTCGTGAATCCCGCGAGCGCCAGCGGATGCCCGAATAACACCCTGGATCAGGGCGAAGATTTGGAATCCGATTACCTCAACGGCATTTCACAGAACGGACCAACAACCTTGCCCCGAGTCTACGGCGGCACGGCCACCTACGACAATTCCTGGACCACGTCAGCCGCGGTGTCAACGATTGCGGCTCTAACGAACGCCGGGGTTCTGGGACCTAATCCCAACTGCGCCGGGACGGCCACAACTCCGGTTGGCCGCGCCGACCAGGCAGGAGACCTGCGCGAGAACCCAGGAGTCTTTTTCCGCCGGGCGCTCAAACTCGTTAACGCGAGCACGTTCAGCACAGGTGTCTCCTGCAACGGCGTGCCCTGCGGGATAACGATCGCAGCCGAAAACCCGGTCTACGTGCAAGGCGATTTCAACAATCCCGGACTGAGCACGAGTTTTACCGGCACCGGCGTGGGAGCCTCGATAGTTGCCGATGCGTTCACGTTTCTCTCCGACAATTGGAACGACGTTAATTCGTTCCTTTTTCCCTATAGCACGGGTAACCGTGTAGCAGCGGACACTACCTACCGGATGGCGGTCATCGCCGGGAAGTCGATTCCATTCAAACAGCCAACGGTGGGAGGCCCCCCGCAGGACTTCGGCACCGATGGGGGAGTGCACAACTTCCTGCGTTATCTGGAGTCCTGGAACAACCTCTACTACAACGGGTCTATCGTGAGCATGTACTACAACCATCAGGGTGTGGGCACCTACAAGTGCTGCAGTACGGTGTACTCTCCACCCAATCGCGTCTACAACTTCGACACAAACTTCCTGACACCCAGCCTGCTGCCGCCGCTGACTCCGATGCTGCGGGCCCTCAACACGCTGACCTTCACACAGGATACGCTGCCTACGCAGTAAGGCTGCGCCAAAGGCTTCATTCATGACCAGGCGGCTTCCTCTCGGGAGCCGCTTTTGTTCTTTTGCGCAAGCTCTGTTGCTATCACGTAGGGAGGATGTGGAGGGTGAAGTTTCTGTCGATGGACGGAACCGCGCTAGATGAGCCGGGCGGAGGTTTTCGGCCGCGCGTGCGAGGCGCTCAAACGGACGATGTGCGGGAACGACGGCACGACGGCACGACGAAATGAGGGACGGCGCACTAGGCGTGCAGAATTTTCTTGAGCGTCGCCTCGAGATCAGGAAACTGGAAGGGATACTTTGCCGCAAGCAGCCGCTCGGGGACCGCGCGCTGGCTGGCGAGCAGCAGCGCATCAGCCATTTCGCCGAGGGCGAGCCGCAGCGCGAACCTCGGCGCCGGGAAGATTGCCGGTCGATGAAGCACGCGGCCGGCGGCACGAGCAAAATCCGCATTGCGTGACGGCTGCGGAGCCACAACGTTCACCGGTCCGTGAAGCTGCGAGTTGTCTATCGCGAAGCGAACGATTCCCACCACATCTTCCAGGGTGATCCACGAGAGCCACTGGCGGCCGTTGCCGAGCGGCCCGCCGGCGCCGAATCGAAAAGGGCGAATCATCTCAGGCAGTGCGCCGCCTTGCTCTGAAAGGATCACGCCGAAGCGGAGAATGATGGTGCGGATTCCGCTTTGTGCTGCTCGGTTGGCTTCGGCTTCCCAGTCTCGGGCGAGAAGTGATAGAAAATCGTGACCCGCTTGGCTTGATTCGGTGAGAAGTTCCTCGCCGCGGTCGCCGTAATATCCTACGGCCGAGGCGGAAACCAACGCGCCGGGTTTTTGCCGGAGTTGCGCGAGCGAGTCGACGAGCACTTGCGTCGAATCGATGCGGCTGCCGCGGAGAATCTTCTTGCGCTGGGGCGTCCATCGCCGTTCCGAGATATTCGCGCCGTTGAGGTTAATGACGGCATCTGCGGCTTCCAGCGCGGGAACATCCACGTGAGCCGAATGCGGATCCCAGCGTATTTCCTGCGGCGCCAGAGTGCGCCCAGGGCGTACCAGATGGAATACCGAGTGGTTTCCCACTCGAAAGGCGCTCGTCAGAGCGCCGCCCACAAGCCCGGAGGCACCTGAAATGATGATTTTCATTGACGGGGCCCAATCGTTAATTAATAGGCAGCGATGGACTTAGCGTACGGCCCCCTGCCGGTTCGCGTCAAGGTGGGAGGCTTGCGCCCCACTCGGCGAAAAACAGGCAGCGCGAGCAACCTCATTTGCTCATAGGTGACGCCTAGGCGGGGTCGGCCCCCTGGCGACCGAAAGATGCGGTAACATTGGGGTTTCTGCGATGGAACGCGAATGACTCAATCACTGAGACGCTTTGGCGCCGCGGCGCTTCTGCTCCTTGCGGCGTTTGTCCTGGGGTTCGCCATTTCCGGCGGTGCCCAGAACAATCCGGTGATTCGCGGATTCCGCGCGTCGCGGATCGAAAACGAGCGCCAGCTCGAGCAGCAGCTGCAGAGCATCCCGGACCCGGCTCGCGCCGAACGCAATCTTCGCCACCTCACGAGCGAACCCCACATGGCAGGCACCGAAGCTAGCCGGCGCGTGGCGGAATGGCTGCGGGATCAATACCGCAGCTTCGGTTTTGACGCCGACATCGTCACCTACAGCGCCTGGCTGCCGATGCCGCGCGAAGTGAAACTCGAACTCACCGCTCCGGTCAACAAAGTCCTGGCCACTCCGGAGCAGCCTTTTGAAGAAGATCCCGACACCTACGACAAGCGGGCCGTGGTTGGTTTCAACACCTATTCGCCTTCTGGAGAGGTGACGGCGCCGGTCGTTTACGTCAACTATGGGATGCCCGAGGATTATCGCGAGCTCGAGTCAGTTGGAGTGAACGTCGAGGGCAAAATCGCCATCGCGCGATACGGCCAAGGCTTTCGCGGAATCAAGACCAAGCTTGCCGAGGAGCACAAAGCGGTCGCTCTGATCATCTACTCCGATCCACAGGATGATGGCTATACTGCGGGAGATACGTTTCCGGACGGTCCCTGGCGGCCGTTGAGCGGTATCCAGCGCGGTTCGATCCTCTACACGCAAATCTATCCTGGTGATCCGCTGACGCCGGGGGTTCCGGTCTCGGCCGGTGCAAAGCAGGTCTCGCCCAATGATTCGGCGACGCTGGCGCACATACCGACCATGCCCATTAACGCCCAGGATGCGGCCGTGATCCTTTCAAATCTCGGCGGAAAGCACGTGCCCCGCGGATGGCAGGGCGGATTGCCGTTCACCTATCATCTCGGGCCAGGCGATGCTCGCGCGCACATGAAGATAGAGATGGATTACCAGCCGCGGCCGATCTACGACGTGATCGCCAAGCTGCGTGGCAGCAACGACGACGAGTGGGTGATTCTCGGCAATCATCACGACGCCTGGGTGTTTGGGGCCGCCGATCCGGGAAGCGGCACAGCCTCGATGCTCGAAGCGGCGCGCTCTCTGGGCGAACTGGTCCGCTCGGGATGGAAGCCGCGCCGCACCATTTTGATGTGCGAATGGGACGCCGAAGAGCCCGGGCTGATTGGCTCAACCATGTGGGTCGAAGCGAATCGCTCGGAGCTGCAAGCCAAGGCCGTCGCTTACATCAATACCGATGTGGGCGTGACGGGCCCGAATTTCAGCGCCGCGGCGACGCCTTCGCTGAAGGAATTTGTGCGTGACGCCACCAAGCAAGTCGAAGATCCGATCAG
Organism: uncultured Acidobacteriota bacterium; assembly: GCA_963718485.1. Taxonomy (GTDB): domain Bacteria; phylum Acidobacteriota; class Terriglobia; order Acidiferrales; family UBA7541; genus Palsa-295. The sequence goes on from CAVQZU010000079.1 coordinate 71,138, forward strand.
CAAGCGCAGCGTCTACGATTCGTGGCGAGGGCACGCGGTGCGTCCCGCGTCCGAAGATAACGCCGTGCGTAAAAACTCCAAAGCCGATGTTGCCGGCGAGGCGCCCCTCGGCGCGCTGGGCGCGGGTTCGGATTTCTCTCCGTTCCTTGATTACGCCGGGATTCCCTCGGTGGACATCGGTTTCGGCGGCGATTACGGCGTGTACCACTCTCTCTACGACGATTTCTACTGGATGAAACACTTCGGCGATCCCACTTTTGCCTATCATGCGGCCCTGGCGCGGATTCTCGGAACGATCGCGCTGCGGCTGGATGAGGCGGACATTCTGCCTTTTGATTATTCCGCCTATGCGACCGAAATCGCCCGGGTGCAAAATGAGTTGGTCTCTCGCGCGTCGCAGGATGGCGCCGAAGTTTCGACTTTGAAGCCAGTCAGCGAGGCGTCCGCGCTGCTTTCAGCGTCGGCTTCACGCGCGTCGCTGTCGGTTCGCGGGCTGGGTGCCGCGCCGCTTGATGCAGAGAAGGTGCGGGAGCTCAACCATGCGCTGGTGTCGGTGGAACAAGGTTTGCTTGCCGAGGACGGCCTGGCCGGGCGCCCCTGGTTCAAGCACACGATTTATGCGCCTGGCAGCTACGCCGGTTATGCGGCGGAAGTGATGCCCGGCGTGAGCGAATCGCTCGACCGCAAAGATACGGGAACCTTGCGCCTCGAGGCCGACTCACTGGCGGCGGCCCTGCGGCGCGCGGCCGCGCGTCTCGATACGGTTGCGCGGCTGGCGCAGGAGGCTGCATCGTCGCCCGTCGCAGGGCATTAGCTTTTACAGATTTATTGCGGCATGATTGGAAGTTGGAATGACGGACAACGGCAATATCATCCGCAAAGTTTGCGTGTACTGCGCGTCCAGCGAGAAATCGGACGCCGTTTATCTCGAAGCCGCCCGCCGCCTCGGTGAGATTCTCGCGGAGAACTCGATTACCACCGTGTATGGCGGTGGCGCGATCGGCTCGATGGGGCGTCTTGCCGAAGGGGCGCTTTCCAAACAGGGAAAAGTGATCGGAGTAATCCCGCGATTCATGCAAGAGCTGGAGTGGGATCACAAGGGCCTGACCGAGCTGCAGGTGGTCGAGAACATGCGCGAGCGCAAACACATCATGCTAACCGACAGCGATGCCGCCGTCGCTCTGCCGGGCGGTTCTGGCACACTGGAAGAATTGCTGGAGGCGATTAGCTTGAAGCGCCTGGGCATATATCTGAAGCCCATCGTCATGGTGAACACGCACGGCTTCTACAATTCGCTGCTGGCCTTGCTGCAACGGTGCATCGACGAGCGCTTCATGGACGCGCGCCATGCCGCGATGTGGCAAGTCGCAGAAGACCCGGAAGATGTCCTGACGGCGATCCGCAGGGCGCCCCCGTGGGCGCACGAGGCCCGCCAATTTGCCACCATGCGCCCATCGACCTCCCGTTAATCTCGCGCCGCCACGACAATCCCGAGTGGCAGGTACGGTCTCCTCGGAGAAATCAGTCGCAGCGCCTCTGCCATGACTCGCACCTAGAACCCCTTGCGCGAGCCTCGGCAGGCCACTGAACCCCGCCGGCTCATTTGTTTTTCTTTTCGCCGCCGGTCGTCTGGCCGCGGATAAAGCTATCCGTGTTGTAGCGTGGCCAGGGCCGCTTTCACCCGCGCTGGCGTTAGCGGGCCGCGGCGGATGCGCGCGCCCGTGGCGTCGAAGACGGCGTTGGCGATTGCCGCAGGAGTGGGACGCGATGAGGGTTCGCCCGCGCCTGTCGATGGAATCTCCGGATGGTTGATCAGAAAAACATCCACCTGCGCCGGTATTGTTGACGCGCGCGATACCGGATAGCTGCGCCAATCGGCGCTGGTCACGTTGTTGCGGTCGAACATTACTTCTTCGTGCAGCGTGCGGCTCATGGATTGAATCAGGTTTGCGGCGACTGTGGAGCGGATCGCTTGGGGATTGATGATCAGGCCGCAATCGTGCACGCAGACAAAGCGCGTAACGCGCACCACGCCCGTCTTGCGATTCACTTCTACTTCGGCGATGGTTCCAACGTAGGTGCCATTGCGGGTGCCGAGCGCAACGCCCCGGCCGGTGGCGATATCTCCCGCCCCGGCACTTTTCTTGGGCGAAGGACGCCAAGCCCAGCCGGCTTTTTCGGCGACTTCCTGTAACACAGCGACGGCGCGCTTCTCTCCCATATACTTGATGCGGAATTCGATCGGATCAACGCCGGCGGCTGTGGCCACCTCGTCCATGAAGGATTCGACCGCGAACGATGTTGCGGGGCCTTCCGGGTCGCGCAAGTGCGTGGTGCGAAGAGGCGAGGCCATATCGTAGAACGCGGGCACCACATGCGCTTCTGCGTGAAGGTTTGCGAACGTGTACGGCGGGGCGTTCGAACCCCATTGCGCGAATTCGTCAATCCCCGTGGTGTTGGGCACGCCGGTAAGCTGCGCGCCGAGATAATTGCCGGCGGCGTCGGGGCGGAACATGGTCTCGCCACCTGAAAACGCGCGCGAAGAGAATTTCAGCGCGGTTACCTCACCGTTCGCGGCAATGCCGGCGGACAGGTCGCACAGCACAGCAGGGCCCTTCGAGCCCCAGACGTGCATGTCATCGCGCATCCACTGCACCCGAACCGGTTTTCCAATTGCTTGCGAGAGGATGACCGCGTCGGCGGCGGCATCCTCGAATCCGGGTCGGCCGTAGGAGCCTGCGTCTTCCTGCCAGATCACGCGAACTTTGTCGAGATCGACGTGCAGCAACTCGGCGAAGCCCTTTTGCAAATCGTGCGGCTTCTGGCCGCCGGACCACACGGTGGTAATGCCATCGAGGTGAACGTCCGCGACGGCGCAGCCCGGGCCCATGGTGGCGTGCGACTGAAACGGAAATTCATAACTCGCTTCGACCGTTCGGGAGGCGCTCGCGAGCGCCGCATCCGCATCGCCCACCCTCAGCGTTTCCTTGCTCGCCTTAGGCGCTACGGTGCGCATGTGCTGGTACAGCTCGGTTTGCTCGGGGAAGGACTGTTTCGGAGCGCTCCAGGTAACTTTCACGGCTTTCGCTGACTGGACGGCGGCCCATTCGGTGTCCGCAATCACGCCTACGAAATTGCCCTTCACGACCGTCTGCTGATAACCGAGGATCTGCTTCGCGGCGCTGTCGTCGAAATGCACGAATGTGGCGCCGACGCCGGAAGGACGGATCACGCGGGCGTGCACCATGCCGGGGACACGCACGTCGGTGACATATCTCCACTGCCCGAGCACTTTGGGCCCAATGTCCGCGCGCGGGACAGATTGACCGACGACCGTGTATTTGGAAGGGTCCTTGGGCTTGCCCATTCCTTCCACGTTGAGTGAAAAGCCGTCGCCGCTAACTTTGAGCACGTCGTTTAGGTCCGTGCCCCCCGCCAGATCGGCGTAGGAGACGCTCTTTGATGGCTCACCAATCACGCTCACAATCCCATTTCTTACTTCCAGCCGATCGGCCGGGACGCCGAGGCGTGTGGAAGCAAGCTGCGTGAGCAGATAGCGCGCATTAGCAGCCGCGTTGCGCAGAGGTTTTGCGCCCATCATGATCGAGGTGCTTCCGCCGACTCCGCCTTGGTTGGTGGTGAGCGCCGTATCGGCCATAACGATGGCGACGTTCTCGGGCGCGACGTCGAGTTCCTCGGCTACGATCTGCTGGTAGCCCGTTTCGACTCCCATGCCGATTTCCGGCTTACCGGTGAAAATTCGGATGGTTCCGTCTTTGTCGATGCGCAGCCAGGAATCCAGTCGTGCCGGCGATGGAGTGGCCACGCTGGTGAGCGGATCCGCCGCGAAAAGGCGCGGGAGCACGGTTGCGTTGACGAGACTGAAGCCGATGACCAGCCCGCCGCTTTCTTTTACGAATGCCCTGCGAGTGATGGATGGGGGAGCCATGGCTAGGCGCTCTCTTTCATGGACTGCACGGCGCGGCGCACCGCCGAGAAAATCCGCACGTGGCTGCCGCAGCGGCAGACCAGGCTTTCCAAGGCTTCGCGCATCTGCGCATCGGTCGGATTCGGATTCCGATCGAGCAGCGCTTTGGTTGTGAGCACCCAGCCGTTCAGGCAATAGCCGCATTGAAAAGTTTGCTCCTCGATGAACGCGGCTTGCACGGCGTGAGGCTTGTCGGGCGTACCCAGACCCTCGAGCGTGATGATCTCGTGCCCCACCGCGCGTGTCGCCGGAAGCGTGCAAGAACGCACCGCGCGCCCATCGAGCAGCACGGTGCACGCGCCGCACTGCCCTAAGCCGCAGCCGAAGCGCGGGTTGTTCATGCTGAGATTGTCGCGCAGGACGTAGAGCAGCGGACACTGCGGATCGATGTCCACTTCATGCATGTGGCCATTTATTTTTAAGGATGCTTGGCTCATAACGACCTCGCCCGCTGCCTATCTGCTATTGGCCCCTGCGGTTTTGCAAATTATCGTAGGGCGCGGTTGAATGAGATTCTATACTACGCAGAACACAGGCGTCTATGTCACGCGTCGCGGTACGCATACTTCAGGAGAAGCGATGGCCACACTCCAGCTGACACGACACAGTGCGGCGGCGCGGCTCGACCGGCTTCCCATCACTTCGGCTCACCGGCAGATTATGTGGATCGTCGCGGTGGTGTTCTTTTTTGAGCTGGGCGATCTCAATACCTTCGCGTTTGCCGCGCCGGCGGTCATGAAGCTGTGGAATCTCTCCGTCTCGACGATCAGCCACATCGTTTCCTGGACCTTTTTCGGAATGTTTATCGGGGCGGTCACGGGCGGATGGATTTCCGACCGCCTGGGCCGCAAAAAAGCGCTGCTGCTCACTACGGCGTGGTATTCGGGATTTTCACTGCTCAATGCAGCCGTGCAGGGAACCATCGGCCTGTCGGCCACCCGCTTGCTCACCGGCGTAGGCCTCTCGGCGATGACCGTTATCGGGATGACCTACGTGAGCGAAATATTTCCCGCCAAGCGGCGCGGCGCCTATCAGGGCTGGGTCATGACGATCGGGCTCGTCGGAATACCTATGACGGCTTATGTTGCGCGCTTCACAATTCCGCTGGCGAGTTGGGGCTGGCGACTGGTTTTCATTTGGGGCTCGCTTGGCTTGATCATTCTTCTGTTTTCGAATCGGCTGATCGAATCGCCGCGATGGTACGAAAATCACGGGAAGCTTGCGGAAGCCGATGCAATGCTCGACCGGCTGGAAGAGCAGGCGCGCGCCGAATTCGGGGAAATGCCGCCGCCGCTTGAGACGGTCAAGGGGCCACCGTGCCGCCGCCAATATACCGATCTGCTGGCGCCCGCGTATCTTCCGCGCACGCTCATGCTGGTCACGGTATGGATCGCGCAGACGCTCGGCTTCTACGGCTTTACCGCGTGGGTACCAACGCTTCTTGTCGCTCACGGATTCTCGTTGGTCCACTCGCTGGCCTGGTCCTCGGCCATGACCATTGGAGCGGTTCCCGGCGCGCTCATCGCGGCGCTGATTTCCGACCGCTGGGAACGCAAATGGCTGATCACCATCGTCGCGCTGGTGATTGCCTTCTGCGGCCTGCTCTACGGCATGACCTTCAACGTTGCCGCCATCGTAATCTTCGGCTTCCTGGTGGCGATGTCCATCCAAACGTTCGCGCCGCTGCTCTACGCCTATACTCCGGAATGCTATCCTACTCATATCCGCAACTCGGGCTCGGGGCTTGGCTACGGAGTCGGCCGCCTTGCCAACGTGTTCGGGCCGCTGATTGTCGCCTTCTTGTTCGATCATTACGGTTACAAAAGCGTGTTCGTGTACGTGGCGGCCATGTGGCTGCTCGTTGCGGTGATCCTCAGCGCTTTCGGCCCTTTGACGAAAGGGCGCACGCTCACGTAGATCGCCCAGAAAATCCCTTGCTGGGAGAATGTTTGGATCGAACAGAACAGTATGATGTGATCGTTGTGGGCGGAGGCAACGCGGCGCTTTCCGCGGCCATGGCGGCGCGGCACATCGTGCCACGGGTGCTGGTGTGCGAGCGCGCGCCTGAACACATGCGCGGGGGAAATTCGCGTCACACCCGTAATATTCGCTGCGCGCACCCCGCAGCCGATGAATTTTTCTCCGCGCCGTATTCCGAAGAAGAGATGCTCGAGGATCTGATCGGCGTCACCGGGGGCCCCGCGAATCTCGACCTGGCGAAATACGCGATTGGCCGGTCAAGCACGCTGCCGCAGTGGATGACCGAGCACGGCGCCGCGTGGCAGCAGCCGCTGGCGGGGACCCTCAGCCTTGGTCGCACCAATCGCTGGTTTCTCGGCGGCGGCAAAGCGTTGCTGAACGCCTACTATCGCACCACGCAGAGCATGGGAATCAAGGTTCGCTACAATGCATTCGTCGAGGATCTGGTCATCGAAAATGATCGCTTCGAGGCGGTCGCATTGAAAGCAGATGGCGCGCCGGAAATGATTCGCGGTCGCGCCGTGGTGCTTGCGGCCGGCGGATACGAAGCGAACATCGAATGGCTCAAGCGCCACTGGGGCGCCGCGGCGGAGAATTTCATCGTGCGCGGTACGCCCTACAACGATGGCGCGATCTTGGCGGTGCTGCTCGGGAAGGGCGCAAAGCCCATGGGCGATCCGAAAGGTTTTCATGCCATAGCGGTCGACGCCCGCGCGCCGAAATTTGATGGCGGCATCGTGACGCGCCTCGACGCCATCCCCTTCGGCATCGTGGTGAACAAACTCGGGCGGCGCTTCTACGACGAGGGCGAAGCAATTTGGCCCAAGCGCTACGCCATCTGGGGCGGCCTCATCGCCGCGCAGCCCGATCAGGTGGCCTACGTGATCGTCGATTCCAAAACCATCGGCTGCTTTCTGCCACCGATGTTCAAGCCCTATGAAGCAGATTCGCTTGAAAAACTCACCCTCGCCATAGACGTCGATCCACAAGGCTTTGTAAGCACGCTCGATGAGTACAACCGTGCCACTTCGGGTCGGCTCGAGCAGTGCCTGGAAGCGCCCGACGGCAACCGGACGCGCGGAATCTCGCCGCCGAAAAGCAACTGGGCGATTCCCGTCGACCGGCCGCCTTTCTATGCGCTGCCGCTGCGCCCGGGAATTACGTTTACCTACATGGGCCTGGCGGTCGACGAAATCTGCCGCGTGCTCGACCAGAATGACCACGCCTTCGAGAACGTCTACGCCGCCGGCGAAATCATGTCTGGCAACATTCTGACGAAAGGCTATCTGGCTGGATTCGGCATGACCATCGGCTCGGCGTTCGGCGAACTGGCGGGAAGGATGGCGGCCAGCAATGCCCGCACCTGAGCGCAGTCTCTTCGAGGAAGCCAACCGCCAGCTGGTCATTTGCAACGCTTGCCGCTACTGCGAGGGGCTCTGCCCCGTGTTCCGCGCCATCGAGGTGCGCCGCGACTTCGCCCCGGGCGACGTCTTCTATCTCGCCAACCTGTGCCACGATTGCCGTGCTTGCTACTACGCCTGCATGTTCACGCCGCCCCATGATTTCGCCATGAACATTCCGCAGATTCTTGCCGAAGCGCGCCTGGAAAGCTACAAACAATGGAGCTGGCCCAATCTGTTCGCGCGCGCATTCCCAGAGCCGCGCATGGCGCTGCTGCTGCCTGGTCTCGCGATTTCGTTCGTGGCGATTGCGGCGCTCCTGGGGATCGGACCGAGCCGCTTGTTCGCCAAGCACACCGGCCCCGGCGCTTTCTACTCAATCGTGCCGTATCTGGCGATGGTAATTCCGGCGGTCGCGCTGTTTTTCTTCGCTATCGCCATCTGGATTCGCGGCGCGATCCGTTCCTGGTGGGACACAAACGGTCCACCGCGCCAACGCGTAGACGGCGAAGTGATGCGCGAAGCCATCGGCGCGGCGCTCAGTTTGCGCCACCTGGAGGGCGGTGGCCCGGGATGCACCTACCCGGACGGACGGCCTGCGTTTTCACGGCGCGCCTACCACTCATTTGTTGTCTGGGGTTTTCTCGCCGATTTCGCCTCCACGACGCTGGCCTTCCTGTACCAGGATGTTTTTCACCGGATTCCGCCGTATTCCATACTGAGCGCGCCGGTGCTTTTCGGTGCCCTCGGCGGGGTCCTGCTGATCGTCGGCACGGCCGGTCTGATCTGGCTCAAGCGGCAAAGCGACCGCCTACCGTCGGATAACCGCGCTTATGGGATGGACTACACGTTTCTGATCAGCCTGGGCGTGGTCGCGCTAACCGGTATGTTGACTCTGATCTTTCGCGCCACGGCTGCGCTCGGGAGCCTGCTGGTCTTGCATCTTGCGTTCGTTGCAGCGCTGTTCATCACCGCGCCGTACGGAAAATTCGTCCACGCGATCTACCGGACGCTGGCGCTGGTGCGCTACTACGCTGAACAGGGTACGCGATCGGGTGTCTAGTAGGCCCGCACTGCTTCACCGTTCTCATCATTGAAAAAGGAATCCTTGCCATCGCGAGCGCAGGGAGGAACACTGAGTAGCCTCAGAGGTAGGCGCGCATGAACACGCTCGAAAACGCTCTTGAATCCCGCAACCCCGGTGTCTCGCTTGATCTGGCCTGGATCAACGACCTCGGCCTCAACTTTTCCGCGGTCGACGAAACTGCTTCCGCGCTCGTCAACCGCGCGGCGCTCGCCAAGGAATCAATCGTGCCGCTGCTGCGCGCGGTTGCGGTGATGGACCTGACCACCCTTGCTGATGACGATACCGACGAGCGCGTTCGCCGGCTGTGCGCGCGGGCCCGCCAGCCGCTGCCGCCCGATTTGATCGAGCGGCTCGCCCCTGAAGCTGCCGATCTGCACACCGCCGCCGTGTGCATCTACCATCCCTTCATCCATACGGCGCTGCACGAACTCCAGGGTACGGGAATCAAGGTTGCTACGGTCTCCGCTGATTTCCCGAAAGGCCTCGCGCCTCTCGAAGAGCGTATCGCGCAGATTCACCACTCGGTCGAAGCGGGCGCACAGGAAATTGACGTGGTGATCAAGCGCTCGCACGTGCTCGCCGGCGACTGGCAAACGCTTTACGACGAAGTAGCCGCTTTCAAAGCAGCGTGCACGCCCAGGGTCATGAAGGTGATTCTCGGCACCGGCGACTTGCAGAATCTTGACAACATCGCTCGCGCCAGCCTGGTCGCCATGATGGCGGGTGCGGATTTCATCAAAACGTCGACGGGCAAGGAATCGGTGAACGCGACACTTCCGGCCGCGATCGTGATGCTGCGTGCCATCAAGGATTATTCCCGCAGAACAGGTGCGGCGGTAGGATTCAAGCCCGCAGGCGGTATCCGCACCGCGAAACAGGCTCTCGAGTATGTGTCGCTCGTGAAAGAGGAACTCAGTGACAGCTGGGTTCAGCCGAATCGGTTCCGCATCGGCGCCAGCAGCGTCCTCGAGGACATCGAACGGCACCTGCGCCAACTTGCTAGCTGACCCTGGGTAACGCTGGCGGCTCGCCGGGGCCTGACTTGGGTTGCCAGTGCGGCGCGAGAACCAAGAAATACGCCTTGAGGAACTTCGTTTGTCGCGGCTCGATTGTGAAGTGGTGCAGAGCGGAAGAGCACGCGACGTTGGCGACGGTCCGGGGGTGATGGTAAAGCCGGGCGTCATGGTCAGAAACGCGCCGGCCGCCAGGCTTACAGCGACGCCCAGATCAGCATGAACGGTTGGCGTTCCTGCGCAGTTCCTCATACAGCAGCACCGCCGAGGCAACTTCCTTCATCGACTTCCCTTCGCGGCGGCTGTGCTTCGCAATTTCGGCGCGGGCTTCATCTTCATCGACCGCCAGGTCGCGCTGCAGAATCAGGGCGGCCTGTTCCACCAGTTTGCGCGCCTCGGACAAATCTGCAAATTTGATTTGCTCGGCTTCGAGGTGCGCCCGCTCAACTTCTGTTCCCACCAGGAATCCGATTGTGGCGATCAGCTGCGTTTCGCGTTGGCCGTAGTTGTGCGGCTGGCGGTGCTGCATGTTGATGACGCCCACCACCTTGTCGCGGCAAAGCACCGGCACCGACAAAAACGCCTCGTAGCGGTCCTCGGGCAATTCGGTGAACGAGCGAAAGCGCGGGTCCTGAAAGGCATGGCGCTCGATGGCCACCGGCTTTCTGTGTTCGGCGACCCAGCCGGTAATGCCCTGTCCCATGCGTAGCCGCAGCCTTCCAATAACCTCTTCGTGCGGGTTCTTGGAAGCCTTCAAAATCAGCTCGTCATTCTCGACGACGTAGATGAAGCAGGAGTCGCACAGTACCACCTCGGAAATGAATTCGACCACCCGCCGCAAAACCAGGTGCAGTGGGTCGGAGGCGGCAATGCGCTCGCCTAATTCGTGAAGAAAGGCTATTTCCAGATGCTGGTGTGGTTCAGCCTGCGTATTCATACAACAAGTCTGGAAGGTTGGAAGCAGATGCGCCAATTAAACTTTCGTTACATGTGCTATCAGCTTTTAGGATGCCTTAGCTGATAGATAAGCAATGAGTTAGGGCGCGCCCGCCACACGATTGCAGAAATCTTGTCCATTGCAGCCGCAAGGGGGGCTGGTTCTTGGTCATCCCTATGGCCTTTGATCTTTTCTGGTTTTTTTTCGCGTCTCAGGAGTAGCGGAACAGCGCTTTGAAGCCGTAGTCCATGTGCTGCTGGATGTGGCAATGGAAAAGGGCAAGCCCGGGCTGATCGGCGGTGAAATCAACGGCGGTGCGCCCAAACAGCGGCACGATTACCGTGTCCTTGATAATCCCGCCGCTCGGCTTGCCGCGATGTTCGGCAATCTCGAACGAGTGCCGGTGCAGATGCAGCGGATGCGAATCGTCGGTACGATTGTGCAAGACCAGGCGGTAGCGCGTACCTTGCTTCAACACGAATTCGTTCTCGTGTGGATACGGTTTGCCGTTCACCAGCCACACATTGAACTTTCCCGCGCCGCTCGGAATCTTCTCGAAGACCATGTCGATCTTCTGCTCGGGAGATCCTCCGGCTTCGGGGCGCCCGAAGATCGCGTAATCCCATCCGGGCTTGGCGGGAGCCACCCACTGCGGCTCGTGGTGCTGGTTCGCATATTCGATCACGGTGCCGAGGCCGGCATTGCGCACGTTGTCGTCGGTCGCGCCGAGAATCCAGTTGCCGGGCTGGTTCATTTCCACGATGGCATCGACGCGCTCGCCGGGGCCGAGCGTGATTGCTTCGGTTGTCTGCGGCGTGGGGACGGGATTTCCGTCCAGGGCCAGCACCTGGAAACGATGGCCGGGCAGAGCGATACGCTTGTTCTCGATGGCGCTCGCGTTCAGCAGATGCATCAGCACGCGCTCGCCTGGCTTCACGCGGATTGGCTCGCCAGCGCCGAGCACTTTGTCGTTGATCGAGTACATCACCGAGGTGACTTCGAGGCCATTGGGTCGGGTGTCGAGCACGGCGGGCTTTTCAGGCTTCGGACCCTGATCTTCCTGCTCGTCCTCGTCCATCTCCTCGTTTGAGAAGAAAGGCTCCCAGTCGCGCAGCGCGAGAAAAGCTTCCTGGTCGTAGCGGCCCGGATCTTTTCCCGAATCGATCATCAGGAATCCGAACTGGCCGGTGTAGGTTCCCTTGTGCAGGTCGGCGCCGGCCATGGCGTGCGAGTGGTACCAGCGCGTCCCCGCCGGCCGGGGCGTGAATTGGTAGCGGCGGCGTCCGTTGGGAGGCACGGCCGGCGTGCCTTCTTCCTCGGCTCCGTCCACCTCGGCCGGCACAAACAGGCCGTGCCAGTGCACAAACTCTGGTGTTTCCGTGTCGTTGATCACGTCGATGGTTACCGGCGTGCCTTCTTTCATGCGCAGCAGCGGCCCGGGGCAATTGCCGTTATAGCCAATCGTGCTGATGATGCGATTCGGCGCAAGTTCAAGCGCGACCGGCGCGATCTGCAGTGTAAAATCCGCCTTGCCCGTTTCAGTCGCAGCCGGCGCGGGCCCCCCCTGCATTGGCACCCCCGATCGCATTTGCGCCGGGAGAAATTTTGACGCGCCCGCTCCCGCCGCGGCCGCGCCTCCCAATTTGATAAAGTCTCGTCGCTTCACCGCGCCCTCGACAAGTTCTTATAGCACATGTCACGGGTGCCACCACGTGGCGAAGCAGAATCGCTCCTATCTCCAGGAACTGGGGGCCTGATTGAGAAGGCTTGTGAAAAAACGTTCCACCAATCCAGAGAGAGCCTAGCTGTCCACCGAACCAAGGGGCCAAACCAGCACCTGGATTTCGCGCGTGAAGGAAACGATTGCGGGAGATCCCTCGAGCGGGATTCCGGCCGCCGCGGCAATCCTGTTCTCCTGTATATCCGCTTGGGCAGTGTGCAATGGCCAGGGGAAATGATGGATATCGCCGCGATGCACGCGGCCTCGACAGACTGTGTAGAGGCAGTAGCGCTCGGTTAGCCAATAGTCGATAGTTCCAGGAAGCGCTAGCTGTGCATCGGAGACGGGCCGGTAGGTCGCCCGCCACACTGCCGTGCCTCGCCGGGAGGAATATGCGATCGCCTCGCCTGACCGCTCGACGTGCATCTGCGCGTAAAAGTATGGCAAGTGGTAAAAATTCCGCGCACCCCACACCACGGTCGGGCTCCCGGCGTCCAAACTGAAAAAGAAAACGCCCGGCTTGCCGCCGAAGGTCACATAGGTGCGGCAGTTCAGCTCCGGAATGCGCCACATGCCCGGCAGAGTGGGCAGGCCCCTGGCGCGAATCGACATGTGAAATGGCGCAATGGTGATCCAGGCTTGTTCACCGAAGCTGTCCAGTTGCAGGGGCGCGGGAACGAGTGGCCGCAGCGTGGCGGCCGGCAAGGGCCAGTGAGCGAACAGCAGATCGCCCCACACCTGCTTCATGATCCATGGCCCGGAGGGCACCGGCCAGGGCCGGTGATCGGTTTTGCTCAGGGGATTCATCTCGCGCGCGCCTTGCCTGCTCCCAAGTATCGCAAAATGTAGCGCGGCGATCTCCGCGAGGTCCGCGGTGTGTGCAACTGCCACTGGAGGTTTGGCATCTGTGCCTTATTAGCGCGAAGGGCGAGTTGGCATTCTGCGCTGCAGCGCAGGTGGCTCGCCCATTTTGCTTCGCGGATCGGACTTGCACCGGCGCAAGTTCCTTGCGACAGCGTATGACGCTGGAGAAGGGAAGGGCATTCTGATACTCTTGCCCCGTATCGAGGTATCCGATGAGGCTCCGGCCAGGGATTCCGGTGGTGCTTCTCCTCCTAGGGCTCGCTATCGGTCTGCTCACCCTCCAATCGCAGGCTTTCCAGTACGGTGAATGGCGCGGTTACGGTGTCTCTCCTTACCAGAGCAACGAAAAGGCGGAATTTTCCTGGTCGCGGCTGCGCTACACCTCGCGGGCGCGCGCTTTTGGAGGCTACGGATACGGCTATGGATACGGCAGCTGGTCGCGCGACTATCCTAAGGCTGACCGCCAATTCCTGCTCGCGATGAAGCGCCTCACCCGCATCCAGGGCCGCTCGACCGAGCAGGTTGTAGACCTCGATAGCGAGGACTCCAACACCGACATTGATAACTATCCTTGGGTGTACGCCGTCCAAGTGCAGACCTGGACCTTTACCGACGCCGAAGCGAAAAAGCTTCGGGAATTTCTGCTCAAGGGTGGTTTCCTGATGGTCGACGATTTCCACGGCACGGAGGACTGGGAGCAGTTCCTTGAAGGCATCCGCATTGTTTTCCCCGACCGCCCCATCGAGGATCTGGACAATAAGGACGAGCTATTCCATACACTCTACGATCTCGACGACAAGTTCCAGGTTCCCGGAGAGCAGTATGTCAACACCGGACGCACGTTCGAGAAGGATGGCTACCTCCCGAAGTGGCGCGCGATTCGCGACGACCGTGGTCGCGTGATGGTAGCCATCTGCCACAACATGCACCTGGGCGACGCCTGGGAATGGGCGGACATGCCGGAGTATCCGGAGCGCTTCGCGTCGATGGCTTTCCGGATCGGTCTGGACTACATCATTTATGGAATGACGCACTGACCGCAGGCAGCATCCGGGACTCGAACTGCGCATAGCGAAAAGTCTCTGACTGGGTCATCAAGCGAAGCAAGCTATGGGCACCTCTTCTTGCCGTGTTCGGCACGGCGTTCGCGAGCGCGCGGAAAAATTTTGTAGCCGTCGAGGTGGCACAAGCGGGTGTGGCATTGCCGGCATGCGGAGGGATTTCGCGCTTCGGATAAAATTACGTCGCCTGTCATGGTTTACGCAGAGGGATCGGTAGGTGGCTTTTCTGCTGCCAGGGCGCGGCTGGAACGGTTTGTGAATGTTTCAATTTCTATTCAAGTATCCAACGTCGATTTTTTCAAAGGGCGAATTCGTTCTGCTCGGAACCTACCCCAAGTGGGTGCTGCTCGTGCTGGTGCTCGCGGCGGCGGTGGGACTTGCTTGGCTGATCCGCGCGCGCCTGCCGCAAGCCGCCGCCCCGATTCGCAACTGGCGCGCGGCGGTGATCTGGTTTCTGCAATTCGCGCTGGCCACGCTGGTCCTCGTACTCCTATGGCAGCCCGCGATCACCGTCGCGGAGCTGAAGCCGCAGCAGAATATCATCGCCGTACTCGTCGATGACTCGCGCAGCATGGCCATTGCGGATCAGGGTACTCTGCGCGAAAGGCAAGCGCAGAAAGCGCTGGAAGAGGGCACCCTCACCGAGCTTCAGAAAAAATTTCAGACGCGCCTCTACCGGCTCGATACGCGCCTGACCCGTATTGCGGACACCAAAGAATTGCCAGCAGTTCCCTCGGCTCCGGCTACGCGCATCGGCGACAGTCTCAAGCAATTCTCCTCGGAGACGGCCGATCTCCCGGTCGGGGCGGTGGTGCTGCTGAGCGATGGCTCTGACAATTCCGGCGGTATCGACCGCGACACCATTTCCGCGCTGCGCAACCGCCGCATCCCGGTGCACACCGTCGGATTCGGCCTGGAGCAAATTCCCAACGACGTGGAGATAAATGACGCGGTAGTCGCCCCTCGCGCGCTGGCCGATTCGCGCCTGGCCGCGCGCGTCAGCTTCCACCAGCGCGGCTTTGCGGGACGCAAATCAACGCTGACCGTGCGCGATGGCGATAAGGTCCTCGTTTCGCGCGAAATCACATTCGCCTCCGACGACAAGATCCAGAGCGAAAGCCTGCTCTTCAATGCAGGCTCTGCCGGCGCGAAGACGCTGCAATTTTCGATCGAGCCGGTTTCCGGCGAGCAGAATCGCACCAACAATGCGGTCATACGCCTGGTAAACGTGGAATCCGGCAAGCGCCGCATCCTCTACGTCGAAGGCGAGCCCCGCTGGGAATATAAATTCATCCGCCGCGCCGAAGACGACGACCGCATCGTGCAGGTCGCTTCCATGCTGCGCACCACCGAAAACAAAATTTACCGCCAGGGCATCAACGACCCGAAAGAGCTCGCCGACGGTTTTCCCGCGCGCGCCGAAGATCTGTTCGGCTATCAAGGCCTGATTTTCGGCTCGGTGGAAGCGGGCTATTTCACGCTTCCACAGCAGGAGCTGATTCGCGAGTTCGTCGACCGCCGCGGCGGCGGCGCGCTGTTTCTCGGAGGGCGTTTCGCTTTGGCCGATGGCGGCTGGGCCGGCTCGAATCTCGCCGATCTTCTCCCGGTCGTTCTGCCCGGCGGCAAGAGCACATTTCATCGCGATCCTGCCACGGTTGAACTCGCTCAGCCTGGCGCCGACAGCATCATCACGCGCCTGATCGACGACCCAGTTAAAAATATCGAGCGCTGGAAAAAGCTTCCCTATTTGATGGATTACCAGGACCCCGGCACCCCCAAACCCGGAGCGGCGGTGCTTGCGGAAATGAACATCAAAGGCCGCAAGATGCCTTTCATCGTCACCGAAAATTACGGGCGAGGGCGCACCGCCATCGTCGCGAGCGGGGGCGTGTGGCGCTGGCAGATGAGCCAGCCTCTCGGTGATCCCACCCACGATATGTTCTGGCGCCAGCTCCTGCGCTGGCTGGTCACCGATTCGCCCGGCCAGGTAGTGGCCACGGTGCCAAATCAGATGCTCTTCGACGACGGCCGCATCCATCTCAACGCCGAAATTCGCGACAAATCGTTTCAGCCCGCGCCCGACGCGCACGTCGAAGCGCACATTCTGGGTCCGAATGGTATTTCAGCGTTGGTAGAGATGTCGCCCGTGCCTGACGCCCCTGGGCAGTTCCAGGCGGATTGGAACGCAGACAAGCCCGGTTCCTATGTCACCGAAGTCGTCGCGCAGCGCGGCGATCAGGAAGTGGGCCGTGACGTCCTGACCTTCCAACGAATGGATGGCATCGCCGAGAATTTCCATACCGAGCAGAATCGCGAGCTCCTAGAGAAGCTTGCGTCACAGACTGGCGGCCGTTACTGGCGCCCCGATGAACTAAAAAATCTGCCCGCGGAAATTCCCTATTCCGACGCCGGCATCACCATGCGCGAAAGCAAGGAGCTCTGGAACATGCCGGCCATTTTCCTGCTGCTGATTTTGCTGCGCGCCTCGGAATGGCTGCTGCGCCGCAAGTGGGGTGTGGTGTGAGCGCGCGCGCAACCGCTTGGTGCGTATTCGTCGCGGGCTTTCTTCTGGCGGGGATCCCCGCGCGCGCCGGCATTTACTATGTCACCGTTTCCGGCCTAGGCGGCGAGCCCGACTACGAGCAGCGTTTCACCGCCATGGCCAACGATCTCGACAAAGTCTTAAAGGCTTCCGGAAGCGAAGCGCACGTCTTCACGCTCACCGGCGCGCAAGCCACCCGCGGCCAGATGACCGAAACGCTCGGCCTGGTCGCCAAGCAGGCCAAACCCGAGGACGATTTCGTGCTCATTCTAATCGGCCACGGTTCCTTCGACGGCGTCGAATACAAATTCAATCTGGTCGGCCCGGACATCTCCGGCACAGAACTGGCCTCGCTCTGCGACCGCATCGCCTCCAAGCGCCAGCTTATCGTCAACACCAGCAGCTCGAGCGGCGGCTCCATCACCGCGCTTGAAAAGCCGGGCCGCGCCGTGGTCGCCGCCACCAAAACCGGGACCGAGAAAAACGCCACGGTCTTCGCGCGCTACTGGGTCGAAGCCCTGCACGATCCCACCGCGGACCTCGACAAAAACGACTCGATCAGCGCACTCGAAGCCTTCGAATACGCCGACCGCAAAACCGCCACCTTCTACGATTCGCAAAAGCGTCTGGCGACCGAGCACGCCGTCTTTGAGGACACCGGCAAAGGCCAGCCCGTCCGCGCCGCGGCCACCGATGCTGGGGAAGGCCATCTGCTGGCGACCTTCACTGTCTTGCGCATCGGGGCCGCGCAGCGCGCCGCAAACGACCCCGCCAAGCGTGACCTGCTCGCCAAGAAAGAAGATCTCGAGCAGAAAATCGACATGCTGAAGTATCAAAAAGCGGCCATGGCCCAAGACGACTACAAAAAACAGCTCACCGACGCGCTGCTTGAACTGGCCCGCGTGCAAGCGGAGTTGGACAAGTGAGGCATCTCGGCCGCATCGCTGGCGCATGCGCGCTCGTCTTGCTCACGACCGGCCTCGCGGCTGCGGCCACGCCCGACGATTGCCGCACGCTCCGCAAACACGGTCATCGTGCCGAAGCGCAATTCTGCTACCAGTCGCTTGCGCAAGCGCGCGATGCCTACCTTCGCGCCGAAGGCGACTGGGGCCTGGAGCGATACGACGAGGCGAACAACGAATTCCGGGCCGCCGTCGCGCAATCCCCCGCCAACCCGTTTTACCGCGTCCGTTGGGGGCGCCTGCTGCACGAGCGCTTTAATAACAGCGACGCCGAAGCGCTCTTCGAAGAAGCTTTACAGCGCGATCCCCATGACGCCCAGGCTTTTCTCGGCAAAGCGCTCGTCAGCGCCGACGGCTTCGACGAGAAGGCGCTCCAATGGGCCGCCCAGGCCATCGTAAGCGACCCCAAGCTCGTAGAAGCCCACGAGCTAATGGCGAAGTTGCATCTGGAAGACTCCAATACCCCCCAAGCCATCGAAGAAGCCGACAAAGCCATTGGCCTCTCGCCCGACGCGCTCGACGCCATGGCTATCCGCGCCGCGCTCGAACTTCTCGCCGACCGTTCGCCCGATGCCTGGCTCGACAAAATCAAGCAAGTGAATCCCACCTACGGCGAAGCCTATGCGCAGATCGGATTTTTTCTGGTGTTCAACCGGCGTTACGACGATGGCGTCGCCTACTATCGCCAGGCCATCGCCCTCGACCCGCAACTCTGGTCCGCGCATTCCGAGCTGGGCATCAACTTAATGCGCCTCGGACAGTTCGATGAGCCGCGCGCGCAACTCGAGCTGGCTTACAACCATGGCTACCGCGATGCCGCCACCGTGAACAGCCTGCGCCTGCTCGATAGCTACAAGAATTTCGTCACCTTCAAGGACGACACCACCATCCTCAAGCTCCACAAAAACGAAGCCGATCTCTTGCGCCCGTATTTCCAGAACGTTTTGAAGCGCTCGATGGCCACCTACGAGAAAAAATACAAAATGAAGCTCCCCGGCCCGGTGCAGGTGGAAGTCTATCCCGACCACGAAGACTTTGCGGTGCGCACGCTGGGGATGCCGGGCCTGGGCGCACTGGGCGTCACTTTCGGCGAAGTGGTCGCCATGGACAGCCCTTCCGGCCGCAAACCCGGCGATTTCAATTGGGCCAGCACGCTGTGGCATGAAATGAGCCATGTCTACATTCTCACCGCCACCAATCACCGCGTCCCGCGCTGGTTCACCGAAGGACTCGCGGTTCACGAAGAAACCGAAGCCGATCCGGAATGGGGCGACCGCATCACGCCCGACATTCTCGTCGCCATCAAGAACAAGAAACTGCTTCCGGTGGCCGACCTCGACCGCGGTTTCGTTCGCCCCGATTATCCGAACCAGGTGATCGTCTCCTATTTCCAGGCGGGCCGCATTTGTGATTACATCCAGTCCCGCTGGGGCGCCGACAAGCTGCTCGACATGGTTCATTCTTTCGCGCAAATCCGACACCACGCCGGACGTGATCCAGCAGAATCTCGGCATGTCCGCCGAGGAATTCGACAAGCAGTTCATGGACTGGCTGCACCAAGGACATCGGCAAGGTCGGTCGACAATTTCGACCAGTGGCGCGCCGCGCTCAAGGAACTCGTCCAGCTCGACAAAGACAAGGATTGGGATGGCGTGATCAAGAAGGGCGAGGAAGTGCGCAGCTTGTATCCGCAATATGTCTATGACGCGAACGCTTACGAATTCATCGCCGAAGCCGATCTGGCGAAGAACGACAAAAAAGCCGCCGCGGCGATCCTCACCGGTTACGAAAAAATGGGCGGGCGCGATCCCGGCGCGCTGAAGCAGCTCGCGTCGCTCGAGAAGGATTTGGACGAGCCCAAGGAAGCAGCCGCCACGCTCGATCGCATCAACTACATTTATCCCGATGAGACGAGGATCTGCATCGCCAGCTCGGCGAACTGTGGTTCGCGCAGAACAATTACAAAGGCGCCATCCGCGAATACACCGCCGTCGTGGCCTTGAATCCGCTCGACAAGGCTTCCGCGCAGTTCGATCTCGCGCAGGCCTATTTCGCCGATGGCCAGCGCGACAAAGCCGAGAACCAACGTGCTCGCGGCGCTCGAAGCCGCTCCCGATTTCCGGCCCGCACAAAAATTGCTGCTCCAGCTCGAAGACTCTCAGAAAGCTACTACTCCAGAAAGGTAAATGGCCGATGGCTACTGCTGAAGTCAATCTGGATTCCGCGGAACTGAAGAAACGCATCGACCGTTTTCATGCCGTGCGCGACGGCATTCTCACCCAGGTCCGCCAGGTCATCGTCGGCCAGGAGGAGGTCATCGATCAGATTCTCACCGCGCTCTTCGTCGGCGGCCATTGCCTCATCACCGGCTTCCCGGCACCGCGAAAACGCTGATGGTGCGCACCATCGCGCAGACGCTCGGCCTCGAATTCAAGCGCATCCAGTTCACGCCGGACCTCATGCCGTCCGACATCACCGGCACCGACATCATCGAGGAGGATCCCACCACCGGCCATCGCCGCTGGACCTTCGTGCCCGGCCCGATCTTCGGCAACATTCTGCTCGCCGACGAAATCAACCGCACTCCGCCCAAGACGCAGTCCGCGCTGCTCGAAGCCATGCAGGAGCTTTCCTGCACCGTGCGCGGCCATCAGTACAAATTGCCGTCGCCTTTTTCGTGCTGGCCACGCAGAACCCCATCGAGCTCGAAGGCACCTACCCGCTGCCCGAAGCGCAGCTCGACCGTTTTCTGTTCAACACCGTGCTCGATTACCTGAGCGCGGCCGACGAAGTGAAAGTCGTCGACCTGACGACCACCACGCGCGTCGCGCAGGTGCAGCCGGTCACCAACGCCGCAGGAGATTCTCGATTTTCAGCAGCTGGTGCGCATGGTTCCGATCGCCGAATCGATCGCCCAATACGTGGTGGATCTCGTTCGCGCCACGCGCTTCAAGAACGAAAGCGCGCCGGACTTCATCAAGAAATATGTGAACTATGGCGCGCAGCGTCCGCGCCGCGCAGTTCATCGTGCTCTCGGCGAAGGCGCGCGCGCTTTCGCGCGGCCGCTATAACGTCGCCTACGAGGACATCACGGCGCTGGCCATTCCCGTGTTGCGCCACCGCATCCTTTTGAATTTCCACGCCGAATTAACACGTG
>CAVQZU010000080.1:0-6080 GCA_963718485.1 uncultured Acidobacteriota bacterium
TGCTAGAGTATGGATAGAGACTCGTCTCTACGATATGGTATTCACACAATGCCAGAGTCCCCGTTCTCGTAGTTGGCGCTGGTCCCAGCGGGCTAAATTTGGCGCTGGCACTGACCCGCCGCAACATCCAATGCCGTATCATTTCTGAAGCCACCGGCCCAGGCGAGGAATCACGTGCAATGGTCGTGCAGGCGCGGACACTCGAATTCTACGGCCAATACGGCTTCGCGCGCGAAGTCATCGAACAAGGCCTCATCGCGGAAACGGCCCATGTGCGCGAAGGTGGTTCCAACGGTAGTCGAGAAGTTCTCTCCATGAGTTTCAAGGAAATGGGCGCTGGCCTCAGCCCATATCCGTTTGCCCTCGCTTATCCCCAGGACGATCACGAACGGTTCTTGATCGGGAAGCTCGAAGAGGCGGGGTGTCGAGTCGAATGGGAAACGAAATTAACCGGCTTTACCGAGAGCGAAAACGGCATTCGCGCCACGCTCGAACGAAATGCTGGCCAGGTTGAGCACGCGGAAAGTACATATATCTGTGGCTGCGATGGCGCGCGAAGCTGCGTGCGTGAAACTCTCGGAATCGGATTTCCGGGCGGGACCTACGAGCAACTCTTCTACGTCGCGGACGTGAAGATCGCAGGCGGCTTCTCTCGGGATTTGTACATTAACCTCGGCGAACACATCCTCACTTTAATGTTCCCTGTGAGGTCGAGCGGAATGCAGCGCTTGATCGGCCTCGTACCGCCTGAACTGTCTCACAAGGAAAAACTCCGCTTCGAAGACATTCGCGCGCAAGTCGAGCCGCTGCTCGACATCAAAGTGACCGAGGTGAATTGGTTCTCCACCTATCGCGTCCATCACCGCGTTGCCGACAAAGTTCGGGTGCGGCGCGCTTTTCTTGTGGGCGATGCAGGCCACATTCATAGTCCCGCTGGCGGTCAGGGCATGAACACAGGAATCGGCGATGCCGTTAATCTCGGCTGGAAAATAGCACACGTACTGCAAAACCGTGCCGACACATCGCTTCTCGACACCTACGAGCCCGAGCGCATTGGTTTTGCGCGCTCGCTTGTATCCACCACGGATCGCGCCTTTACCGGCTTAGTCGGGCAAGGAGCAGCAGGCGAGTTTACGAGGAAGATCGTCGCCCCGCTCGTGTTCGGCGTCGTTACCCGCTTCAGTCTGGGCCGTCACGCGATCTTCCGCACGATTTCTCAAATCCGCATCCATTATTCCGACAGCCTGCTCAGCCTAGGCGTCGCGGGAAACGTACATGGCGGCGACCGACTGCCTTGGACAGGGTCACGCAACAGGATAATTTCGAGCCTTTAGTTCCTTGGATTGGCAGGCACATGTGTATGGCGAAGCACAGAGGATCTCGAAACCGAATGCCAGGCGCTAAATCTTCCATTACATTCTTTCCAGTGGAACGAAGGCATGAAAGAGACCGGACTCAAGCGGGACTCGCTTTATCTTGTCAGGCCCGACGGCTACATCGCGGTGGCTTCATCCGAGCAAGACACCAGTAACCTCAGGACCTTCGTCGAGCGATTTCACCTGCGTTTTAAAACTTCATCGACAGTCGAATAGTGCGATGAACATCTCTCGCTAACCGTGATTAACTGACGAAATCGGCCCACGCGTGTGCTTATGAGGCAGGAAACCAATCGTCCGGAATATCAGGGAGTGCAGTTCGGAAATTATTGAACGGAGGCAAGTTACGCGCACGCCATCTTGCGGGTAAGGGGAAAATCCTTAGGGACCTTTTGTATCCGAAATCTCATCGAGTTGTGGAGATGCAGATCAAGGAGGACGACGTCGTAGAATTCAGAACACTCTCTGTTCTGTTGAAAGCTCCTCGCTGTCCAACGGAAGCGGAGTTAGATGAAATCAGCTCAGGTCGGCCGTAACAGAGCGATGGCAAAAAAGATTAGGTGTTTCGCCCAGAACCATGGGCGAGGAGAACTTCTTTAGCCCCGACCTGTAGGTTAGGAACGAGCCAGCGGAAGAGCAATGTGGCTGCAATTCCCCCCAGAAATTGAGCTACGACAAACCAGGGAACATCCAGCGGGCCGAATGCCCGCGAATGTGTCACTGAGACATCGCGCAATCGTGACGGCGGGATTCGCAAACGATGTAGATGCCGTGAACCAGTAGGCGGCTGTGATATATGCGCCGACAGCGAATGGAACAGCGTTGGATCGAAGCCGGGAACAACCCCAAATGACGGAGACAAGGCCGAATGTTGCTACAAACTCACTGAATACTTGCGGAAGGCCGCTCCGAGCATGACGCGAGAAGGAAACAAGCGGGAGTCCGAACATGAGGTGGGCAACGACGGCTCCTGTGATTCCACCGAGTACCTGACCGATGACATAGTGAGGAGTCTGTTTCCAAGGTAACCCTCGCTCGAAGGCGTCCATCAGGGAAACAACGGGATTGAAGTGTGCACCAGAGATCCCGCCGAAGGCGAAGATGAGAGCCACGAGCGCGGCCCCCGTAGCAATCGTGTTAGCAAGGAGCGCTAAGGCGATATTGCCGTTGGCCAAGCGGTCACCCATGACGCCTGAGCCGATGACTGCCGCCACCAGGAAAGCCGTCCCTATGAATTCCGCAACGACCCGGCGTGCGAGCGACATTTTCATTCGTGCCCGATGCGGTCAATTTCTTTCTTGATAGCGAGTCCGTCGAGACTAGATAAGGGTAAGCACAAGAACAGGCTGATTCGACGGTCGAGAATCATAAAGGCGTCTCGAAATGCCTTCTCTATCTGCTTCAGGCGTACCTGCCACGGCGGCAGGGTCAGGCACTCCCCAATGAGCAGTCATGGGTTGGCCTGGCCAGATGGGACAAACTTCTTTGGCTGCATTGTCACAGACCGTGAACACAAAATGAAGTTCCGGTGCGCCAGGTCGGGCGAACTCATCCCAATTCTTGCTGCGAGCGCCGTCGGTAGGTAACTTTGCAAGTTCAAGTTGTCGCAGCGCCTCGGGACGAACGTGTCCCGTGGCATGGCTTCCCGCACTGTATGCGGTGAACGTCGGTTTACCTTTACGATTCATGATGGCTTCCGCCATGATCGAACGAGCGGAATTTCCAGTGCATAGGAACAAGACGTTATAGTGTTTGATCATGATTCGTTCGTTACTTGCAGCAATCCGGTCCACAACAAGCATTTGAATTGGTCGGCTTTACGGCACGGATAAACGCGCCCATAAACTTACCGTCCACCTGTCCCGCGAGAGCATCCACATCTACGCCTTCGCCGGAAAGAAACTCTCGGGCGTCTTCCAGTCTATAAATGCGGGTTGGTTCAATCTCGACGTTTTCAAATCCGGCATTCAATAGTTTGTTGCGGTATTCATTCTCTTCCAGTGCGCCCGCGATACACCCAACCCACAACAGCACACTTCTGCGTATCTCGGGCAGCATTTCGCCACGAGTCACAACATCGGACACGGCGAAACGACCTCCAGGCTTTAATACGCGGAACGCTTCCTTGAGCACGCGGTCTTTGTCCGCTGAAAGATTAATGACGCAGTTTGAGATGACAACATCTACGGAATTATCAGGAAGTGGGATGTTCTCAATCTCGCCCTTCAGGAACTCGACGTTATCGAGCCCAGATTTCTGCTTGTTCTCGTTCGCGAGCGCTCAGCATTTCATCGGTCATATCGAGGCCGTACGCCTTGCCTGTCGCGCCGACTCGCTTTGCCGACAATAGAACATCAATTCCACCGCCCGAGCCCAAGTCGAGTACCACTTCTCCAGGATTCAGCTTTGCCAACGCGGTTGGATTGCCGCATCCTAGCGATGCCAGCATGGCCTCAGCGGGAATTTCACTCGCTTGCAGAGCATCGTAAAGATTTGACGTGATTGGATCGCAATTCAATCCGTCCGATGCCGTGGCTCCGCAACAACCGCTTCCCCCAGTCGTGACTCGCAGGGCAGCTTGTCCGTATTTCTCTTTCACCACATTTCTGATGCTTGTGTCGCTCATGTTTCTCCTATCTGCAAATCTGAACAATGTCACGGGGCTTTACAGCCTTATTCCGAGTGCAGCATTCCGCGTAAAGGAATTGCAGCAATTCTTGCAAAGCGTCAGTGTTCGCCGTATAGCGCAAGAACGTACTCTCACGCTGGACTTGCACAAGTCCTTCATTCTTGAGCTTGTCTAGGTGATGGGACAGCGTGGAATTCGGGATGTCCAACTCGGTCTGAATCTCGCCGACAGTCAAGCCGTCAGGATGAGCGGATAACAGCAATTGCATGATCCGCAGTCGTGGTTCCGTGCCAATCGCCGAGAACATATCGGCATATTTAGCCACCTGCTCGGTATTCTTCTTCGACGAGAGCGTTGCCATATTTCGATGTTTGCAGAAATACGGCTTGCTGTCAAGCAGTCGGTCGACGTCCTGGTTTGGGTCAACTTGAAAAGCTGCTGTTCCGTAGTGAGGAAATTGCAGCCAAGAGCTAACCAAGCCTCATGGGATTGCTATCAATAGGCCGCCGCTTATGCCAAGCGATTGTTCATGCCCCCGCCCAAAGTTGTACTCGTAACCAGGTTCGAGGTACCAACCGAATCTATGCTTCCTGGAAGGCCAAAACATGAAATCCAGCACGGCTTCACCGCTGACGGAGTTCGTTGTAATGCCGTATTTCGTTGCATGAACCCATTCGGGACCCACGCCCACCATGAACTCCACTTTCTTCGAAAGCGTCCACGGCTTCTTGAACAAAAGGTCGGTATCCCATTCTGTCGAGTGACGAGCAAAAAGCGGCGTAACTCCTAACTCAAGTTCTAGCCAGTTCTCTATCGGCGTCACTTCGACCGCCACAGTCGGGCCGAAGCTCGATCCGCCTTCGGTGACACTCCAGTCAGTGGCTCCCCCAAGCTCCACGACCGCGACAGGCTCCTTGTCATCCGACTGCGCAAAGACATTTCCAGCGCACAGAAACAAGAACGCTATCAAGATGTATTTTGTCGCGGTCAATAGAGGCCCTCCCTAGGTCGCAACGCTCTTACCGTTAAGCGTAAAACAGTAGCATCTACGGTTGCGTGCGACCCTGTCAACACAACCTTCAATGCCAAAGATTTGGACAAAGGAATGAGCCCGGGAAAAGCCCCGGCCCCGGAAACAGGTTACGACGCAGATTTGATCCCCGTAACGTGAATAATCTTTGTCGAGTCATCGAGAGTGCCGGTCACAACAACTTTCGAACCCGCAAACTGCGCTGGCTTCTTTTGGTCATCTAATTGGTAGATGGTTTTCGCAGTAGCATTGAATAGAACAAACTTTGCGCCACGCTGGATGCAAGCAAGTGCACAGTCTTTAGCAGGCTTGCCCATTCCGGCGTGCGAACCCATCGTCGCACATGCACTGTCCGTGATTTCGCCCGTGTAGGTCTGATCTTTCGGAGCCGCAAAGCTCAGACCGGCTATCAGTAACGTTCCCACCAGAGCCAATGCTATCCGTTTCATCTATTTCTCCTTTTTTGATTTCTTGCCAAAACAGCAACAAGGTCATGCGACTTATACAAATTCTCCGATCTTTGAATGCCGCTATAGCGTTCCACGTCGAAGCGCGCGCTCCTTCATAAGCGCGAAAAACACAGGGACCAGGATCAGCACGTGAATGGTTGAGGTAATCATTCCGCCCACGATAGGCGCGGCGATTGGCTTCATCACGTCTGAGCCGATACCCGTTTCCCAAAGAATCGGAACCAGACTGGCGAGAACCGCGAAGACGGTCATCAGTTTGGGGCGTAGGCGCTGAACTGCTCCTTCAATTGCGGCTGCCTCGATGTCTTCATGCTTGAGAGGGATGCCTGTCGCTAGGCGACGATCAAGAGCTTCGTGCAGGTACACAACCATAACCACGCCCGTCTCGACGGCAATGCCGAAGAGTGCGATGTACCCAACCCACACGGCAACGCTGAAGTTGTAATTGAGCAACCACTGAAGGATGAGACCCCCGGTCATCGCATAGACCGTCGGGAAAATAAGCACCATGGCCTCTGTGACCGAGTGAAAGACCATGTATAGCAGCATGAAGATCACGAAGAACACGATGGGAA
>CAVQZU010000081.1:0-10214 GCA_963718485.1 uncultured Acidobacteriota bacterium
TATTTTCTATCTCCCGGCTGAGCTTGCGGTCGATCAGGCTCTCTGAGACGTTTAAGAACATCTCGCCATCCCGCAAGGTGATGCGCTCGACCTGGTAGAAGGTCCGCAGAATTTCTTCGTTGGACTTCATTCCGAGCGCGCGCAGGAAAATCGAGCCCAGGAACTTGCGCTTGCGGTCGATGCGGACATACAGAATGTTCTTGGTGTCGTACTCGAATCACCCACGAGCCGCGGTAGGGAATGATCTTTCCAAGGAAGTAGCTGCGGTTGTTGGCGGTCTCAAAGAAAACGCCCGGCGAGCGGTGCAACTGGCTGACGATCACCCGCTCGGTGCCGTTGATGACAAAGGTGCCGTTCTCGGTCATCAGCGGTATGTCGCCGAAGAATACTTCCTGCTCCTTGATGTCGCGAATGGACTTCGCCCCGGTATCGGGATCTTTGTCATAGATGGTCAGCCGGATGGTGACCTTGAGCGGAGCTGAATAGGTCATGCCGCGCTCTTCGCACTCGGTCACGTCGTACTTGAGCTGCAGAGTGACAGGGTCGCCGCACTTGTTGCAGAACGTGGGCGTGTTCTTGTTGAAGGTGCCGCACTTCGCGCAGAGCACATCGCCGGTTTTGTAAGGGTTGGTTACAACCGAGGCGCCGCAATTCCGGCAGGTGGCGCGCAAGTGATGCAGGCCGCGCAAATGGCCGCACTTGCATTCCCAGTTGCCGATCGCGTAGTCGACGAAATCGAGCTGCGAGAGGCCGCGGAAGTCCTGGATCGGAAACACCGAGGCGAACACCGACTGCAGGCCGGCATCTTCCCGCTCGCTCGGCAGCAGATCCATCTGCAGGAACCGCTGATAGGATTTTTTCTGGACGTCGATCAGGTTCGGGATCTGGACCGCCGTCTTGATTTTGGCAAAATCCAGCCGCTCGCGTTCCCGAACGACGCGATTACCATTACGATTGCTCATTAGTTTTCCTCTTCAGGGCAAGCCGGAAAGGACGCAGCGGCAGACACCCGCCCCGTCGGTCCGGGAAGGACTTGTTTTAAGGTTCTGAATTCCACAAAGGAGCACGCGCGTGCGCGATCTCCCGGCAGCCCGGCGTTTCTACGCCGCGGGCCACTACTTGATCTCGACCTTGGCTCCAGCGTCCTCGAACTTCTTCTTGATGGTCGCCGCTTCTTCCTTGTTCACACCGTCCTTGACGGTCTTGGGCGCGCCATCGACCAGATCCTTGGCCTCTTTCAAGCCCAGGCTGGTCACTTCCCGGACCGCCTTGATCACGTTGATCTTGTTGGCGCCCACCTCGGTGAGGACGACGGTGAATTCGGTCTTCTCCTCCACCGGGGCCGCGCCAGCCCCTGCTGCGCCACCAGCCATGACCATCGGCGCCGCCGCGGCCGCTGAAACCCCGAAAGTCTCTTCCATCTTCTTGACCAAGTCGGAAGCTTCGAGCAGAGTCAAGCCCTTGATTTCTTCCAGAATCCCTTCCACTTTGCTAGCCATTGCGTTCCTATCCTCCCTAAGATGAGAAAATCGTTGAACTAAGTTGTTTCCGGCGCCGGCGCCTCGCTGCCCGAACCGCCAAACTTGTTCGCCTTCACCGCTTCGCTTGTGACCACGGCGAGATTGCGCGGCAGGGCGGCCAGCGCCGTGGCCACCCGCTGCGCCGGCGCATTCAGCAGGAACATGACCTTGCTGATCAGTTCTTCCTTGCTCGGAAGCGTGGCCAGCTGGCCGATCTCCTGGATGGAGATAACCCGGCCTTCCACCCATCCGGCGCGAAACTGAAACGCCGGAGTGTCCTTGGCCACCTTGGTCAGAATCTTGGCGAGCGCCACCGGATCGGTCTTGGTGTAGGCGATCGAATTGGTGCCCTTCAGATTCTTGAGCAGGTTCTCGGGCGGTGTTCCCTGGGCCGCGCGCTCGGCGACCGTATTCTTCACCACCTGGTATCTGCCTCCGGCCGCTTCGACCGTGCGGCGCAGCTGGGTATCCTGCTCGACGGTGATTCCTTGAAACGTCGACAGGATCACCGTCGCGACATTGGTTAGCTCCGCGTGAAGCTCCTCGGCCTGCGCCTTTTTCTCAGCCTTCTTCTTCATGCCCCGGTTCCCCTTGTTAAGCAGCCACCGCTACCGATTCATCGGCCTCGAGCGGATCGATCTGAACCCCCGGCCCCATCGTTGAGGTTAAGGTAATTCTCTTGATGTACTTGCCCTTGGCCGCCGCGGGCTTGGCCTTGATCACCGCCGCCAAAAGTGACTGCGCGTTGCCGGCCAGCTGCTTTGCCGAAAAACTGATCTTTCCCACGGGCGAGTGAATGATGCCGGTCTTGTCCAAGCGGAACTCGACCTTACCGGCCTTGATCTCCTGGATCGCTTTGGCAACTTCGAAGGTCACCGTCCCGGTCTTAGGATTCGGCATCAGCCCTCGCGGACCAAGCACCTTGCCCAGCCGTCCGGCCGAGCGCATCATGTCCGGCGTGGCGATCACCGCATCGTAATCGGTCCAGCCTTCCTGAATCTTCTGCACGATTTCGTCGCCGCCCACAAAATCGGCGCCCGCGTCCTGGGCCTCGCGCACCTTTTCGCCGCTCGCGATCACCAGCACGCGCTTTGATTTTCCCAGTCCGTGCGGCAGCACCACCGTGCCGCGGACCATCTGGTCAGACTGCTTGGGGTCGACGCCCAGGTTCAAGACCAGTTCCACGGTCTCGTCGAATTTCACGAAGTGCGCTTTGCGAAGCACTTCGGCGGCCTCTTCCAGCCGGTATGGACGCGCTTCCACGAGCTTTCTCGCGCGATCGATATTCTTTCCCCCTACTTTTGCGCTGCGGCCCATCGTTCTGCTCCTAGCCTTCGACTTCGATGCCCATGTTGCGGGCAGTACCCATGATGGAACGGATCGCCGAATCAAGCTTCAGCGTGTTCAGGTCAGGCAGCTTCATCTTGGCGATCTCTTCGACCTGCTTGCGGGTAACCTTGGCCACTTTGTTGCGGTTGGGCTCGGGCGACCCCTTCACGATTCCCGCGGCGCGCTTCAGGAGCTCGGACGCCGGAGGCGTCTTCAGAATAAAGGTGAAGGTGCGGTCGCTGTAAATCGTGACCAGCACCGGAATGATCATCCCGTCTGGCTCTTTGGCGGTCTTGGCGTTGAACTGCTTGACGAAATCCATGATATTCACGCCGTGCGGGCCAAGTGCTGTGCCCACCGGAGGCGCCGGTGTGGCTTTGGCGGCCGGCAATTGCAGCTTCACCGTAGATTGAATTTTCTTGGCCATTCGCTGTTGTCCTCTAGCTGTTTCTTTATCTGTTCCTTGCTTTGCCCGGCGCGACGGCCCAAGGGTGTCTTAGGCGACCTTCTCGACCTGCGCAAAATCCAGCTCTACCGGCGTGGAGCGCCCAAAAATCGTGACCGACACCTTCAGCGTGCTGCGGTCGGAGTTCACTTCCTCGACCACCCCGGTAAAATTCGCGAAGGGCCCTTCGCCGATTCGAACCTTCTCGCCGCGCTCAAACGACAGTTTCGGTTTGGGCTTTTCCGCCGTGGTGGTGGCGCGATTCAAAATGTTCTGCACTTCCTCTTCGCTCAGCGGAGAAGGCGTCTGCCCGGACCCCACAAACCCGGTAACCCGCGGCGTTGAGCGCACCACATGCCAGGTGTAATCGTCCATGTCCATTTCAACGAGCACGTATCCCGGGTAGCACATGCGCGGTGAAATCACCTTTTTGCCGCCGCGCACTTCCACCACCGACTCGGTCGGGATGACGATCTGGCCGATCTTGTCGGTCAGTCCGAACGCCGCCACGCGGCCCTCGAGGCTTTCCTTCACCTTTTTCTCAAACCCCGAGTAGGTGTGCACGATGTACCAATGCTTCGGCATTGCGCTTCCTTCAGTGTTTAACAACGTGGAATAACCAGTCCTCTGCTTTGCTCAGTAGCGAATCGGTGAAAAAAAAGAACAAAGCAAAAAAAGCAACCGTTACAATCACCACGATCGTGGTCGACCACACGTCGAGCCGCGACGGCCAGTTGACCTGCTTCATTTCGACGCGCACGTCGTGGAAAAAACTTCTCAGCCGCTTGAACGACTCGGAGGCCTTTTCCACCGGCGACATCAGGGAAAATCCGCTGACTCGATGCTGGTCCTCTTCTCGATTCAATTTCGCCGCCTGCGCCATTCCGTCGACCGCCTCGCCCCTGCAAATTCAATTCGTCTCAACCGTTGGTCTCTGCCCAATAGAGCTGGCAGGGGAGGAGGGATTTGAACCCCCACATCCGGTTTTGGAGACCGGCGGTCTACCGTTGAACCTACTCCCCTGAATCTGTGCCGGCCCTACTTCACTTCTTTGTGCGCGGTGTGCTTCCGGCACGTGTTGCAGAACTTCTGCGTTTCGAGCCGGTCCTGATGCTTTTTCCGGTTCTTAGTGGTTGTGTAGTTCCGGTTTTTGCAATCGTTGCACTGAAGTGTGATGATTTCTCGCATGGTCGTTTACTCGATAATCTCCGCGACGGCTCCGGCGCCGACGGTATGGCCGCCTTCGCGAATCGCAAAGCGCAGCCCTTTTTCAAGCGCCACCGGTGTGATCAGCGTGATCTCCGCCGACACGTTGTCTCCCGGCATCACCATCTCCACTCCCTGGGGCAGCTTGACATCTCCGGTGACGTCGGTTGTCCGGAAGTAGAACTGCGGCCGGTAGCCGGTGAAAAACGGCGTGTGCCGCCCGCCTTCTTCTTTGGTCAATACGTAGGCTTCGGCTTTGAACTTGGTGTGCGGGGTGATCGATCCGGGCTTGCTCAACACCTGCCCGCGCTCCACTTCATCCTTCTCGGTGCCGCGCAGCAGCAGCCCCACGTTGTCCCCTGCCATCCCTTCATCGAGCAGCTTGCGGAACATTTCAACGCCCGTCACCGTCTTCTTCATCGTCGGACGGAAGCCCACAATCTCCACTTCTTCGCCCACCTTCACCTTGCCGCGCTCAATCCGTCCGGTCACCACCGTGCCCCGGCCGGAGATCGAGAAAATGTCCTCGATCGGCATGGCAAACGGCTTGTCCACATCGCGCTGCGGCAGCGGTATGTTCTTGTCCACCGCCTCCATCAGCTCCAGCACCGACTTCTCCCACTTCTCATCGCCTTCCAGCGCCTTCAGCGCCGAGCCCCGGACCACCGGAATCGTGTCGCCCGGAAACTGATAGCTCTTGAGCAACTCGCGCACCTCCAACTCCACCAGCTCGAGCAGCTCCGGATCATCCACCATGTCGCACTTGTTCAGAAAGACCACAATCGCCGGCACCCCTACCTGCCGCGCCAGCAAAATGTGCTCCCGCGTCTGCGGCATCGGCCCATCGGTTGCCGCCACCACCAGGATCGCTCCGTCCATCTGCGCTGCACCGGTGATCATGTTTTTCACGTAGTCGGCGTGCCCCGGGCAGTCGATATGCGCGTAATGTCGGTTGGCTGTCTCATACTCCACGTGCGACACCGCGATGGTGATTCCCCGCTCCCGCTCTTCCGGAGCATTATCAATCGAATCAAACGCCCGAAACGATACTTTCGGGTTGTGCTTCGACAGCACCTTGGTGATCGCCGCCGTCAGCGTCGTCTTGCCGTGGTCGATGTGCCCAATCGTCCCCACGTTTACGTGCGGCTTTACGCGCTCGAATTTCTCCTTCGCCATCTCGAATCACCCTCGCCTGCTAGAAAAGCTCTGTGAATGTCCGCCGAAGCAATGAGAACGCCTGAATCCCGAGGGCCGCGCCGAGCTGTCTGGAGCGGGGGACGGGACTCGAACCCGCGACCATCTGCTTGGAAGGCAGAGACTCTACCACTGAGTTACCCCCGCTCACGCCAACCAAAACGGCAACCTTCTCACCTTACTTCGTGGTACCTGGAGCCTGGGACCGGGATTGAACCGGTGACCTCGTCCTTACCAAGGACGCGCTCTACCAACTGAGCTACCCAGGCCCGACCCGGTCTCCCTCTGCCATTTCGCCTTTGCCGCGCTTCCCATGAGCCCGCCGATGATGGGGAGCGCAGCCCGGGAGCAAAAATCGCGTCCTGTGCCGCATCCCGCGATTCGCCTCAGACGATGGTGGACGGGGGAGGATTCGAACCTCCGTAGCCCGCAAGGAGCGGCAGATTTACAGTCTGCTGGTTTTAGCCACTCACCCACCCGTCCGGTGAAAACCCTTCAGGACACAACCGTCGCGTCCCACGAAGCAAGCCAGAACTGAACCGGACTGCTCTACGGGGTTACTCTGCAATGCAGAAAAGGCTCGTGTCCGAAGACACCAGCCCCAGCGTTTTCTTTGCGAGGAATCCGTCCGCATCCTACCGCAAAAATCCCGGTCCCTCAGATCCCAGCTGGCGGAGGGATTTGAACCCCCGACCCTCTGATTACAAATCAGATGCTCTACCAACTGAGCTACGCCAGCCCTGCTCAAACCGAGCGAAAGTATCACACCGGCAATTCAATTGCAAGCAAGGTTTGCGGCCCGGCAAACCCTTTGCCAGTGCACAGCCCTTCATTCGTTATTCAAGCACCGGAGTGTTCTATTGTACAGCAGGCTTTGCGAATTCGCCATCTTGCAGTTCAACGTTATGCCGCACCTCGCTGATCTTCACCACAAAGGAGGACGGGCCTCCGGCCTGTGCGATCATGAAAGGCAGCGTGACACCGTCCACCTCGCGATAATCCCCGAAATCCTCTTGAAATTGCGCGACTCCATCCGGTGAATGGTGCTGGCCAAGGAGCCTTACCGGAAGCCCGGTCTTGGCGTCGAAGTATAATTTGTCGGGCGGCCCGCCTTCGGGCAACGCCGCTTCGAGCGTGAGCGTGTCCTGGTCGCCCACCTTTTCGGCGCCGGCAAAGGTGAGCTTTGCATAGTGCTCGCGAAGGTCGAGTGGGCTGTAGAAATCTGACTGCCGCTTGGCCTCTGCCAGTTCCGCCCCCGATTGCTCGCGCAAACCGTCCTGCGGATCCTCGGCCCAACCGACACTGCCATCGAAACCCTGCCGGAACACCGAGCCGGAAATAATGATGATCGTCAAAATCTTGCTGGGCGCCTTTTCATGGATTACGACCGTTCCGGAAAGCTTAGCCGAGGGCACCTCAATTGTTCCCAGGGACACCCGCGATTTCAGCCTCTGCCAGGCTGCCCTGCCGCCCACGGCCTGCTCGTAACGAGCGATGATCTCTTCAACCGAAGGCGTCGCCGAGCTGACGGCCGGCTCGCTCGTTCTGCCAGAGGGCGCCGATGGCGCTTGCCCGAATGTCGCGGCGTTCAGGGCCATCGCCAGCCAACAGGCGAAGAGCAATCTGTGCGGAACGATGCCGATCACTCCCTCCCTTGGAAAAGACGCTGGTGTTCAACCGCGGCCAAAACAGTTGGGCGCCCGCTTGCTCATTCGAGGCGGGCCCCGAGGACTCGGGTTGCCCGCCCGTGGCGGTGAGCCATCATCGCGCTACTCGCTTTATCGATTACGCTAGCAGAGGCTGGCTTTGTCGCATGCCACCGTGTTCTGCCAAATGAGCGATCGCGGTGCCCGCGGTTGCTGCTGTCTCGGGAGGCGCCGGGATTTAGCTTTACTATGAGCGCGGCGCCGCAGAACAAATCCGCCGGCACATCGCAACTCTTGACTTCGCCTGAACATACCAGGGAACTGATCAGCCAACTCCCGAAAGACACAACCGCGGTTGCCTATGATGTGGAAGCGCTGCGAAAGTTGCAGGGGTCGCCTCTCTGGCACTGCTTCCCTGACTGGCCGGCCAACTTTCATAATTCTCTGCAGATCGAAAGCCTCGCACCGAGCCAAGATATCTCGCGCCTGGCCGCAAGACCGCTGGGTGCGCTTCGCTGTGGAGTTGCGTCTTGACAGGTTGGGCGATCCCGGGGGCTCTGCCGCGGCAAATCAGTCCCACTATAGGTGCCGATCAGAGGAAGCCTGGCCCGTACTCGAGGAAGCAGCAAAGCTCATCAACCTGCTGCTAAGAAATGGAAGCTAGTCGCCAGCGGTGCGCGGAGTGTTGTTGCCCGCGACGGTCGCGCCCGGATTGATGTTCTTCAGATAGCGCCAGGGATTGACGGGGGTGTTATAAATCCGAACTTCGTAGTGCACATGAGGACCAGTCGAGCGTCCGCTCTGGCCTTCGAGGCCAATTACATCGCCGGCCTTCACGTGAGTGCCGACCTGCGTTTTGAACGCGGAAAGATGTCCATAAAACGTGCTGACGCCGAAGCCATGGTCGATCACGACCAGCCGCCCGTAGCCGCTGCGCGAACTGTCGGCTTCAGAAATGATACCGTCGGCGGTGGCCCGCACCACGTCGCCATAGTGCGAAGCGATATCTATTCCGGCGTGGAAGGCACCCTCACCGCTGAACGGATCCAGGCGTTCGCCAAAATGTCCAGTGATCTCACCGACCACGGGCCACAGGGCAGGAGCAATCCCCAGGCTCGTGAATTGCGCCGCCGGAAGCAGACGCAAACCATTCACAGGCATTGATACCATCGCCACGTTGTGCTCAAGGTAGCTGAATTCATCCAGCGATTGCTGGAACTGCTCATCGGGAGCCGCGCCGCTATCGCTCATCCCGAACGGATTCTGCCGGAAGCGGGTGAAGCCGTAGGCCACGGCAACTTCGCCTGCCAGCGACTGCAGCGATGAGAGGCGCTGATTGCTGTCTTTCACCTGCGTCTGCAGCTGCACGTATTGCTGCTTCAGATTGTCCTGATCGCGGCGAAGCGAATTGTAATTGGTGGCCTTCCAGAGCATCCGCGAATAGGAACCCATGCCGGCGATTACCGTGATCCCGCCTACGACTACCAGTGCCATCAGTAGGTGCAGGACGTAGAAGGGAACGCGCATTCTCCGCATCCCGCCGGAGGCGCTCGAGGCAATAAAAAACGTATAGGATTTGCCCTTCATCGTTTTTCGTCCGAATGAAACTGCTCGGCTGAATGAACGCCGCAAGAGGCCCCTCTCGCAGCAAGCCGATCGTCTTCGAGTGATCTACGGTTTGAACCGAGAGCCCTGGTTCGAAACCGGAGGGGATTCTAACGACCGATAATCCTGGCGTCAACCCCAATTCGTCCCTTTTGCCAAGGGGCGGCCAGGCCTCGCTTCTTCTCCCTCGACCACTCTATAATCGAGCGTGGCCGAATTTCTATAGTCAGCTTACCTGAAAAGCGAATACCGCGCCAACTGGACAAAAGAACAGAAGATGTACAGGGAAGTACAACTGATCGAGCGGATTACGGCCACGATACCTTCGATCAAAAGCCCCGCTTCTCGGGGCTTGCACCGAAACAAGGTCGTTTTGGGAATCGGCGATGACGGCGCCGTCCTTTCACCCACAGCGAACCTCGATTGGGTTCTAAGTTGCGATGCCTTCATGGAGGGTATTCACTTTCTCTCCGATACCTACCCTCCCGATTCGGTCGGCTACAAGTCCTTGGTCCGGGCAACCAGCGACTTAGCCGCCATGGGTGCCACTCCCACTCTGTTTCTATTAACGCTGGCCCTTCCTGCGAACCGGACCGGGGCCTGGCTGGACCGATTCTTGCAGGGCATGGGCAGGGCCGCCCGGCGGCTTGGCATCCGCCTTGCCGGTGGGGACACAACGCAGTTCCCGTTGGTCTCGATCAGCCTGACGGTCCTTGGCGAAATTGAAAAAGGACATGCCATTGCCCGGCGAGGTGCTCGCCCGGGTGACCATATATATGTCAGCGGCAGGCTCGGACGGGCAGCGCTCGGTTTAGAGCTCATGCGCCATGGCCTCGGCCGCAAGGCAAAATATGGCCCCCTGCTGCAGGCCCACCTTTACCCGGAAGTTCGCCTGGAGCTGGGCGCTTGGCTTGCCCGCAAGCGCCTGGCATCCGCCATGATGGATATCTCGGACGGGCTCTCAACCGACCTGCACCGCTTGTGTGGTTCAAGCCAAGTCGGGGCGCGTCTGATGATCTCCAGGATTCCGGCTGTGCAGATTCCCACCATTCCAAAACTCGCGGGAGCGAACCTTGATCCGCTGTCCATGGCCCTGCATGGCGGTGAGGACTACGAGCTACTGTTCACCGTGCCGGCTTCTAAAACCAGTGCCTTGCCAAAGGCTCCGGGCTTTGCAGAATTGACCGAGATTGGCGAAATCACTCGCGGAACGGAGGTCGAATTGGTTTCCTCTGACGGGCGCGCTCATCCTCTGAAGCCACAAGGCTG